>NZ_JAHYXL010000001.1:3340000-3810000 GCF_028534175.1 Shinella sp. HY16 | reverse complement strand
CGCGCCGGCCGCGCTGGGCGAACCGAACCGGGCATCGCCATCCGCCTCTGGCATGCCGGACAGACGGCAGCGATGCCGGCCTTCACGCCGCCGCAGATTCTTTCCAGCGATCTCTCTGGCTTCATGCTCGATCTCGCGCATTGGGGTGTCAGCGATCCCGCCGCGTTGCGGCTTGTCGACCAGCCGCCCGCCGCGGCGGTGGAGGAAGCGCGCAACCTGCTGCGTCTCCTCGGGGCGCTCGACGCACAGGGCGCATTGACGCCGGCCGGAAAACGCATCCGGGAGCTGGCGCTGCCGCCACGGCTGGCGGCCATGATCCTGCATGCCGCCGAAGACGGCCAGCAAGGGGCCGCGGCGCGCCTCGCCGTGCTCCTGACCGAACAGGGCCTCGGCGGACCGGCCGTCGATATCGAGGAGCGCCTGCGCCGCTTCTCCGGCGAACGCGGCGAGCGGGCCGAGGCGGCGCGGAAACTCGCCCAGCGTATGGCCGAGGGTTTCGGCGCGACGAAGGGTGGCACGGTCCCGGTCCCCGGTGCCCTGCTGCTGCATGCCTTTCCCGATCGCGTCGCCCTGCAGCGGGGTGGCCGGGGGCGGTTCGTCATGGCGAACGGGCGCGGGGCGGAGCTGCCGGAGACCGAGCGGCTCGCCGGCGCCGACATGATCGTCGTCGCCGACCTCACCGGGCAGGCCGGGCGGCAACGCATTCTCGCCGCGGCGGAAATCAGCCGCGCGGATGTCGAGGCGGAACTCGCCGAAACCATCGTGCGGGAGGACCAGTGCGTCTTCGACCGCGCCAGCCGCCAGGTGCGCGCGCGCCGGGTCGTGCGTCTCGGCGCAATGATTCTCGAGGAGGCACCACTCCCGCGGCCAAGCGGACCAAAGGCAGCGCTGGCGCTTGCCGACGGGGTACGCCAGCTCGGCCTTGTCGTGCTACCCTTTTCCCGCGAGACGGCGCAATTGCGCGACCGCATCGGCTTCCTCCACCGCTCGATCGGTGCACCCTGGCCGGATACCGGCGACGAGGCGCTGCTTGCGACACTCGACAGCTGGTTCGTGCCGTTCCAGGAAAACAGCCGCAGCCTCGAAGAGGTGAAGCCCGCAAGCCTCCAGGAAGGGCTGATGGCGCTGGTGCCCTATGAGGTGCAGCGCGACCTCGCCCGGCTGGCACCCACTCATTTCGAGGCGCCGACCGGCCAGCGCCACCCGATCCGCTACGATGGCGACGAGCCGGTGCTGGCGATCCGCGTGCAGGAGCTCTTCGGCCTGAAGCAGCATCCGGCCGTGGCGGGCGGGCGGCTGCCACTGCTGCTCGAACTCCACTCCCCCGCACACCGGCTGATCCAGACGACGCGCGACCTGCCCGGTTTCTGGGCCGGCTCCTGGCGCGACGTCAGGGCGGATATGCGCGGGCGCTATCCGAAACACCCCTGGCCGGAGGACCCGGCAGACGCCCTGCCGACGACGCGCGCCAAGCCGCGCGGAACGTGATCGCGCAACTTCCGGCGATTGCCGGAGGTTTTGCGTCGGAAATTGCAGAAAGACAAATCGTTCCGGGCATCTCGCAGTTTAGAGCCATTCCGGCAAAGTGCGCAGCGGCCTTGCATCTGCAATTGCTTCAGAACAAGCGGATGAAGCGCTTTCGCGATTCGAAGAAATGCGGAAATGCTCTAGAAGGGCGAATGCGGGTTCGCGAACGGAAGGAAGACGGGATGACGGGTTACCAGGACATCGACTTCGAGGGCTCCGGCCGGCGTCTGCGTCTCGAAACGATCATCCGGCTGCGCTGGCTGGCGGTCGCCGGTCAGTCGATCACGGTCATCGTCGTCGGGCTGTGGCTCGATTTTCCGCTGCCGCTGCTGCCGGCGGCGGTGCTGATCGCGCTGCTCGCCGCGGTCAACTTCTTCCTCGCCGTGCGCTTCGCCCCGACGCACCGGCTGACGCCTGCCTCCGCCTTCCTGCTGCTCGCCTTCGACCTCTGCCAGCTCACGGCGCTGCTTTTCATTACCGGCGGACTTGCCAATCCCTTCGCACCGCTCGTCTGCGTGCCCGTCATCATCTCGTCCTCGCTGCAGCCGATCCGCTTCAGCCTGCCGCTCGGCCTGCTCTCGGTATTCGGCATCACGGCGCTTGCCTTCACGCCCTTTCCGCTGCCCTGGTTTCCCGGCACGCTGCTGGTCGTGCCGCCGATCCTGACGGCCGGGCTCTGGTTCGCCATCGTGTCGACCACCGCCTTTGCCGCCTTCTACTCCTACCGCGTGTCGCAGGAGGCAGCGGAGCTTTCCGATGCGCTCGCGGCGACCGAACTCATCCTCCAGCGCGAAAAGCACCTTTCGCAACTCGACGGCCTGGCGGCGGCGGCAGCGCACGAGCTCGGCACGCCGCTTGCCACGATCAGCGTCGTGGCGCGCGAAATGGAGCGCGAACTCGGCATGGACGACCGTTTCAAGGAAGACGTGCAGCTCCTGCGCAGCCAGAGCGAACGTTGCCGCGACATCCTGCGCCGTCTCACCACGCTTTCGGCAGCGGACGAGGCGCATATGCGCGTGCTGCCGCTCTCCTCGCTGCTGGAGGAAGTGCTGGCGCCGCACCGCGAATTCGGCATCCGCCTCAACCTCGTCGAAAACGGCGAACGCGAGAACGAGCCGGTCGGCAGCCGCAATCCCGGCATTCTCTACGGTCTCGGCAATCTTATGGAAAACGCCGTCGACCATGCGCGCGAGGAGGTGACCATCACCGTCAGCCACACGGCGGAACGGGTGACGATCGTCATCGAGGACGACGGCGACGGCTATGCGGCGGATATCCTCCAGCGCATCGGCGATCCCTATGTCACCAAGCGCCAGCGCGACGAGCGGGCCGGCGGACTGGGGCTCGGGTTGTTCATCGCCAAGACGCTGCTGGAGCGCTCCGGCGCGAAACTGACCTTTGCCAACCGCACCGGCGACCGGCCGGGCGCCCGCGTGTCGGTCGATTGGCCGCGGGGCCGCATGGAGGCAAAGGCCGCAAAATGACTTTACCCACCCCGACTTACGGGTGATAAGCTGATCCTCATCAAGAATGGACGAAATTCGGCCACGAAAGACGAAAAATGGCAGAAAACACCGAACCTCACGCGGCAACCGACGATATCGGGCCCGATCCTTCCCTTCTCCTCGTCGATGACGACGCGCCGTTCCTGCGCCGCCTTGCGCGCGCCATGGAGACGCGGGGCTTTGCCGTCCATACGGCCGAGTCGGTTGCCGAGGGCATCGCCAAGGCCAAGACAAACCCGCCGAAATTCGCCGTGGTCGATCTCAGGCTCGGCGACGGCAGCGGCCTCGACGTCATCGCCGCCATCCGCCAGCGCCGCGACGACACGCGTATCATCATGCTGACCGGCTACGGCAATATCGCGACGGCCGTGAACGCCGTGAAGCTCGGCGCGGTCGATTATCTCGCCAAGCCGGCGGATGCCGACGACATCTTCGCCGCACTGACGCAGCGCCCGGGCGAGAAGGTGGAACTGCCGGAAAACCCGATGTCGGCAGACCGCGTGCGCTGGGAGCATATCCAGCGCGTCTATGAGATGTGCGACCGCAACGTCTCCGAGACCGCCCGCCGCCTCAACATGCACCGCCGCACGCTGCAGCGCATCCTCGCCAAGCGCGCGCCGAAGTAGGCTCGGACTTCGGGGACCCTTATCCGGCCCTTTGGGCCACCTTCTTCCCGTCGGGGAGAAGGGGGCGGCAGCCGGATGAGGGGCTCACCCCTCAAAAGCGCCTCAAAGCGATATCACACCGCCGCGTCGCGCTCTCCTGCAACGATGGCCGACATATCAGCCCCCTCGCCCCTTGTATCCGCCGCGAACTCCGCCAGCATCAGCCGGGCCGCGGCGACGCGGGCAAAGGCGAAGGTGACGGATTTTCGCGTCGGCGCCGGCAGCTTGTGCTCCGGCGCCTCGCGGATGATATGGGCGCCGTAGCCATCCGAGAGGATGAGGCCGCAATCCTCCGGGAAGATATCGAGCGGCACTTCCTTGTGGGTGGCGAAGAACAGCCGGTCCGAGTGACGCCGGTAATCCGGCCATTTGCGGTCCACCCTGAAATCCTCGATCGACGTCTTGATCTCGACAATCCAGATCTCGCCCCTGTCGGAGAGGCTGATGAGGTCCGCGCGCCGGCCGCTGGCCAGCGTCAACTCGGGCAGCACCGCATGGCGCATCTCCGTCAGTATGCGCTGCACGCCGCGGCGCACCATCATGGCCCGGTCGGACTGGCGTCCGTCGACCAGCGGATTGTCGTTGTGAATGGAAACGATCGTCATGGGGCACCCTCGGCGAATCGCATTCTATCCGCAAATGCGCCCGGTGAAAAAGTTAAGGGCGCCACGTGATTCGGAGCGCGCGAAAGACTCTCTTAACCGCGCCACACGGATCCTGTGCGGCTTCGGGCCAGCGCTGCGGAAGACCATTGAACAGGTCGGAAAGGCGTGCTTGTCCTGATCCGGACGCGGCGAAAGCGGCAGGCGGGCAGGTCTTGTTGTTGCAAAAAAACAATCACCGGCCTTTTTGCTCAAGTGCAGGCCCGCGCCGGAGCACACAGACTTGCATTGACTGGTTTAATCGAAAATAAACCATAATCGATGAAAGTTCCGCGGCTCGGAACTTCTTAATTTCCTATCAAGAGACTCACATGCGCTTCCGCAATGCCCTCCTTCTGTGCGGCCTCGCAGCAGCCGTCACGCTCGCCGGTTGCTCCTCCTCCTCGACCTCGCTTCCGGGCGAAAAGGTGGCGACCAATGCTATCTTCACATCGGAATATGGCCCTGTTGAGGACAACGGCTATTCCCTGCCGGGTATCCCGATCAACAAGGTGAACACCAAGTTCCACCGCCAGATCGTCGACTACGCGACCAAGGAAAAGCCCGGTACGATCGTCGTCAACACGCCGAACCGCTTCCTTTATTATGTGCTGCCCGGCGGCAAGGCCGTGCGTTACGGCATCGGCGTCGGCAAGGCGGGCTTTGCCTGGCAGGGCGAGGCCTACATCGCCTGGAAGCAGGAATGGCCGACCTGGCATCCGCCGGAAGAAATGGCCGTCCGTCGTCCCGATGTCGCCCGCTACGTCAAGGAAGGCATGGGCCCGGGCCTGAAAAACCCGCTCGGCGCACGCGCGCTCTATCTCTTCAACGAGCAGGGCAAGGACACGCTGTTCCGTCTGCACGGCACGCCGGAATGGGCCTCCATCGGCACGGCCGCCTCGTCGGGCTGCATCCGCCTGATGAACCAGGACATCATCGACCTTTACAAGCGCGTCCGCCCCGGCAAGGGCGCCCGCGTCGTCGTCCAGCAGTAAGCGGAAAAAATCCGCTTAAGAAAGAAGCCGCCGGAGCGATCCGGCGGCTTCTTTTGTTTTGGGCGCCTTCCGGCAGGGACAAAACCCTGCCGGCGCGAAAAGCGGGATCAGGCCGCAGCGGCCTTCAGCTCCAGGCGGCGGCGGTGGAGAACCAGCTCGGTATAGCCGTTCGGCTGCTCGCGGCCCTTCAGGACAAGATCGAGCGCCGCCTGATAGGCGATGGAACCGTCGAAGTTACCGGCCATCGGACGATAGAGCGGATCACCGGCATTCTGCCCGTCGACGACGGCGGCCATGCGCTGCATGGTCTCCTCGATCTGCGCTTCCGTCACCACGCCGTGGTGCAGCCAGTTGGCCATGTGCTGGGCGGAGATGCGCAGCGTGGCGCGGTCTTCCATCAGGCCGACATTGTTGATGTCGGGCACCTTGGAGCAGCCGACGCCCTGGTCGACCCAGCGCACGACATAGCCGAGAATACCCTGCGCATTGTTGTCGAGCTCGCGCTGGATTTCCTCCGGCGTCCAGTTCGGCCGGACGGCGACCGGCACCGAGAGGATGTCGGAGAGCTTTGCCCGCGGGCGGGAGCGCAGCGTCGCCTGAACCTCGGCGACATTGACCTTGTGGTAGTGCGTCGCATGCAGCGTCGCGGCCGTCGGAGAGGGAACCCAGGCGGTGTTGGCGCCGGCCTTTGGATGGGCGATCTTCTGTTCCAGCATGGCGGCCATCAGGTCGGGCATGGCCCACATGCCCTTGCCGATCTGCGCATGGCCGGACAGGCCGCATTCGAGGCCGATATCAACGTTCCAGTTCTCGTAGGCACCGATCCAGGCGGCCTGCTTCATGTCGCCCTTGCGGATCATCGGGCCTGCTTCCATCGAGGTGTGGATCTCGTCGCCCGTGCGGTCGAGGAAGCCGGTGTTGATGAAGACGACGCGCTCCTTGGCGGCGCGGATCGCTTCCTTGAGGTTGACCGTCGTGCGGCGCTCCTCGTCCATGATGCCCATCTTCATGGTGTTCGGCGCCATGCCGACGGCAGCCTCGACGCGGCCGAACAGCTTGCTGGCAAAGGCAACCTCTTCCGGCCCGTGCATCTTCGGCTTGACGACATACATCGAGCCTTCGCGCGAATTCTTGCGGCGGCCGTTCGGGCCGACATCGTGCAGCGCGATCAGCGCCGTCACCATGGCATCCATGATGCCCTCGGGAACCTCGTTGCCCTCGCGATCGCGGATCGCCGGGTTGGTCATGAGGTGCCCGACATTGCGCACCAGCATCAGCGAGCGGCACTTGACCTCGAAAGGCGAGCCGTCCGGCGCGGTGTAGGTGAAGTCGCTGTAGAGCTTGCGCTCGACCGTCTCGCCACCCTTGGTGAACGTCTCCTTCAGGTCGCCCTTCATCAGGCCGAGCCAGTTGCGATAGACGAGGATCTTGTCCTCGGCATCGACAGCCGCGACCGAATCCTCACAGTCCATGATCGTCGTCAGTGCCGCTTCGACATTGACGCCGGCAATGCCGGCCGGATCGGTCTTGCCGATTTCGAAGTCGCGGTTGATCAGGATCTCGATGCCAAGGCCATTGTTCTTCAAAAGCAGATGGCGCCAGCCGCCGTCGCCTTCCGCATGGCCGGCATACTGTTCCGGCCGCTTCAGCGAAACGGCACGGTCGCCTGCGGAAAGGCGCAGGTCCGCACCGGCCTCGATACCGGTGAGGTCGGCCCAGCGGGCGCCCTCGAGCGGAGCCGCCTCGTCGAGGAAGGCCTTGGCCCAGGCGATGACCTTCTCGCCGCGCTTGGGATTGTAACCCTTGCCCTTTTCCGCACCGTCCGTTTCCGGGATCACATCCGTGCCGTAGAGCGCATCGTAGAGCGAGCCCCAGCGCGCATTGGCAGCGTTCAGGGCGTAGCGTGCATTCATGACGGGAACGACAAGCTGCGGGCCGGCGAGGCTGGCGATCTCGGGATCGACATTGTCCGTCGTCACCTTGAATTCACCGCCTTCCGGCAGCAGGTAGCCGATCTCGCGCAGGAAGGCCTCGTAAGCCGCCATGTCCACCGGCGCGCCGTTGGCGCGGTACCAAGCGTCGATCTTCTCCTGCAGCGCGTCGCGCTTGGCCAGCAGCGCGCGGTTTTCCGGCGCAAGGTCGTGCACGACGGCGGAAAACTCATCGAAGAAACGCGCAGCGTCCACGCCCGTGCCGGGAAGCGCCTCCGTGACGATGAAATCATGTAGGTCGCGGTCGATCGAAAGACCGGCTTTCTCGATATAGGTCATGTAAAAAACTCCGAATGACGGGACGAGGGGGGAGTATCCCGAATGCTGCCACTTTCCGGAGACGGGCATGCATAGTCAATTCGGCAATGACATAAAGAATTTATTCCCGTTCGGATAAAATCATACGATAGGCGCGCGCCGACCATCGCGAAAGGCAGCCGGCGAGGCCAAAGAACGGGAGACCGTCAGCTCTCGTGCGCAATGCGCGGCCGGCCGCTGGCGATCGCGGTGAAGCGTGCCTCCATGAGCTTGCGGCGGCCTTCCACCTCCGGCGCGTCGATCTCCTCGGTGAACGTCACCGCCGGCTCGTCCGCACCGTTGATCCGGGCCGCGGTGAGCGCCGCCGTCATCGCCCGCTCCTTCGCCAGCGCGAAGGCCTCGCTTTCGTCGACAAAGCGCGCGCTTTCACCCGTGCCGCCGACGATGAAGATGCCCTCTTCCGGCATGGTCACGAAGACCGTGACCATGGTGCGCACCTGACCCACCACCGCGCCGACCGCATTGGCAACGCCGGCGTCGGCGGGAATGGCCGATTCGGCGCCCAGCATGTCGGCGATGGCGGGATAATAGACCGGCGCCGAGGCACCGAGGCCGACGAGTGGCCGGTCGAGCGCGACGCGGAACCGCACGATGCCCGGCACGCGGTGCAGCGCGCGGTCGATCGTCAGCGAATGGACCGGATCGATCGCCCCTGCCCCGTCATCGGCAAGGCAGGCCGACAGGATGACATCGGCCGACTGCCGGGTAAGGCGATCGACGAGGACGCGCGCCAGGACTTCCGGACTGTCGGCGATCGGCCGGCCGGAACCGTCCCGCGTGCGGGCGGCGATCTCCAGTCCGAGACGGGCGGCCGTGGCATCCCACTGCCCCTGGCCGCCGAGCACATGCATGGCGTCGGAGGGTGTGATGCCGCAGATATGCACGAGGCCGCGCGCAACCAGCCGGTCGAGCGTCACCTTCTGCAACATGGTGGCGAGCAGCCCTTCCAGCGGAAGCGGCACCATGCCGATCTTCTCGTAAAGCGCCTGTTCCTGCGGCTGGAGGCCACTCGCCAACCGTTCCGGCACGCCGGTGCGCACAGCGAAGCGTCCATCGTGCCGCCCGGCATGGGGCGCGCGCATCTGGCGCTCCAGCACCGGGACGATTGCATCCGGATGCAGCGCCGAGGCAAGGCTCAGCGGCATGAAGCGGCGCGGCCCAAGCTCGATCTTCGCCTTCAGGCCGCGATCGTTGATGCGGACTTCCGAATCGCCGCCGAGGCCGAAGGTGCGCATGGCGACCGCCTCGACCATGGTGCGATAGCCGCCGACGACGGCGCCTTCCGCATCGAGCTTCGGCCGCCCGCCGTCGAGCACCGCCACATCCGTCGTCGTGCCGCCGATATCGGAGACGATGGCATTGTCGAGCCCGGTCAGGTGCCGCGCGCCGACGAGGCTGGCTGCCGGGCCGGACAGGATCGTCTCGATCGGCCGCAGCCGCGCCTCGGCCGCCGCGATCAGCGCTCCGTCACCGCGCACCACCATCATCGGCACATGGATGCCGCGACGGTCGAGATAGTCCTCGCAGGCGCCGATCAGCCGGTCGATCATCGAGACGAGGCGGGCATTGAGCAGCGTCGTCAGCGCCCGGCGCGGCCCGCCGAGCTTGGAGGAAAGTTCGTGGCTGCAGGTAACGGGCAGGTGCGAGACCTCGCGGATGCGCGCACGAACCCGTTCCTCGTGCGCCGGATTGCGCACGGCGAAATAGCCGGCGACGGCAAAGGAGGAGACGGTCTCGGCAAGGACCGGCAGGGCATCGTCGAGTGCGCTCATGTCGAGCGCCGTCTCGTCGCCATGCACATTGTGCCCGCCGGGCAGGAACAGCACCGGGTCGTTGCCGAGCGCATCGGCAAGGCCGTCGCGCTTCAGGTCCTCGGGACCGAATCCGATCATGACAAGGCCGGCGCGGCCGCCCTGCCCTTCCACCAGGGCGTTGGTCGCCAGCGTGGTGGAGAGCGAGACGAGACCGATGGCCGAGACGGGAGCCTTTGCCGCTTCCAGCACCGCTTCGACGGCACCGGAAATACCGACCGAGAGATCGTGGCGGGTGGTGAGTGCCTTGGCGCGGGCGACGACGCCGGCGGTTTCACTGTAGAGCACGGCGTCCGTGTAGGTGCCGCCGGTATCGATGCCGAGTAACAAATGGTCTGCCACGAGAATTCTTCCGTACCGCCTGCCGTCTCTTTTCAAAGCAGGCCGTGAATGGTGTTATTGCCTGAGGTGTTATGACATGTCCGGGCCGAATGCCACCATTCCCCCGGCGACATAAGGTGAAAGAACGAGGAGCGTACCTGTGATCGACCCCACCCCGCGAAAGCCGCTTCTGGCTGCCCTTCTTCTCGGCGCCGCGCTTCTGGCCGGCAGCCAGCCCGTCGCTGCCCAGGAGGAGAACGACGAGCAACAGTACCAGGCGCAGATCCCCGACGTCTCTGTCTACAAGGCGATGCTGGATGCCAACAAGCAGACGGGCTGGGTGCAGTTCCGCAATTTCGCCGACCAGCAGCTGATCTATTTCACCACGCTGCAGACGATGCATTGCCGCCTGTCGGAGATCCGCTATTCGATCAACAACGACACGCTCGACCAGCGCTTTCCGCTGGCCAAATGTGACCCTGAACTGCCCTTCAACCTGCCGTCGGACGAAACGCAGAACTGGATCTATATCGATCTGAAACCGGGCGAGGCGGAAACCATCGCCGTGCAGGCGGTCTGGGACGACGGCAGCGGCAGCGAGATCGTCGTCTACCAGCCCTGCAAGAACCCGGAAGCGACCTGCGCAGCGATCAAGACCATCAAGAAATCGAAGAAGCGTCTCGACGAGCCGTCACCCGCAACGCCAGTCCGTTAGCCGGCTGCGTCGTCAGGCGCTGCACGGGCCAGGGCCGCGTGTTTTCCGTCATGTCGAAACGGAAACGGCGCATCAGAACGCCGAGCGCGATGATCGCCTCCTGCATGGCGAAGGTCGCGCCGATGCAGATGCGCGGCCCGGCGCCGAAAGGCAGGTACTGGAAACGGTGGATCGCTTCGCGGTTTTCCGGGAGGAACCGTTCCGGCATATAGGCGCGCGGCTTCTGCCAGAGCAGTGCGTGGCGGTGCAGCGTCCAGGGCATGACGAGGATGGTGACGTCCTTGGGGATCTCCACCCTTTCGCCCTTAGGGCTCACCCAGACATCGTCGGCGATCGCCTCGCGGTTGATCGAGGGCGCCGGCGGATAGAGCCGCATCGCCTCCTCGAAGGCGGCGCGCGTCCAGGGCATGCGGTCGAGCCAGTCGACGGGGTCGGCGCCGCTCGACAGCACCCGGTCGATCTCCTCTTCCATCGCGTCCCGCACATGCGGCGAATTGGCGACACAGTAGAGCGTCCAGGCGAGCGCCCGCGCCGTCGTCTCGTGGCCGGCGCCGATGAAGGTGAGGATATTGTCCTCCACCTCCTCCATGGTCAGCCCCTCCGGCCCCGCCGCGCGCAAAAGCAGGGTCAGGAAGTCGTTCGGCGCGGCTTCATCGTCCTTCATGCGCCCAAGACGCAGGTCCATCGTGTCGCGCACGATCCCACGGAACTTCTTCAGCACCTTCAGCCCGCCGATCCGCGTCACGCGCGGCACCCAGGACGGCGCGCGCAGGAGATCCATGGGATCGACGCGGCCCATCGAATGCAGGAGGTCCTCGACATCGTCGGCAAAACTTTCCGACTGGGTGACGATCTCCCCGGAAAACAGCGTCTCGGAGAGGATGGCGAAGGCGAGCTCCGTCATGTCGTTGCCGATGTCGAAGACCGTGCCGTCCGATCCTTCGTATTTCTGCGCATAGAGCTCGGACTGCGCCAGCATCTGGCTGGCAAAGCCCTTGGCATGGCGCGGCGTGAAGATCGGCGCGACGGCCTTGCGCGAGCGGCGCCACACCCCGCCCTCGGCCGTCAGCAGCCCGTCGCGCAGGATCGGGCGCAGCACGAGCTGGCGCACCACGGCCATCTTGTAGTTCTGGGCATTGTCGACGAGCAGGTACTTGATCAGGCCGGGATCGTTGACGATCAGCGTCTTCTCGCCAAAGAAGCTCGTCATGATCCAGGGCAGCGTATAGGAGGGCTCGCCCCAGAGCTCCAGCGGATTGCGGAACACGGTGCGGATGATCTCGAGCTTCGAGGGCGGCACGGTGCGCGGGATCGGCGCCGGCGGTTCGAACGGCTCGGGGCGCATGTCCATCATCGGGCTCCTTTCAATCGGCTCTTCGTGGAAGGTGAGCCGAGAGGTAGGCCGAAGTTAGAGCAATTCCATCAAAAGTGCTTGAGCGTTCTGCGTCCGGACTTCTGGAAAACTAGAGCAGGCCCTGGAGTTCCGCCAGCTTGTCGTTGATCAGCCAGCCGTAATAGTTCTCCTCCGGCCAGGTCACTTCGCCGGAGGCGCGGCGTGCGGCAAAGGCGGCGGCGCGCGCGTCGGGATTGCCGATATTGTAGAGCGTCGCCGTCAGCCCCGGATTCTTCGAAATATCGACACCGGCGATCGTCTTGTAGGCGTCGATCGAGCGGCGGATCGAGGCGGCCATGTAGGCGAGCGAGATATCGGGATCCATGATCGCCTGGTAGACGCCGGCCGCATCGTTCTCGTCGAGCCGGTCATAGCCGGAGATGCGCGCGACGTCGTCCGTCAGCGTCAGCGCCGTCAGCGGATTGATCTGGCCGAGCCCAAAAGTCTGGCCGGCATAGAAGGGCTGGAAGAACACCGCGCTGAAGCGGTTGTTCGGGAAGGACGTACCGCCGACCGTGCGGCCCTTGAACGTGCGGTTCCACACCGTCTCGCGGCAGGTCCAGAGCGCATAGGAGCCCTTCTTGTCGGCGCATTTGGCAAATTCCGGCCGGTCGACGAAGTCGGCGACGTTTTCGCCGTCATAGGCGAAGCGGAACGAGCCGGTATAGGACGCCGCCTTCACATAATAGCTCTGCAGCCGGTCATAGGCGTCGACATTGTAGGTATGCTCGCCGACGATCGCGCCGACCATATGGATCGGCGCGATGCCGTATTTGCCGGCAATGGACTTGATCTTGCCGGTCAGCTGCCCGTCATTGGCGATGAGATCGCGCACCTTCTCATATTTCGCGTCGAAGGAGGTCTTGCCTGCCTTGGTGCGGCGCGTCGAGGCGCCCGGGATCTGCGGCTGCTCGGCATTGCGGTTGCCGGATGGCACCACATCGATCGCCAGGGCCGTTGTCTGGCTCTGGACAAGGAGGGCGGCTGCAAGGGCAAGCACGGAAATGAGCTGTCGCACGGGTCCGGTTCCGTCTTCTCGTAATGTCGGCATGGCAAGACCGATGCAACGCAAACATGTCGGAATGATGCCAAAATGCGTGCCATGCCTAGGCCGCACGGCGCCTCCTGTCGAGAGGCCTTGCCTGCAAAAATCCGGCACCGGCGGCCGCAAGGGCGGCCACCGGTGCGCAAACGTCACAGAATGTAGCGCGACAGGTCGGTATTGGCGGCAAGCGCGCCGACATGCTTGTGCACGTAGGCGGCGTCGATGAGGAGCTTGTTGCCGCCCTTGTCCGGCGCCTCGAAGGAGATCTCGTCGAGTACCCGCTCCATCACCGTCTGGAGACGCCGCGCGCCGATATTCTCGACGCTCGCATTGAGCTGCACCGCGACATCGGCCAGCGCGTCGATACCGTCCTCGGTAAAATCGAGCTCGACGCTTTCCGTCGCCATCAGCGCCTTGTACTGGCGGATGAGGCTCGCCTCCGTCTCGGTCAGGATACGGCGGAAGTCCTCCTTCGTCAGCGCGCGCAGTTCGACGCGGATCGGCAGGCGGCCCTGCAGCTCGGGCAGGAGGTCTGACGGCTTGGAGACGTGGAAAGCACCGGAGGCGATGAAGAGGATGTGATCCGTCTTGACCGGCCCGTACTTCGTCGCAACCGTCGTGCCCTCGACGAGCGGCAGCAGGTCGCGCTGCACGCCCTCGCGGGAGACGCCCGCACCCATGCCGCCGTCGCGCGCCGCGATCTTGTCGATCTCGTCGATGAAGACGATGCCGTCGTTTTCGGCCGAGCGGATCGCCTCGCGCTGGATCTGCTCGTTGTCGAGCAGCTTGTCGGATTCGTCGTCGATCAGGATCTTGTAGCTGTCCTTGACCGTCGTCTTGACCTTCTTGGTGCGCCCGCCCATCGCCTTGCCGAACATTTCGGAAAGGTTCAGCACGCCGATATTGGCGCCGGGCATGCCGGGGATCTCGAAGCCGCCGGGCATGCCGCCGCCCGTATCGGCAACGTCGATCTCGATTTCCTTGTCGTCGAGTTCGTTGCCGCGCAGCTTTTTACGGAACGAATCGCGCGTTGCAGGCGAGGCCGTCGCGCCGACCAGCGCATCGAGCACCCGTTCCTCGGCATTCATATGGGCCTTGGCCGTCACCTCGGTACGCTTCTTCTCGCGCACCAGGCCGATGCCGACCTCGACGAGGTCGCGCACGATCTGCTCGACATCGCGGCCGACATACCCGACCTCGGTGAACTTGGTCGCCTCGACCTTGACGAAGGGCGCACCGGCAAGCTTGGCAAGGCGCCGCGAAATCTCGGTCTTGCCGACGCCCGTCGGCCCGATCATCAGGATGTTCTTCGGCATCACCTCGTCGCGCAGGTCCGGCTCCAGCTGGTGGCGGCGCCAGCGGTTGCGGAGCGCGATGGCGACAGCGCGCTTGGCGTCATGCTGGCCGATAATGTAGCGGTCGAGTTCGGAAACGATCTCGCGGGGGGAAAAGTTAGACATCAGCTTTCCGTTTCTAGCAACGGTCCCGGGCCATCATCAGCGCCGGTCCGTCCTCAGTCATGCGTTGATCGAAAGCATGGAATCCGGCCTTTTCATAGGCCCGGATGGCATGCGCATTGTCGGGATGCGGATCGAGCACGACCCGTTCCATCCCCTCGGCGAAAACCCTTTGCACAAAGGCTTCGATCATCGCCGGCCCGTGGTCGATACCGACCATATCGGCAGGGCCGATGAACTGGTCGATGCCGACGGTGCGTTCGGGCCGGTCGCCGAAGGACAGATCGTCCGCCGCGATCCGGTAACATTGCAGATAGGCAAATTCCTTTCCATCATGGAGCACGATGAAGGACTCCATCGACGGCTCGTCGAAATCCGCCTTGATGCCGGCGACTTCGTCCGCCGGTTCGCCCCACCAGCGCCGGACATGCGGCACGTTCAGCCACCGTTCCAGCATCGGCAGGTCGGCGTCCGTCACCGGCCGGAAGGCATAGGCCTTATCGGTCGGCATCCAGCGTCTCGACCACGAAATTGTGGTTGGTGTAGACGCAGATGTCGCCGGCGATCTGCATGGCGCGCCGCGCGATCTCTTCCGCCGACTTGTCCGTATCCATCAGCGCGCGGGCCGCGGCATAGGCATAGTTGCCGCCCGAGCCGATCGCCATGGTGCCGTGTTCCGGCTCCAGCACGTCGCCATTGCCGGTCAGCGCCAGCGTGACGGACTTGTCGGCGACCAGCATCATCGCCTCGAGCCGGCGCAGATAGCGGTCGGTGCGCCAGTCCTTGGCAAGCTCGACGGCCGCGCGCATCAACTGGTCGGGATATTGCTCGAGCTTGGCTTCGAGCCGTTCGAGCAGCGTGAAGGCGTCCGCCGTGGCGCCGGCAAAGCCGGCAATGACATCGCCCTTGGCAAGGCGGCGCACCTTGCGCGCATTGCTTTTCATCACGGTCTGGCCAAGGCTCACCTGGCCATCGCCCGCCATCACCACCTTGCCGTCCTTGCGGACGGTGATGATCGTCGTGGCATGCATGGAAGCGTAGGGATTGTGTTCACTCATGAATAGACCTCTGGGGCCCGGAGACCGGGCGGGTACCGCCAGCGAGACGGCTTCGTTACGTCCTATGTAAGCGGCGTTTCGGCAATTGCAAACGCCGGCGGCCTCCATGGCACCCCTCCGCCGCCAGGCCGCAGCGCGACCCCTTACGGCACCGCCGCGGGTCTGCGTCTCACTGCAAAATAAACCTTGCTTTCCCCGTGCGATGAGCAGGTTATGGTCTCCCGTCAACAAAAGGGGTTACGGCAATGGCCAAAGGACAGGTTCGCAGCAACAAGGAAACGCGCAAACCCAAGAAGGACAAGGTGGCAGCCAAAGCCGCACCCACTCTGGGCTCGCAGGTGAAGAACAGCGAGAGCGCAACGAAGAAGAAGTGAGGCGGCGGCGGGCGATGCCGGCATGCTTGCATCGCTCTCCCCCAACCCGCACGCCCCCTCCTCCGTCATCCTCGGACTTGACCCGAAGATCCACTCCTCACGGCACGCCGGAGGATGTGACATGGATCCTCGGGTCAAGCCCGAGGATGACGGAGGGTGTGGCAACGGCTTCCCAATGTGGCGACGTGCCTGATCACGCCGGCGTCGATCCCCGCTTCTGCCCTTTTTTACACCCCGATTTTCCCCGTCTCCAAAACCCGTCCTATCCTGAACGTCCTTTCGCCGCCGGACGGATCGCGTAACGTGTCGATGCGGGCGGGAGGAGGCGCTTTCGATGTCCGCCGAAACGTACGGCGGGGGCGAAAGAGGCGTGGAGCGCCACGGTGCCTCGCAGCCTTTCCCGTTCTCAGGGATCAGGCCAGCGGGTGAGCGCCGTGTGCGGAGCTTCCCCCTTCCCCGGGTCGCGGGGTCGGTTTGGGTCCGCCATGCAAGCAGGATGGTGGCGCATGCCCCCGAAAAGGGCGGAACGCGGTTTTCGGACAAGGCCTATGCGCCAACACACTGTGCAGCGAAGCCTGCCATGCCTGAAGGAGGATGAGACCACCTCCGAAGAACGCCTTGGGCCGCGCGAAAGCGAAGCCATCCATATACCCCTTCCAGAGGCAACGCTTTCGCGCGGTTCTCCGGACCGGACTGGTTTCAAACCCCGATGGGCGACCTGCGGGCCGTTTCCCCCTGCACCGAAAACCTGCGAAACACTGGCCTTTTCCCAAGAGCCCTGTTAAGGAGCGGCGACACTCTACCGGAGACCGCAATGAGCCGCACCGCCAGCGTTTCGCGCAAGACGAACGAGACCTCCGTCGCCGTCACCGTCAATATCGACGGCACCGGCACGTCGACCATTTCGACGGGCGTCGGTTTCTTCGATCATATGCTCGACCAGCTCGCGCGCCATTCGCTCATCGACATGGACATCAAGACCGAAGGGGACCTGCATGTCGACGACCACCACACGGTCGAAGACACCGGCATCGCCATCGGCCAGGCCATCGCCAAGGCGCTCGGCGACCGCCGCGGCATCACGCGCTACGCCTCGCTCGATCTCGCCATGGACGAGACGATGACCCGCGCTGCCGTCGATGTTTCCGGCCGCCCGTTCCTCGTGTGGAACGTCACCTTCTCCGCCCCGAAGATCGGCACCTTCGACACCGAGCTGGTGCGCGAGTTCTTCAACGCGCTCGCCCAGCACGCCGGCATCACGCTGCATATCCAGAACATCTACGGCGCGAACAACCATCATATCTCGGAGACGTGCTTCAAGGCCGTCGCGCGCGTGCTACGCACCGCGACCGAGATCGATCCCCGCCAGGCGGGCCGCGTTCCCTCGACGAAGGGTTCGCTGGCCTGAAGCAATTCCAGCAAAAGTGTGAAGCGGTTTTGCGTCCGGAATTGCGTGAGAACCAACACTTGGATTGTTTGAGCATTTCGAAGAAAGGCACGAACAATCCGGGCATAGATGGAGGCCTGTCGATATGGCCACGTTCCTCTTTCTGATACCGCCGGGTGCAAAATCCCAGGATGAGAACGCCCGGATCATCCGTGATCGTTTTTCGTGGATCGCGTTCTTCGTACCGTTCCTCTGGCTGCTGTGGCATCGCGCGTGGCTGGCCGCAGCCCTTGTTTTCGCGCTCGCCGCGCTGGGCTCCGCCATTTCCGAGCATCCGGTCTTCGGCCTTGCCGGCCTCGGCATCTGCCTTGCGACCAATCTTCTCGTCGCGCTTGAAGGCCCCACGATGATCGTCGCCGGCCTGCGCCGGGCCGGCTGGACGGTGGACGCGGCCATAGCGGCAGACGACCGTGCAACGGCGGAAGAGATTTACTACATGGACATCAGGACCGGCGAACCGGAGACGCGTCATACCGTTTCCCTGCCGGCAGCCGAAACCTCCCCGCGCCGGCACGCTCCCATGCTCGGCCTCGTCGGTTTCAAGGAAGGACGCTGAGATGCGCGTTGCAATCATCGACTACGGTTCGGGCAACCTGCGCTCGGCCACCAAAGCCTTCGAACGCGCCGCGCGCGAAGCCGGCATTACCGCCGAGATCGACCTGACGGACAAGGCCGAGCGCGTCGCCAGCGCGGATCGCATCGTGCTGCCCGGCGTCGGCGCCTATGCCGATTGCCGTCGCGGCCTTGATGCCGTGCCCGGCATGGTCGAGGCGCTGCGCGAGACCGTCGAGGCGAAAGCCCGTCCCTTCCTCGGCATCTGCGTCGGCATGCAGCTCATGTCCTCGCGCGGCCTCGAAAAGACCACCACCGAAGGCCTCGGCTGGATCAGGGGCGATGTCGTCAGGATGACGCCCGACGATCCGGAGCTGAAAATTCCGCAGATCGGCTGGAACACGCTCACCCGCCGCTACGCGCATCCGCTCTTCGAGGGCATTCCGGAGACGCTGCACGCCTATTTCGTGCACTCCTACCACCTCGCCGCCGAAAACCCTGACGAGGTGGTCGCCACGGTCGGCTATGGCGGCCCGATGACCGCCTTCGTCGCCGACGGCAACAAGGCCGGCGCGCAGTTCCATCCGGAAAAGAGCCAGTCGCTCGGCCTCGCCCTCATCACCAATTTCCTGCGCTGGAAGCCGTAACATGATCCTCTTTCCCGCCATCGACCTGAAAGACGGCCAGTGCGTTCGCCTCAAGCTCGGCGACATGGACCAGGCCACCGTCTACAATCCCGACCCGGCCGCCCAGGCGAAAGCTTTTGAAGACCAGGGTTTTGAATGGCTGCACGTTGTCGACCTCAACGGCGCCTTCGCCGGAGAGAGCGTCAACGGTGCTGCCGTCGATGCTATTCTCAAGGCGACGAAGAATCCGGTGCAGCTCGGCGGTGGCATCCGCACGCTGGATCATATCGAAAGCTGGCTGGCGCGCGGCCTCTCCCGCGTCATCCTCGGCACCGTTGCCGTGCGGGATCCGGCGCTGGTCATCGAGGCCTGCCAGAAATTTCCGGGCAAGGTCGCTGTCGGCATCGACGCCAAGGGCGGCAAGGTCGCCGTCGAGGGCTGGGCGGAAGCCTCCGAACTCGGCGTGATCGAGCTTGCCAAAAAATTCGAAGGCGCCGGCGTTGCCGCGATCATCTACACGGACATTGACCGCGACGGCATTCTGGCCGGCATCAACTGGGCTTCGACGCTGGAACTCGCCGACGCCGTCTCCATTCCCGTCATCGCCTCCGGCGGCCTTGCCTCGATGGACGACATCCGCCGCCTCGTCGCGCCGGATGCCCGCAAGCTGGAGGGCGCGATTTCCGGCCGGGCGCTCTACGACGGGCGGATCGATCCCGCCGAAGCGCTGGCCATGATACGAGGAGAAGCCGCATGACCCTCAAGGCCCGCGTCATTCCCTGCCTCGACGTGAAGGACGGCCCGCGACGCCCGCAGCCGCATAGCGGCGAGGACGCGCAAAACAAGAAGAAGGAGGCCGTCCTTTGACCCTCAAAGCACGCGTCATTCCCTGCCTCGACGTGAAGGACGGCCGCGTCGTCAAGGGCGTCAGCTTCGTCAATCTGGTCGATGCCGGCGATCCCGTGGAATCGGCGAAAGCCTATGATGCGGCCGGTGCCGACGAACTCTGCTTCCTCGACATTACCGCTTCCTCGGACAACCGCGACACGATCTTCGACGTCGTGGCGCGCACCGCCGACCATTGTTTCATGCCGCTCACCGTCGGCGGCGGCGTGCGCGCAGTGGCGGATATCCGCAAGCTGCTGCTTGCCGGCGCCGACAAGGTCTCGATCAACTCGGCCGCCGTCGCCAATCCGGATTTCGTGGCGGAAGCGGCCGACAAATTCGGCAACCAGTGCATCGTCGTCTCGATCGATTCGAAGAAGGTTTCGCAGGACGGCGAGGAAGACCGCTGGGAAATCTTCACCCATGGCGGCCGCAAGCCGACCGGCATCGACGCCGTCGCCTTCGCCGAAAAGATGGTGGAACGCGGCGCGGGCGAGCTGCTGCTGACCTCCATGGACCGCGACGGCCAGAAGGGCGGCTATGACATCGCCCTGACCCGCACCATCGCCGACCGCGTCTCCGTGCCGGTCATCGCCTCGGGCGGCGTCGGCACGCTCGACCATCTCGTCGAGGGCGTGCGCGACGGCCATGCGACGGCGGTGCTGGCGGCCTCCATCTTCCACTTCGGCACCTATACGGTGGGCGAAGCGAAACGCTACATGGCCGAGCATGGCATTGCCATGCGGCTCGACTGAGGAGAGAGCGATGAGCGACTTTTCCCTTGCCGATCTCGAACGCATCGTCGATGCCCGCGCCAAGGCCGATCCGTCGGAATCCTGGACGGCCAAGCTCGTGGCCGCCGGGCAGCAAAAGGCGGCAAAGAAGCTCGGAGAAGAGGCGATCGAGACGGTTATCGCGGCGATTGAGGGCGAAAAGGCCGCTTTAACGAGCGAAACGGCCGATTTGCTCTATCATCTGATCGTCGTATTGAAAATCGGCGGCGTCGCGTTACAAGATGTCATGGAGGAGCTGGAGCGGCGGACGAACCAGTCCGGCCTCGTGGAGAAGGCCAGCCGGAAGAGTTGATGATCCAGGCAGTGCGCGACAAGGACCAGGCGGATATTCCGGACGATTTCGGCAACCGCGACTATTCTCCCTACCGCTTTTTTTCGGCAGACGAGTGGGCGCGCTTCCGGGCCGACACGCCGCTGACGCTGACCGCCGACGAGGTGCAGCGCCTGCGCTCGCTGAATGACCCGATCGACCTCGACGAAGTCAGGCGCATCTACCTATCGCTGTCGCGTCTGCTTTCGGCCCATGTCGAATCCTCGCAGATCCTGTTCGAGCAGCGCAAACGCTTCCTCAGCCTCTCGGACGAGGCCAAGACCCCCTATGTCATCGGCATTGCGGGTTCGGTCGCTGTCGGCAAGTCAACCACCGCCCGCATCCTGATGGAGCTGCTGTCCCGCTGGCCTTCCAGCCCCAAGGTCGATCTCGTGACGACCGACGGTTTTCTCTATCCGAACGCGGTGCTCCAGCGCGAAAACCTGATGGAGCGCAAGGGTTTCCCGGAGAGTTACGACATAGGCGCACTGCTGCGTTTTCTCTCGGCCATCAAGGCTGGCAAGAAGGACGTCAAGGCACCGACCTATTCGCACCTCACCTATGACGTGTTGCCCAACGCCTTCCGCACCATCGACCGGCCGGATATCCTGATCTTCGAGGGTATCAACGTGCTCCAGTCACGCAATCTGCCGGCCGACGGCAAAATCGTGCCGATGGTCTCGGATTTCTTCGATTTCTCGATCTATATCGACGCGGAGGAGACGCTGATCCACACCTGGTATGTGGATCGTTTCATGCGCCTTCGGGAAACGGCTTTCCGCAACCCCGATTCCTACTTCCACCGGTACGCGACGATCAGCGAGGACGAGGCGCTGACGATCGCGGAAAACCTCTGGCGCAACATCAACCTGAAGAACCTGCACCAGAACATCCTGCCGACCCGCCCGCGCGCCGATCTCATCCTGCAGAAGGGCGAGAACCACCTCATCGAGACGGTGGCGCTGCGCAAGCTCTGAGCAGGCTATGGATTGACCCGACGGAGCGTCAGATTGATGCGCCCGGCGTTCTTCAAAAGCGTCGACGTGCCGGGATAGATCCGGTCAACCCCGTGAAAGATCAGCCGGCTTTCCCCGCCGAACACGAAAACGTCGCCGCTTGAGAGGCGGAACGACCGTGTCGGATCGCTGCGGGAAACACCGCCGACGCGGAACAGGCACTGGTCGCCAAGCGAAACGGACACGACAGGCGCTGCAAATTCAGTCTCGTCCCGATCCTGGTGCAGGCCCATCTTGGCATCCGGATCATAGAAATTGACGAGGCAGGCCTCCGGCGGCTTTTCGAAGCTGGATACCGCGTTCCACAGGGCGAGAAGAGTCTCGGGAATGGCCGGCCAGGGGCGGCCGGTCTCGGGATGGGTCGGCTGGTAACGATAGCCGCCGTCCTTGTCCGTCACCCAGCCGAGCGAGCCGCAATTGGTCATGCGCACGGACATCGGCTTGCCGGTCTTCGGCATGCGCGGCACGAAGAGCGGCGCCTCGGCCACGATCTGCCTGATAGCGGCGACCAGGGCCTCCTGGGCCGAGCGATCAAAATGGTCGGGGAAGTAGCGCAGCCCCGGGGCGAGGCCGCGCTCAGCCATGACACATCTCGCGGTCCGTACGGTTCACGCTTCCGCCAGGTCCGGAATGCGCAGCACCTGGCCGGGATAGATCTTGTCCGGATGGGAGAGCATCGGGCGGTTGGCGTCGAAGATCAAGGTGTGCTTGGCGCCCTTGCCCTTGCCGTAATAGGCCTCTGCGATCTTCCAGAGATTGTCGCCCTTCTTGACCGTGTGAAGGGTCGGGTCATTGGCGGGCGCGGAGACTTTCAGGAGTTCCGTCAGGTCGATCTTTTCGAGTTTCAGGCCGGAATCGGCCGGTGCGACCTTGAGATCGGCGGCCTCGACCTTGGAAATCCCCAGCGTATTGCCCACGGCGATGACGGCCTTTTCGAAGGCCGTCTGGTCGGCCACGACGCCCTTCAGCACACATTTGTCACCCTCCACGGAGACTTCGACATTCTGCGTGCCGAGATCGAAGGAATCGAGCTCCTTCTTGACCGCCTCGGCTTCCGGCGCTTCGTCGTCGCCGATGCCGAGCTTCTTGCCGGCGTTCTTGATAAAGCTGAAGAGACCCATGGCTACCTCCCTGGTCTTTTTTGCCTGGTTTTCCGAACTTAAGCAGAGCCCTTCCGCAAAGGAAAGCTCTCGTTTCACTCTCACCGCTAAACGGCCAAGTTGCGGCAATCATTCACCGCCGGGCTTGGCCCGCATGCGCTTGACGTCCGATCGGCCCGATTTTTCCTTGAGCCGGCGTTCGACCGAACCTTTCGTCGGCTTCGTCTTCTTGCGCACCGGCGGCGGCGGTTCGGCCGCCTTGAGGATCAGCTCCTTCAGCCGCTCGCGCGCATCCTCGCGATTGCGTTCCTGGCTGCGAAAGCGGTTCGCCTCGATCAGCAGCACGCCGTCCTTGGAGACCTTGCGGCCGGCGAGCCGTTCCGCGTTGGCCTTCACCCGGTCGTTCAGCGAGGGCGAGTTGCGCAGATCGAAGAAGAGCTGCACAGCCGTCGAGACCTTGTTGACGTTCTGCCCGCCCGGGCCGCCGGCCAGCACGAATTGCTCGGTCAGTTCCCAGCCGGCAATCGTGATCGAACTCTTGATGTAGAGGGGCGCGCTTGCCATGGAAATTCCTTTCCCGGCCGTTTTAACCGGCACCGGGCGAAACGGGAAGCTGCCGCCGGAAAGGAAAATACCGACGAAAAACCCGGCCGCAGGGGCCGGGTTTCACGTGAATCATTGCCAAAAAGCCTTATTCGGCGGCAACCTTCAGGCCCGGCGCGGCATCGCGCACGCCGCCATCGACATGGTCCTCGAACTTTTCGAAGTTCGCGATGAACATGTCGACGAGCTTCTGGGCCTGCTTGTCATAGGCAGCGCCATTGGCCCAGGTCGAACGCGGGTCGAGAATCTTCGTGTCCACACCCGGCACCGAAACGGGCACCTGGAAGCCGAAATTGTCGTCACGGCGGAACAGCGCGTCCTTCAGAGAGCCGTCGAGCGCGCTGGCGAGCAGGGTGCGCGTCGCCTTGATCGGCATGCGACGGCCTTCGCCGTAAGCGCCGCCCGTCCAGCCGGTGTTGACCAGCCAGCAATCGACGCCGTGCTCGGCGATGAGCTCCTTCAGGAGATTGCCGTAGACCGTCGGGTGGCGCGGCATGAAGGGGGCACCAAAGCAGGTCGAGAAGGTGGCTTCCGGCTCGGTCACGCCACGCTCGGTGCCGGCAACCTTGGCGGTGTAGCCGGAAAGGAAGTGGTACATGGCCTGGTCCGGCGTCAGCTTGGCGATCGGCGGCATGACGCCGAAGGCATCGGCCGTCAGCATGATGATCGTCTTCGGGTGCGGTGCGCGACCGGTCTTGCTGGCGTTCGGGATGAAATCCAGCGGATAGGCGCAGCGGGTGTTCTCCGTCAGCGAGCCGTCGTTGAAATCAGGCACGCCGTTCGCGTCGAGCACGACGTTCTCGAGGACGGAACCGAAACGCTGCGTCGTCGCGTAGATTTCCGGCTCGGCTTCGGCCGAAAGGCGGATCGCCTTGGCGTAGCAGCCGCCTTCGAAGTTGAAGATGCCGTTTTCGCCCCAGCCGTGCTCGTCATCGCCGATCAGCGTGCGGGTCGGGTCGGCCGACAGCGTCGTCTTGCCGGTACCCGACAGGCCGAAGAACACGGCAGCGTCACCATCCGGGCCGACATTGGCCGAGCAGTGCATCGGCATGACCTTTTCCGACGGCAGCAGCCAGTTCAGAACGGTGAAGACCGACTTCTTCATCTCGCCGGCATAGAAGGTGCCGGCAATGAGCACGATGCCGCGGGTCAGGTCACAGGCGATCATGGTTTCCGTGCGGGCGCCGTGGCGCTCGACATCGGCCTTGAAGGTCGGCAGGTCGATAATCGTCAGCTTCGGGGCAAAGGCCGCAAGGTCCTTCTCTTCCGGGCGGATGAGCAGGTTGCGGATGAACAGCGAGTGCCAGGCGAGTTCCGTGACGACGCGGGTCGGCAGGGCGTAGTCGGCATCGGCACCGCCGACGAGATCCTGCACGAAAAGGTCGCGATCGGCGGCATGGGCCAGCATGTCGGCGTGCAGCACGTCGAAATGCTCGCGCGAGACGGCCTTGTTGTTGTCCCACCAGATGGCGCCTTCGGTGTTTTCGTCGCGCACGACGAACTTGTCCTTGGGCGAACGGCCGGTGTGCTGGCCGGTGAGGGCGCGAAGGGCGCCATGGGCGGTCTTGACCGCTTCGCCACGACCGAGGGCCTCTTCATAGAGAGCCTCAGCAGCAAAGTTGTACCGGACCGTGCCGTTGGTGTGGATACCCATCGCGGTGAGCCCCTGAGCGGGGTTGCGAACGCCAAGTTCCTGCATGGTCCAGTTTTCCTCCAAGGCGACAAGACTGGTGTGAATTTTGCCGGAACCTAATGCGCAGCTGTCACAAAGACAAGAGGAAAATAGAAATTAGGCAATGATATCAATTAATTAATCGATTTAAAGAATTATGTTACTTTTTTAATCGTTTGAATAATCGATTTAAAAATGACTTGGCCGGCACGCCCGAAACGTCTCCCTTTATCTTCGCCACAATTTGTTCCACCTTTACCCCCAGGAAGGCGCATCAGATCCAGGACAGGAAACGATCCGAGGTCGGGAAAGGCGCCGATGAATATGGAGACTAGCAGGATGCAGACGATCGCACTCGTTGACGACGACCGGAATATTCTGACATCCGTGTCGATCGCTCTGGAGGCAGAAGGCTACAAGGTCGAGACCTATACGGACGGCGCCTCGGCCCTCGACGGCCTTCTTGCCCGACCGCCGCATCTGGCGATTTTCGACATCAAGATGCCGCGCATGGACGGCATGGAGCTCTTGCGCCGGCTGCGCCAGAAATCCGATATCCCCGTCATCTTCCTCACCTCGAAGGACGAGGAGATCGACGAGCTGTTCGGGCTGAAGATGGGCGCGGACGATTTCATCACCAAGCCGTTCTCGCAGCGCCTCCTGGTGGAGCGCGTCAAGGCGATCCTGCGCCGGGCCTCGAGCCGTGAGGCCGCAGCCTCCGCGGGTGCTGCCGGCAGCGCGGCAAAGGCCGGCGAGATTGCGGCCCGCTCGCTGGAGCGCGGCCAGCTCGTCATGGACCAGGAGCGCCACACCTGCACCTGGAAGGGCGAGCCTGTCACGCTCACCGTCACCGAATTCCTCATCCTCCACTCGCTGGCGCAGCGCCCGGGCGTCGTCAAAAGCCGCGATTCGCTGATGGATGCGGCCTATGACGAGCAGGTCTATGTCGACGACCGCACCATCGACAGCCACATCAAGCGCCTTCGCAAGAAGTTCAAGATGGTCGATACCGACTTCGACATGATCGAAACGCTCTATGGCGTCGGTTATCGTTTCCGCGAGATGGCCTGAGACGCGATTTCGCTTGCATGGACCGCGGCGGCGATGGCATGCCGCGGTCAGCGGCGTTGCGCCGCATGAAGGATAGACCCGCTTGTTGCAGACAGCGCCGGAAAAGGATGGGGAAGACGTCGAGGGCCGCCCAGCGCCGCGCTCCCTGCGCCGCCGCTGGACCCATCCCTTCACGCTGGCCCGCCGCATCTTCGGCAATGCCGTCTTTTCGAGCCTGACGCGCCGTATCCTGTTCTTCAACCTCGTCGCGCTCGTCGTGCTCGTCGCCGGCATCCTCTATCTCAACCAGTTCCGCGAGGGCCTCATCGACGCGCGCGTCGAGAGCCTCCTGACCCAGGGCGAAATCATCGCAGGGGCGATCTCCGCTTCCGCTTCCGTCGATACCAACTCGATCACCATCGACCCGGAAAAGCTGCTGGAGCTGCAGGCCGGCCAGAGCATCACACCGCTGCCGAACGACGAGGACCTCGAATTCCCGATCAATCCGGAGCGCGTAGCGCCGGTTCTCCGGCGGCTGATCTCACCGACACGCACCCGTGCGCGCATCTACGACACGGACGCCAACCTGCTGCTCGATTCGCGGCATCTCTATACGCAGGGCCAGGTGCTGCGCTTCGATCTGCCGCCGGTGGAACCGGAAAGCACCAGCCTCATCGAGCGCATGAACGTCTGGTTCAACCGCATCCTGCAGCCGAGCAACCTGCCGCAATACAAGGAAGCGCCCGGCGGTGACGGCTCGATCTATCCGGAAGTGATGAATGCGCTGACCGGCGTGCGCGGCGCGGTTGTGCGCGTCAACGACAAGGGCGAGCTGATCGTCTCGGTCGCCGTGCCCGTGCAGCGGTTTCGCGCGGTGCTCGGCGTGCTGCTGCTCTCGACCCAGGCAGGGGACATCGACAAGATCGTGCATGCCGAGCGTCTCGCCATCATGCGTGTTGCGGGCGTTGCCGGCCTCGTCAACATCGCGCTGTCGCTGCTACTTTCCAGCACCATCGCCAACCCGCTGCGCCGGCTTTCGGCGGCGGCGATCCGCGTGCGGCGCGGCGCCAAGGAGCGCGAGGAGATCCCCGATTTCTCGGCACGCCAGGACGAGATCGGAAACCTTTCGATTGCGCTTCGCCAGATGACGAACGCGCTCTACGACCGCATCGACGCGATCGAGAGCTTTGCCGCCGATGTCAGCCACGAGCTGAAGAACCCGCTGACCTCGCTGCGCAGCGCCGTCGAGACGCTGCCGCTGGCGCGGACGGATGAATCGAAAAAGCGGCTGCTCGACATCATCCAGCATGACGTTCGCCGTCTCGACCGCCTGATCAGCGATATCTCCGATGCCTCCCGCCTCGATGCCGAGCTTGCCCGCAGCGATGCCCGCACTGTCGATCTCGAGAAACTGCTCGGCGACCTCATCGACATCTCGCGGCAGGTCAACACGCGCAAGAAGCCGGTGACCCTCGATTTCGTGGTGGACCGCAAGGACAATCCGAAGGCGAAGTTCGAGATATCCGGCTACGAGCTGCGCATCGGCCAGATCGTCACGAACCTCATCGAAAACGCCCGCTCCTTCGTGCCGGACCCCGGCGGGCGTATCGTCGTGCGCCTGTCGCGCGGGCGGAACGACCGCTGCATCATCCAGATTGAGGACAACGGCCCCGGCATCCAGGCGGAAAACATCGACCGCATCTTCGAGCGCTTCTATACGGACCGCCCGGCCACCGAGGATTTCGGCCAGAATTCCGGCCTCGGCCTCTCCATCTCGCGGCAGATCGCCGAAGCCCATGGCGGCACGCTGAAGGCCGACAACATCGTCGACAAGGCGACCGGCGAACTGGCGGGCGCGCGCTTCACACTGTCGTTGCCGACCGGGACGCAAAAATGACCCCCCTCGCCAACGTGCACGGGACGGCGATCGTGATCGGCACACGCGGCTTTCTGTTCATCGGCCCCTCCGGCACGGGCAAGAGTGCGGTCGCGCTCCACTGCATCGGCGAGGCCCGCGCCCGCGGCCTCTTCGCCGCCCTTGTCAGCGACGACCAGGTTTTCGTTTCCGAAACGAACGGCCGGCTCATCGCCCGTGCGCCAGAAAGCATTGCGGGTCTGGCGGAGGTCCGCGGGGCCGGCATCGTCGCGGTAAAGACGATCGAGGCGGCCGTTCTCATCCGGGCGATACGCCCGATGGAGCCGCCATTTACCGAGCGCCTGCCGCCGGAAGGGGAAACCGTCACGGTTCTACCGTCGCTCCTCCTGCCCCTCACACGGCTACCGCTCTTCCCTAGCGTGAGTGCTTTTTCGACCTTGATCGCAATTCACCCGGAAATCCTGGAGAGTTGACCGCAAAAGCCCCGAGAAAACACGAAATCGGGCATTTTGGACTTGCACTTGGTCTTTTCATTGACATGATGGCCACCCCAACGGTGGACGGAATTGTTGCGTTGCGGTATTCCGCCGTCCGTTTGAGTTGGGAAACTGGAGCGACTGCTGATGATCGGACTGGTGCTTGTCACCCATGGCAAGCTGGCGGAAGAATTCCGGCACGCCCTTGAGCATGTCGTTGGTCCGCAAAAGGCAATCGAGACCGTCTGCATCGGCCCCGAGGACGACATGGACCAGCGTCGCCAGGATATCCTGGAGGCGGTGATGCTTGCCGACCAGGGCAATGGGGTCATCATCCTCACTGACATGTTCGGCGGCACGCCGTCCAACCTCGCCATTTCCGTGATGAACGGCAACGGAATCGAGGTGATTGCCGGCGTCAACCTTCCCATGCTGATCAAGCTCGCCGGCATTCGCGGTGAGAACAATATGGAGAAGGCGCTGATCGACGCCTCCGAGGCCGGCCGCAAATATATCAACGTGGCAAGCCGCGTGCTCAGTGGCAAATAGGGTTTTCCGCCGTCCATGACCGTCTCGAAAGAGCTTCTCATCATCAACAAGCGCGGTCTCCATGCCCGCGCCTCGGCGAAATTCGTCCAGACAGTCGATGGCTACGACGCCGAAGTCACCGTCTCCAAGGACGGCATGACGGTGGGCGGCACATCGATCATGGGCCTGATGATGCTGGCCGCCAGCCCCGGCTGTTCCGTGCTGGTGACGGCGGTCGGCGTCCAGGCACGCGAGGTGCTCGACGCCCTCGACGCGCTGGTGGCCGATCGTTTCGGCGAAGAAATGTAAACCAAGCGCCGACATAAGGATATAAAGACTTCTTTATATCCTGTTGCTCCAGCCGGCATTTCCTGATAGGAAGCGCCATCACGAATAGTATCTGTTCGTTCCACGCACGGGCGCAGGCAATTTCGTTGCTGCACGTGCCAAAAGGCTGGAGACCCCATGACCACCACGAAGGACTACCACGTCGCCGACATCGCGCTTGCCGATTTCGGCCGCAAGGAAATTCAGATCGCCGAGACCGAAATGCCAGGCCTGATGGCGTGCCGCGAAGAGTTCGGCACCGCCAAGCCGCTCAAGGGCGCGCGCATCACCGGCTCGCTGCACATGACCATCCAGACCGCCGTACTCATCGAGACGCTGGTCGCGCTCGGCGCCGATGTCCGCTGGGCCTCGTGCAACATCTTCTCCACGCAGGACCACGCCGCTGCCGCGATCGCCGCCGCCGGCATCCCGGTCTATGCCGTGAAGGGCGAAACCCTCACCGAATACTGGGAATACACCGACAAGATCTTCCAGTGGGCCGATGGCGGTCTCTCCAACATGATCCTCGACGATGGCGGCGACGCCACCATGTACATCCTGCTCGGCGCCCGCGCCGAAGCCGGCGAGAACATTCTGGTCAACCCGGGCTCGGAAGAAGAAGAGATCCTCTTCGCACAGATCAAGAAGCGCCTCGCCGCTTCCCCGGGCTGGTTCACCAAGCAGCGCGACGCCATCCAGGGCGTGACGGAAGAGACCACCACCGGCGTCAACCGTCTCTACCAGCTCCAGCAGAAGGGCCTGCTGCCCTTCCCGGCGATCAACGTCAACGATAGCGTCACCAAGTCGAAGTTCGACAACAAGTACGGCTGCAAGGAATCGCTGGTCGACGGCATCCGCCGCGGCACCGACGTGATGATGGCCGGCAAGGTTGCCGTCGTCTGCGGCTATGGCGACGTCGGCAAGGGTTCGGCTGCATCGCTTAAGGGCGCCGGCGCCCGCGTCAAGGTGACGGAGATCGACCCGATCTGCGCCCTCCAGGCCGCCATGGACGGTTTTGAAGTCGTGCAGCTCGAAGACGTCGTCTCCACCGCCGACATCTTCATCACGACCACCGGCAACAAGGACGTCATCCGCGTCGACCATATGCGCGAGATGAAGGACATGGCGATCGTCGGCAATATCGGCCACTTCGACAACGAGATCCAGGTCGCGTCGCTCCGCAATTTCAAGTGGACGAACATCAAGCCGCAGGTCGACATGATCGAGTTCCCGAAGGGCAACCGCATGATCCTGCTGTCCGAGGGACGCCTGCTCAACCTCGGCAACGCCACCGGCCACCCGTCCTTCGTGATGTCCGCTTCGTTCTCCAACCAGGTTCTCGCCCAGATCGAGCTCTTCACCAAGGGCGACGCCTACCAGAACGAAGTCTACGTTCTGCCCAAGCAGCTCGACGAGAAGGTCGCGCGCCTGCACCTCGCCAAGCTCGGTGCGCGCCTGACGGAGCTCTCCGAAGAACAGGCCGGCTATATCGGCGTGACGACCCAGGGTCCGTTCAAGGCCGAGCACTACAGGTACTGATCCTTACCCAGGTTATCCACAACATCTAGGGGCTGCGCGCTTGACAAGGCGCGCAGCTTCTTTTTTGGGCGCATCCCTTCCCGACGATTCTGGAAACAAGTATCTTTTAAAGCATTGATTCGGCGTGCAGATGCGGACCCTTCGCGCCGGATTGGGATGTCTTGTCGATCAGGCGGCAAACGGACGGAGACAGACCGGGGATGATGGCGGACACAAAACGAGGCCGTTCCGGGCAGGCTTTTGCCATGCCGGGGCGGGACAGGGCGCATTCCTATGCGCAGAATAAATTTATGGTTAATGAATGGTTTACGAGCGGCAAGCGCCGTCTCGTATCGGCACTGTCGGCCGGCTCGGCGCTGACGGCGCTTGCCGGCCCGGCGCATGCCGCCGGCCCCTATCTCGCCACCACGGAGATCGTCACCGTTTCCATGCTGCTCGGCGTGATGTCGGCAGCGATGGTTTCGGCGATCTGGATGATCCGCCAGCGTGGCCGCATGGAAGCGGAAAGCCGCGAACTGAAGGCGCATCTTTCCGATGCGCGCCACAATGTTTCCCGTCTCCAGGCACTGATCGGCGACAAGGACCGGCGCATCGTCGTCTGGGACGGCCTTTCGGATAAACCAGAATTCCTGGGCCAGCTTCCGGCAGAGACCGGAGCGCCGCTGGCCGACCGCGACTTCCTCGCCTTCGGCCGCTGGCTGAAGCCGACCTCCGCCGCCGAAATCGAGCGCGCCGTCGAAAAGCTGCGCTCGCAGGCGCAGAGTTTCGACCTGATCCTCGAAACGAGTCGCGAGGAAGTGCTGGAAGCGCAGGGACGCGTTTCCGGCGGCCAGGCCTTCGTGCGCTTCGTGGCGCTGAACAACCTGCGCGCGGAAGCTGCCGAACTGAGGCTGGAGCGCGACCGGCTGGTCCAGGCGCTCACCACGCTGCAGGGCCTGCTCGACCAGATCGACCTGCCCGTCTGGCAGCGCGCGGCCGACGGCTCGCTCGCCTGGGTGAACGAGGCCTATGCCGAAGCCGTCGAGGCCAAGGATGCCGCCGGCGCCGTAGCCGAGGGGCGCGAGCTGCTGCCGACCATTGCGCGCGAAAAGATCCGCGCCGCCAGCACCTATGATGCGCCGTTCCGCGACAAGGTCTCGACTGTCGTACACGGCAACCGCAGCTTCTTCGACGTCGTCGATGCACGCAGCCCGACAGGTTCGGCCGGCATCGCCGTCAATGTCTCCGACATCGAGGCGGTGCGCGAGGAGCTGGTGCGCACGCTGAAGAGCCACGCCGAGACGCTCGATCATCTCGCGACCCCCGTCGCCATCTTCGACGGCGAGCAGCGCCTGCAATTCTACAACCAGGCCTTCCAGCGCATGTGGGAGATCGACACGGCCTTCCTCGAAGGCAAACCCGGCAATGGCGAACTGCTCGACCGCCTGCGCGCCAACGGGAAGCTGCCGGAACAGCTCAACTGGAAACAGTGGAAGGACACCGCGCTTTCCGTCTACCGCGCCATCGACACCCAGACCGACCTCTGGCACCTGCCGAACGGCCAGACGCTGCGTGTCTTCGCCACTGCGCGGCCACAGGGTGGCGCGACCTGGGTGTTCGAGAACCTGACCGAAAAGGTTGATCTCGAGACGCGCTACAATACGCTTGTACAGGTGCAGGACGAGACGATCGACCATCTGGCCGAAGGCGTCGCCGTGTTCAGCCCGGACGGACGCATCCGCCTCTCCAACCCGGCCTTCCGTGCGCTCTGGGGTATCAGCGAGGCCGAGGCGAAATCCGGCACCCATATCCGCGCCATCGAACAGGCCTGCGCGCCGTCCTATGACAAGCCGGACGGCTGGAAGCGTTTTGCCCATATCATCACCAGCTTCGATGACGAGCGGCCCTCCTGCCAGGGCGTGCTGGAGCTGCGCACCGGCCTGGTGCTCGACTTCGCCGTCATCCCGCTTTCCAACGCCCAGACGATGCTGACCTTCGTCAACATCACCGACAGCGTGCGCGTCAGCCGGGCCCTCACGGAAAAGAACGAGGCCCTGCGCAAGGCCGATGCGCTGAAGAACGATTTCGTCCAGCACGTTTCCTACGAGCTGCGCTCGCCGCTGACCAACATCATCGGTTTTGCCGATCTCCTGAAGACGCCGACCATGGGCGAGCTCAACGACCGGCAGGCCGAATATGTCGATCACATCGCGACATCCTCGGCGGTGCTGCTCACCATCGTCAACGATATCCTCGACCTTGCCACCGTCGATGCCGGTATCATGGAGCTCGACTATAGCGAGATCAACCTGACGGACCTGCTCGACGACGTCTCCATGCAGTTTGCCGACCGGCTGTACGAAGCGCAGGTGACACTGGAAATCACCGCGCCCGACAATCTCGGCACCATCGTCGCCGACCAGCAGCGCCTCAAGCAGATCCTCATCAAGCTTTTGAGCAATGCCGCCAATTTCGCACCGGAAGGCAGCTCGATCAGCCTCAAATGCTGGCGCGAGAGCGCCGACCTCGTCTTCACCGTTTCCGACCGCGGGCCCGGCATTCCGCAGGACGTGCTGAAGACGGTGTTCGATCGCTTCGAAAGCCATGGCCGGCGCGGCGGTGCAGGCCTGGGCCTCTCGATCGTCGAAAGCTTCGTCAGCCTGCACCACGGCACCGTCACGATCGACAGCCATGAAGGCCGCGGCACCGATGTCACCTGCCGCATTCCGTCTGCGACGATGACGTCCTTCGCTGCGGCGGAATAGGCCCGGATGGCGCTCGACCTCTTCCTTCCCGACGAAGCAGCGACCATCCGCTTCGGCGAGGACATGGCGCTCGGCCTGAAGCGCGGCGACTATGTCGCGCTGTCGGGCGATCTTGGCGCCGGCAAGTCGACCTTTTCCCGCGCACTGATCCGGGCGATCGCCAACGACGCCTATCTTGAAGTGCCGAGCCCGACCTTCACGCTGGTCCAGAGCTACGAGCTGCGCATCCCCGTCGCCCATTTCGACCTTTACCGCATCGCCGATGCTACCGAGATCGACGAACTCGGCTTCGACGAGGCGCTGTCTGACGGCATCTGCCTCGTCGAATGGCCGGAAAAGGGGTCTGGCACGCTGCCGGCAGACGGCATCACGCTTACTTTCCTGCATGAGGGTGAGGGACGGCGCGTCACCGTCGACGCCCCGGCACCGGCCCTGGCACGCATCCGCCGCTCCCTGGCGATCCGCGCCTTCCTCGATGAAGCCGGCTACCGAAATGCCACGCGCCGCCACCTGACGGGCGATGCCTCGGTGCGCGCCTATGAGCATGTCCATCTCGATGGCGCACGTTTCGTGCTGATGGATTCGCCGCGCCACACGCCCGGGCCCATCCTTGCGCATGGAAAATATTACCAGCAGATCGCCCATATCGCCGAGGATGTGAAACCCTTCATCGCGATCGGCCAGTATCTCGTCGCGTGCGGCCTGCGCGCGCCGGCGATCCACGAAATGGATATCGATGAGGGCATTCTGCTGATCGAGGATCTCGGCAGCGAAGGCGTTCTCGACGAAAACGGCATGCCGATCGCCGAGCGCTACCGCGAGAGTGCCGCTTGCCTTGCGCGTCTGCATGGCGAGCCTGCGCGGCGGGATCTTCCCGTTGCCGGAGACATCGTGCACCGCGTGCCGGATTTCGACCGCGACGCCATACAGATCGAGGTGAGCCTGCTCACCGACTGGTACCTGCCCTTCAAGCGCGGCACGCCGGCAAGCCAGGACGAACGCCGCAGCTATATCGCCCTGTGGGACGGGCTGATCGACAGCCTTGCCGCCGCCGAGCACAATCTTCTGCTGCGCGACTTCCACTCCCCGAACATCATCTGGCGGCCGGAGGCAACCGGCACCGACCGGGTCGGCATCATCGACTTCCAGGACGCGATGATCGGCCCCTCGGCCTACGACGTCGCCTCGCTGGTGCAGGATGCGCGTGTCGACATGCCGGAGGAGGTGGCGGAAAGCGTTCTCGACCACTACCTTTCGCTGCGGGCTGCGGATCCCGGCTTCGACCGGGACCGGTTCCTGCGCGACTGGCACGTCATGGCGGCGCAGCGCAACTGCAAGCTCGTCGGCCTCTGGGTGCGGCTGATGCAGCGCGACGGCAAGCCCGTCTACATGAACCATATGCCGCGCACCTTCCGCAATCTGGAACGGGCGCTCGCCCATCCCGATCTCGCCCCCTTGCGCGACTGGTGCGAAAAGGCTGGAATCCTCGCGACCGAATCATGAGGATCTCTTTTGCGTCCCTTTGGCGCAGACTAGCATGGCACTCTTGCTGAAATGGCCCTGGAAACCCCGATGAAGATCGAAGACGCCATGGTGCTGGCCGCCGGCCTCGGCACCCGCTTGCGCCCCATCACCGACACGATGCCCAAGCCGCTGGTGCCGGTCGCCGGCAAGGCGATGATCGACTACGGGCTCGATGCGCTGGCCGCAGCGGGCGTCAAGCGCGCCGTCGTCAACGTGCACCATTTCGCCGACCAGATGATCGCCCATCTCGCCGGTCGCACGGCTCCCGAAATCATCCTCTCCGACGAGACCGATCAACTGATGAATTCCGGCGGCGGCCTCGCCAAGGGCCTGAAGCTGCTGAACCGCGACCCCGTCTTTGTCATGAATGCCGACCTCTTCTGGATCGGCGAGAAGCTCGGCGAGCCGAGCAATCTCGAACGGCTGGCCGAGGCCTTCGACCCCGAGCGCATGGACATGCTGCTGCTCTGCGTGAAGCTGGAGGACACGACCGGCCACAACGGCAAGAAGGATTTCTCGATGGACGCCGAGGGGCGGCTGGCGCGCTACCGGGAGGGCGACGGAACGCCCTTCGTCTATGCCGGCGCCATCGCCATGATGCCGGCCCTCTTCGACGACGCGCCCGAGGACGCCTTCAACCTCAACATCTATTTCGACCGGGCAATCGAGACGGGCCGCCTCTTCGGCCTCGTGATGGACGGCCACTGGATCACCGTCGGCACGCCGGATGCGATCGGCGCGGCGGAAGCCGTCATCGGCGCGGCGCGCGAGGCGGCGGCGTGACGCGGGCGCGCGGACGCATCTACTCCATCCCGGCGAGCCTGCCTTTCTTGAGGACGACTGCCCAAAGCCTTGTCGACGGCCGGCTTATGCCCGGCTTCACCTATGACCCCGCCGATCCGCTGGCGCTGGCCGACGTCACGATTTACGTGCCGACCCGCCGCTCCGCCCGCGTGCTGCGCTCGGAATTCGTCGATCTCTTCGGCGGACGCTCGGCCATCCTGCCGGTCATCCGCGCGCTCGGCGAGACCGACGACGACAGCGGCTTCTTCGACGAGGCCGCGCCGGCACTGCTCGACATGGCCGAGCCGCTGTCCGGCCCGACGCGTCTTCTCGAACTCGCCCGCCTCGTGCTCGCCTGGCGCAACCAGCTGCCTGCGGCGGTCACCTCCGTTCATGCGGAAAGTCCGCTCGTTGCGCCCGCGAGCCCCGCCGATGCCGTGTGGCTCGCCCGCAACCTCGCCGAAATCATCGACGCGATGGAGACGGAAGAGCTCGACTGGCTGGCGCTCGACAATCTCGACGTCTCCAACCATGCGCTCTGGTGGCAGCTCACCGCCGAATTCCTGAAAATCGCCAGCGAATTCTGGCCGGCACGGCTGACGGAGCTCAACCGCTCCTCCCCGTCGCTGCGGCGCAATGCGACACTGCATGCCGAGACCGAGCGCTACCGCACCACGCCGCCCGCCGGCCCCGTCATCATCGCCGGTTCCACCGGCTCCATTCCCGCAACCGCCGGCCTGATCGCGGCCGTGGCGGACCTGCCGAACGGCGTGGTGATCCTGCCGGGGCTCGATCGCTTCATGTCGGATGCCGAATGGCTGCTCGTCGGCCACCATGCGGGCAGCGACGGCGCCCTGAAACCCGATGCCGCCGCCCGCAGCCATCCGCAATACGGCCTCCACCGCCTGCTCGCCCGCATGGGCTGCACACGTGCGGATGTCGACTTGCTCGGCACACCACCCGAAGCGCTGGAATACCGCTCGCAGGTCCTCTCCAGCGCCTTCCTGCCGACCCAGGCAACATCCGGCTGGGGCGAGGTTCGCGGCATGCTCGATGCGGGCCGCCTGGCCGGGGCCTTCGAGGCCGTGTCGCTCGTCGAGGCGGCCAACGAGCGAGAGGAGGCGGTGGCTATCGCGATTGCGCTGCGGCTGGCGCTGGAGGATGGCGAGGACACCCAGGCGGCACTGATCACGCCCGACCGCAAGCTCGGCCGGCGCGTGGCGGCGGAGCTTGCCCGCTTCGGTATCGAGGCGGACGATTCGGCCGGCACACCGTTGCTTTCCACACCGCAGGGCACGCTCCTGCGTCTCCTCAACGAGGCGGCACTGCGGCCGGGCGACCCGGTGCCACTCGTCGCGCTGCTGAAACACCCCCTCGCCCGCTTCGGCCTGCCCGCAGCGGACCTGGCCGTCGCCGTAGCGGCGCTGGAACTGACAGCGCTGCGCGGCGGCACGGCCGAGATCGACATCTCCACGCTCGAACCGCTGCTAGAGGCCGCGCTTGCCCGTCAGGCACTGGATCGCCACCCGCCGGAGTGGCGCACGGCGCTTTCCGAGGCTGCCATCCCCCTTGCCCGCGATCTCGCACGCCGTATCGCCGAAGCGGTCGAGCCGCTTGCCGGCGCGCTCGTGCAGGAAAGCCGCACGGGGCGACGCTTCTCCTCGAAGCTTCCGGTCTCCGACTGGTCGGAACGGACCGGCCGGGTGCTCGAAGCGGCGGCGGTGGACGAACAGGGCAACCTTGCCGCCCTCTGGTCCGGCGAGGCTGGCGACAGCCTGGCGAACCTCCTCAAGAGCGTGATCGAGACGGACGGGCAGATCGAGGCCGATGGGCCGCAATGGTGCGACATCATCGAGGCGCTGGCGGCCAGCGAGAGCGTCAAGCCGCGCTCCATGCGCCATCCGCGCGTCTTCATCTTCGGCGCGCTCGAATCGCGCCTGCAAAGCGTCGATACGGTGGTGATCGGTGGGCTCAACGAGGGCACCTGGCCGGGACAGGCGGCGAACGACGCCTTCCTGTCGCGCGTCATGAAGGTGGAGATCGGCCTGGAGCCGCCGGAACGGCGCATCGGACAGCTCGGCCACGACCTGCAGATGGCCGCAGCCGCGCCGAAACTGGTACTGACGCGGGCGCTGCGCAACGGCACCGCACCAACCGTCGCCTCGCGCTGGTTGCAACGGCTCATCGCCGTCGGCGGCCCCACCCTTGCCGCAGACCTCAGGGCGCGCGGAAAAAGTCTCATCGACTGGGCGAACGAGATTGATCGCAGCCCGTCCGTACCGACCGCCCGGCGCCCGGCGCCGCATCCGCCGGCCGAGCTGCAGCCGAAGAAATACTCGTTCAGCGAAGTGGGGCGCCTCCGGCGCGACCCCTATGCGATCTATGCCCGCCATATCCTGCGCCTCGACCCGGTCGCTCCCTTCAATCTCGATCCGGGGCCGGCCGAGCGCGGCTCGCTTTACCATCGTATCGTCGATCGTTTCGTGCGCGAGGAAGCGAGCGGCGAGCCCTTCGCCCTCATCGGCCGCATCCTTGCGGAAGAATTCGACGCTGTCGCCCTGCCCCCGCATATCGATGCCGTCTGGCGGCCGCGCTTTGCCGCCGTCGCCCGCGCCTTCGTCCACTGGCACCTCGAGCGGGCGGGCGGCGTGCGCGAGAGCCTGACGGAGGTGCCGGCCTCGCTCGATCTTTCGGTCGGCGGCATCCGCCTGACCGGCATTGCCGACCGCATCGACATTCTGCCGGATGGCGGCGCGGATCTCCTCGACTACAAGACCGGCAGCACGCCGTCGCTGAAGGTGGCGCGGGCGCTGCTCGATCCGCAGCTCGCGCTGGAAGCGGCGGCGATCCGGCGCGGCGCCTTCCGCGGACCGGGGCTTCGCGAGCCGGCGAACCTTCTCTATGTGCGCCTCAAACCCGGCGAACGGTTCAAGGCCGAGCAGGTGAACAACGAGCACGCCAAATCGGCGAACGCCACACCGAAATCCGCGGTCGAGCTTGCCGAGGAAGCGTTGACGGAGCTGGAAAAGCTTCTGACGGGCCTCATCGAAGGCCGCTATGGTTTTGCCTCCCGGCTCATTCCCGAACAGGAACGGGACTATGGCGGGGAATACGACCATCTGGCGCGCGTCGCCGAATGGTCCTCGGCGGAAAGCAACGGGGAGAGCGAGGATGCTTGAGGACGATCGGCCCGCCTCCGCCGAGCCCGCCGCCTGGCTGAGCTGGACCACGCAGAAACAGGCGACGGCCTCCGATCCCGCCCGCTCGGCCTGGGTTTCGGCCAATGCCGGCTCGGGCAAGACCCATGTGCTGACGCAGCGCGTGATCCGCCTGCTTCTCGCCGGTTGCCGGCCCTCCGCCATCCTCTGCCTCACCTATACCAAGGCTGCGGCTTCCGAAATGTCGAACCGCGTCTTCGAGCGGCTGGCCGAATGGGCAACGCTCTCCGACGAAATCCTGTCGGAGCGCGTGGCGGCGATCGAGGGCAGAGAGCCGAACCTGTTCAAGCTTGCCGAGGCGCGCCGCCTCTTCGCGCGTGCGCTCGAAACGCCGGGCGGGCTGAAGATCCAGACGATCCACGCCTTCTGCGAGGCACTGCTGCACCAGTTTCCGCTGGAAGCCAATGTCGCCGGCCACTTCTCCGTGCTCGACGACCGGGCCGCGGCCGTGCTGCTGGCCGATGCCCGCCGGACACTGCTGACCGCGACGACGAACGAGGACGACAGCACACTGGCGGCCGCCTTCGCCACCGTGCTCGACATTGCCGACGACACCGGGCTGGAGCGGCTGATCGCCGATATCGTGGCGAGCCGCGGACAGATCCGTGAGTTCCTGGACGGCGCCGCGAAGGCGGGCGGCATGGATGCCGTGCTGCGCCGGGAAACCGGGCTCGACCCAAACGAGACGGCAGACGACATCCTCGCCGCATTCTGGCCGCTCGACGGTTTGCAAGGCGCGGTTCTCGAATCCTATCTCGCAGCGGCGGAGAGCCTCGGCAGCGAGACGGTGAAGACCTCCGCCGCGGGCCTGCGCGGCGTAGCCCGGCTCACCGATGCCGAGGCGCAGCGCGCGGCACTGCATGATCTCTTCTTCACCGGCACCGGCTCACCGCGCAGCCTCGACCGATCGTTCCTGTCGAAGAAGGTTCGCGACAGCGCCCCCCATTTCGAAACCGCGCTTCTGGCCGCCCAGGCCCATGTGGTCGCCTGCGACGACCGGTTGCGACGGTTCCGCATGTACGAGGCGACGCGCGCGGCGCTCGTCATCGCCGAGCGGCTGATCGGCGATTACGAGGACCTGAAGCGGGCGCGCAGCCTGCTCGACTTCGACGACCTGATCGACCGCACCGCGCGGCTGCTCACGCGCGAGAAGGTGAGCGCCTGGGTGCACTACAAGCTCGACCAGGGCATCGACCACATCCTCGTCGACGAGGCACAGGACACCAGCCCGCGGCAATGGCAGATCGTCAAGTCGCTGACGGACGATTTCTTCGCCGGCGAAACGGCGCGGAACCGGAACCGCACCATCTTCGCCGTCGGCGACGAGAAGCAGTCGATCTACTCCTTCCAGGGCGCCCGGCCGGAGCGTTTCGCCGAGGAGGGCCGCACGGTTCTTCGCCGCACGCAGGCGGCAGAAGCCGCCTTCAGCCCGATCCGGCTGCTGCTCTCCTTCCGCTCGACACGCGAAGTGCTCTCGGCGGTCGACCAGGTCTTTCTCGACCCCGCCAATGCGCGCGGCCTGACGCCTGACGGCAGCGAGATCGTGCATGCCTCCAACCGCGGGCGCGAACCGGGCGCGGTCGATATCTGGGAGGTGATCGCCGCCCCGCCGGGTCTTGACGAGGAGGACTGGACAGCACCCTTCGACGCGGTGGCCGAGGAGGCGCCGATCAACGTGCTGGCCCGGCGCATCGCCGATACGCTCGCGGCCTGGATCGGCCGGGAAACGGTGACGGAAAAAGGTAAGACGCGGCCCATGGCGGCCGGCGACGTCATCGTGCTGGTGCGCAAGCGCGACGCCTTCGTCAATGCGCTGACGCGCACCCTGAAGCAGCGCCACAATCTCCCTGTCGCCGGCGCCGACCGGCTGGTGCTGACGAAGCACATCGCGGTGCAGGACCTGATGGCGCTCGGCCGCTTCGCCGTTCTGCCGGAAGACGACCTTTCGCTGGCAGCGCTCCTGAAGAGCCCGCTGTTCAATCTCGACGAAGAGGCGCTGTTTGCGCTGGCGGCGCGGCGCGGCGAACGGCAGGGCCTCTGGGCGCGCCTGACGGAGGCTGCGGAAGAAGACGCTGTGCTGGCCGGCATCGTGCGGCGCCTCAGGGACGTGCTGCGCGATGCGCAGGGCCAGGCAGTACACGATTTCTATGCGCGTATTCTCGGTGCCGGCGGCGGGCGGCGGGCCTTTCTCGCCCGGCTCGGGACGGAAGCCGGCGAAATCATCGACGAGTTCCTGACATTCGCGCTGGAGCAGGAGGAGAACGGCCTGCCGGGCCTGCAGGCGTTCGTCTCCACGCTGGAGCTCGAAGCCCCGACCGTCAAGCGCGAGCAGGACAAGGCGCGCGGCGAGATCCGCATCATGACGGTGCATGCCGCCAAGGGCCTGGAGGCGCCGGTGGTCTTCCTCGCCGACGGCGGCGCAAAACCCTTCAGCCCCAGCCACATGCCGCACCTGCGTTTTCTCTCGGCACCCGGCCTTGCCGGCGGCCTGCCGGCCTGGCTGCCGCTCAAGGATCTTGGCAACGCGCTGACGGTGGCCGATGCGGAGCGCATCAAGGACAGCGCGGAAGAGGAATACCGCCGCCTGCTCTACGTGGCGATGACCCGCGCGGCGGATCGCCTCGTCGTCTGCGGCTATCGCGGCCGGCTGGAGAACAAGGACACCTGGCATCAGATGATCACGGCGGCGCTTTCTGCCGATGGTGCGCGGTGCGTTGAAAAGACCTTTTCGACGGCAGGCGAGAGCTGGCCGGGATTTTCCTGGCGTGAGGCCGGGGCGGCGACCCTGGAGGCGGCCACCGCGGCCCCCATCGAGGACAAGGTGAAGGTTACGCTTCCTGAAGCATTGGGTCGTCCCCTGCCACCGCAGAAATCATTGCCGCGACCGCTCAGCCCCTCGGGTGCGGCAGCAGTGATCGAGACGGATGCGGCGGACCTCCTGGTGCCCTCGGCGCTCTTCGGTCGGAAGGGTGGCGTTCCGGGCGCCGGCCTTGCGATGGAGCGAGGGCGCATCCTGCACCGTTTCCTCCAGGTCCTGCCCGCCTTCGCTGACGCGGAACGGCCCGCAGCAGCGCGGCGCTATCTCGAACGGGCGGCCGCCCACTGGCCGGAAAGCGCGCGGACCTCGCTGGTCGAAGCGGCGCTCGCGGTGATCGGCGACGAAGACCTCGCCGCGATCTTTTCACCGGCCGCCCGCGCAGAGGTATCGATCATGGGCACGCTGACGCTCGGCAGCCGGGACTATGCGGTCTCCGGCCGCATCGACCGCATGGCGATCACCGATGCGGCTGTCGAGATCGTCGATTTCAAGACGAACCGTGTGCCACCTGCCTCGCATGCCGACATTCCCTTCGAGCACCGGGCGCAGCTTGCGATCTACCGCGCGATCCTTATGCCACTCTATCCGGCGCGGGAAATCCGCTGCGGGCTGATCTATACGGAGGCGGCGAAAACCTATTGGCTGGACGCCGGCCTGATGGAGGCAAGCCTTGCCGAACTCGCCTCGAAGTGAGATACCGGACGGGACGACCGGTCGCCTTCCGGCCACCGGCAGAGCGGTGTCAGGCCTTGAAACCAGCCCGCGCCAGCATCACATTGAGTACAACGATCACCATCCAAGGAGAGCCTCATGGCTACCGTAAAAGTCGACCAGTCCAACTTCCAGACTGAAGTTCTCAATTCCGCAGAGCCTGTCATCGTCGATTTCTGGGCTGAATGGTGCGGCCCGTGCAAGATGATTGCCCCCGCGCTCGAGGAAATTTCGACGGAACTCGCCGGCAAGGTGAAGGTCGCCAAGCTGAACATCGACGAGAACCCGGAACTGGCCGCCCAGTATGGTGTGCGTTCCATTCCGACGCTCGCCATGTTCAAGGGCGGCGAAGTCGCGGACATCAAGGTCGGCGCCGCGCCGAAGACGGCCCTTTCGAGCTGGATTTCCAGCGCAGCCTGATTGGCCAGCATGACTGGATACGAGAAAGCCCGGCTTCGGCCGGGCTTTTTTGTGCTCAGGTGGGGGGCGTTCCGTTGTCGGCAAGAACATCGCCGACGAGGTAGAGCGAACCGCCGATCAGGATGCGCGGCGGCACCTCGTCCTCTTCGGTGATGCGGGCGATTTCGGCGAGCGCATCGGCAACGGTCGACAGCGGCTGGGCCTCAAGGCCGGCGCGGGCCGCGTCATCGGCAAGCGCAAGAGGATCAAGGCCGGCATCGGAGCCGCGGATCGGCACGGTGAAGACCCGTTCGGCAAGACCACCGAACGGCTCGAAATAGCCGACCGGATCCTTGGTGTTGATCATGCCGGTGACGAGGAAGAGCGGGCGCGGCTCGCGCTCCTCGAAATTCGCCATGGTTTCGGCGATAACCTGGCCGGCACCGGGATTGTGCCCGCCATCGACCCAGATCTCGCTGCCCCGCGGAGCAAGCCGCAGAAGCGCGCCATCCGTCAGCCGTTGCAGGCGGCCCGGCCATTCGACGCGAGCAAGGCCCTGCTCCAGCGCCTGCTCGGAAACGGCAAAGCCGGCAGCCTTGACGGCGCGGATCGCCGCGGCGGCGTTGGCATATTGGTGGCGGCCAGGCAGGCGCGGCAACGGCAGGTCGGCAAGGCCGAATTCGTCCTGATAGACCAGGCGGCCGAACTCCTCATGCGCCATGAAATCCTGGCCATAGACCGCATGCGGGCAACCAAGCCGCTCGGCGGTCTCGACCAGCACATCGCGGGCCGCCTCTTCCGACTGATAGCCGATGACGACGGGCGCGCCGCGCTTCATGATGCCCGCCTTCTCCGCTGCGATCAGCTCGACCCGGTCGCCGAGATAGGCCTGATGGTCGAGCGAGATCGGCATGATCACCGAAACGGCGGGGCGCGGAATGACATTGGTCGCATCGAAGCGCCCACCGAGGCCGACCTCGATGATCGCCACGTCGGCCGGATGCTCGGAGAAGAGCAGGAAGGTGACGGCGGTCAGGATTTCGAAAACGGTGATCTTTTCGCCGCCATTGGCCTCCGCCACGCGGCGCACCGCATCGGCGAGCACGGCATCGCCGACCAGAGCCCCGCGTTCCCCCTTGACGGCGAGACGGTAGCGCTCATGCCAGTTGACGAGATGGGGAGAGGTGTGGACGTGAACGCCGAGGCCTTCGGCCTCCAGGATCGCGCGGCAGAAGGCGGTGACGGAGCCCTTGCCATTGGTGCCGGCCACATGGATGACCGGCGGCAGTTTCAGGTGCGGATCGCCGAGCGCGGCAAGCAACCGCGTGATGCGGTCCAGCGAAAGATCGAACCCCTTGGGATGGAGACCGAGAAGCTTCTCGATCTCCGCTGCCGCTTCGCTGGCCGATACCGTCGTCATGCCGCTCTCCGCCGATCCGGCTTACTGGGCCGCGATGGCGACCGCGCCATTGGTGAGCGATGCGGTCGCCGGCTTCTTCATCAGGATCTTCAGAAGGCGGGCGAGCGTATCGGGAATGTCATGTCGATTGACGACGAGATCGACCATGCCGTGTTCCAGAAGGTATTCCGAGGTCTGGAAGCCTTCAGGCAGCTTCTCGCGGATCGTCTGCTCGATGACGCGCTTGCCGGCAAAGCAGATTTCGGCGCCCGGCTCGGCAAGGTGGATGTCGCCCAGCATGGCGTAGGACGCCGTCACGCCGCCGGTCGTCGGGTTGGTGAGCACGACGATATAGGGTTGGCCCGCTTCCTTGAGCATCTCCACGGCGACCGTGGTGCGCGGCAGCTGCATCAGCGAAAGGATGCCTTCCTGCATGCGCGCGCCGCCCGAGGCGGGAAACATGACGAGCGGGCACTTTTCGGCAATCGCCCGTTCGAAGGCCTTGATGATCGCCTCGCCTGCGGCAATGCCGAGCGAGCCGCCCATGAAATTGAACTCGTGCACGACGGCGACCAGCTTGACGCCGCGCATCTTACCGACGCCGGCGACAATCGTGTCTTCGAGGTCGGTCTTGATCCGGCTATCCTTCAGGCGATCCGTGTACTTCTTCGAATCGCGAAACTTCAGCGGATCCTGCGCGACCTTCGGCTGCTGCAGGGCTTCGTAGACGCCATCGTCGAAGAGATCCTTGAGGCGGGCCTTGGCCGGCATCTTCATGTGGTAGCCCGAGGCGGGAATGACCCACTTGTTCTCCTCGAGATCGCGGTGGAACACCATCTCGCCGGTTTCCGGGCACTTGATCCAGAGGTTGTCGGGAACATCCCGGTTGGGGCGGCCGAGCATCGAGTTGATCTTCGGCCGAACGTAATTCGTGATCCAGTTCACGGTCTAGACTCCCGTTAATCTGCGCAATTGCGGGAAAACCGCGTCATGCTTTTCCCGCAATTGCCTTTATCCGATCCCATGTGGGAATTTCACTCCGCCGCCGCAAGGCGCGCGCCGCGCACACCCGAGGCGAGGCTCATCACCAGCGTCTCGACGCCGGCGACGGTGGCGGCGCTGGCCTTGCCGTCCGCCGTCAGGCTGGAAGCGATCTGGTTGACGATCGCGGTGCCGACGACGACGCCATCCGCCGAGGCGCCGATGGCGCGGGCATGGTCCGCCGTCTTGACGCCGAAGCCGACGCAGACCGGCAGCTTCGTATGCGCCTTGATGCGGCCGACTGCGCCACCGATCAGCGAGGGATCCGGCAGGGCCGAGCCGGTGATGCCGTTCATCGATACGTAGTAGACGAAGCCGGAGGTGTTCTTCAGGACCGCCGGCAGGCGCTTCTCGTCCGTCGTCGGCGTTGCCAGGCGAATGAAGTTGATACCCTTGGCGAGCGCCGGCAGGCAAAGTTCGTCATCCATTTCCGGCGGCAGGTCGACGACGATGAGGCCGTCGATGCCGGCTTCCAGCGCCTCGTCGAGGAAACGATCGACGCCGTAGATGTAGATCGGGTTGTAGTAGCCCATCAGCACGATCGGCGTCGCATCGTCACCCTTGCGGAAGTCGCGCGCCATCTGCAGCGTCTTGGCGAGCGTCTGCCCGCCCTTCAGCGCGCGCTGGCCGGCCAGCTGGATGGCCGGGCCGTCGGCCATCGGATCGGAGAAGGGCATGCCGAGTTCGATGACGTCGGAGCCTGCCTTCGGCAGCGCTCTCATGATCTCGAGCGAGCTGGCATAATCCGGATCGCCGCCCATGAAATAGGTCACAAGGGCCGGGCGACCTTCGGCGGCGAGATCCGCGAAGCGTTTGTCCATGCGTGCGGTCATCTTAGAGCTCCATACCGAGGATCTTGCCGACGGTGAAGATGTCCTTGTCGCCACGGCCGGAGAGGTTCATCAGGATGATCTGGTCCTTGCCCATTTTCGGCGCGCGCTTGATCACTTCGGCAATGGCGTGGCTCGGCTCCAGCGCCGGGATGATGCCTTCGAGCTTGGTCAAGAGCTGGAAGGCTTCCAACGCCTCGTCGTCCATGATCGGCACATATTCGGCACGGCCGATCTGGTGGAGCCAGGCGTGCTCCGGGCCGATGCCCGGGTAGTCGAGGCCGGCGGAAATCGAATGGCCTTCCTTGATCTGGCCGTCGGCATCCTGCAGCAGATAGGTGCGGTTGCCGTGCAGAACGCCCGGCGAGCCGGCGGTCAGCGAGGCACAGTGTTCGTCGCCGTCAAGCCCCTTGCCACCCGCTTCAACGCCGACGATCTGGACGTTCTTGTCATCCAGGAAGGGGTGGAAGATGCCGATCGCATTGGAACCGCCGCCGACGGCAGCGATGACCATGTCCGGCAGGCGGCCTTCGGCTTGCAACAGCTGCTCGCGGGCTTCCGTGCCGATCACGGCCTGGAAGTCGCGTACCAGTTCCGGATAGGGATGCGGGCCGGCGGCGGTGCCGATCAGGTAATAGGTGTCCTCGACATTGGTGACCCAATCACGCAGAGCCTCGTTCATGGCGTCCTTCAGCGTGCCGTGTCCGGCGGTGACCGGGCGCACGTCGGCACCGAGCAGCTTCATGCGGAAGACGTTCGGCGCCTGGCGCTCGACATCCGTCGCGCCCATGTAGACGACGCAGGGGAAGCCGAAACGCGCGGCGACCGTGGCCGAGGCCACGCCGTGCTGGCCGGCACCGGTTTCCGCGATGATGCGCGTCTTGCCCATGCGCTTGGCGAGAAGGATCTGGCCGATACAGTTGTTGATCTTGTGCGAGCCGGTGTGGTTCAGCTCCTCGCGCTTGAAATAGATCTTCGCGCCGCCGAGATGCTGCGTCAGGCGCTCGGCATAATAAAGCGGGCTCGGACGGCCAATATAGTGCGCACCAAGCTCCTTCAGCTCCGCCTGGAAGGCCGGATCGGTCTTGGCCTTGTTCCACTCTTCCTGAAGATCGAGGATCAGTGGCATAAGGGTTTCGGCGACGAAACGACCGCCGAAAATGCCGAAACGGCCGTCCTCGTCCGGACCTTCACGGTACGAATTCAGGTTGGGTGACTGGTTCACTTGCCTCTCCCTGCAACGGTTTCGCGTTCCGCTTCCCGTGCCGCTTCAAAAAATGCATCCATCAGGCCGAGATCCTTGACGCCCGGGGCGCTCTCGACCCCGGAACTGGCATCGATGCCCGGCGCGCCGGTCAGCCTTATGGCCTCGGCGAGGTTATCCTTGTTCAACCCACCGGAAAGCATGTAATCGACGCTTCCGTCAAGCAAATGCATGAGCGTCCAGTCGAAGGAGACGCCATTGCCGCCAGGAAGCTCCGAGCCCGCCGGCGGCTTCGCATCGAAGAGGAACCGGTCGGCAATGCCGATATAGGGATCGATCTTCTTCAGATCGTCCGCCTCGCGCACCGAAAAGGCCTTTATGACAGGCAGGCCGTAGACGGCCTTGACGTTCAGGACGCGCTCCGGGCTTTCGCTGCCGTGCAGCTGAAGGATATCCGGCGAGAGCTGGTCGACGATCTCGTCGAGGGCGTCATTGTCAGCATTGACAGTGACGGCAACGATCTTCACCCGGCCGCGCACCCGATCCGCAAGACGACCGGCGTCGGACGGCTCGATGTTGCGCGGGCTCTTGGGAAAGAAGATGAAGCCGATATGGGTGGCGCCGAGCGCAACGGCCCTGTCGACGGCCTCTTCGGTCTTCAGCCCGCAGATTTTGATGTCGAGTGACGTTTCACGTTTCATGGGCGCAGGGAGTCGCATGAATCACCCGAAGAGTCGAGCCGAAAGACGGCATCCGACCCTCGGGAAACGCCGCCCTTGCGCAGGCTTCGAACGGGCCCATATGGAGGGGGACCCTAGTTTGGAGATCCCCATGCGGCTCATCATTGCCATCCTGCTGCCCTTCCTCGTGTTTTTCACCATCGGGCGGCCGATTGCCGGCATCATCTGCCTCATCCTGCAGATCACGCTGATCGGCTGGCTGCCGGCGGCCATCTGGGCGGTCTATGCGCTGGGGCAGTACAATACGGACAGGAAAATCCGCGAGGCGCTGGCCGATCGCGGCCGCTGACCAGTCCTTCCGGTCAAAACCGCTTCAGCCGAAATCAACCGCATGCAACAGGCTGCCATTGCGCTTCAGCCAGCGCTTGGCATCCTCGGTCTTCGGGCAGAGCTGCTCGCACAACGCCCAGAAGGCCGGGCTGTGGTTCATTTCCCTGAGATGCGCCACCTCGTGGGCGGCGAGATAATCGATCACGCCAGGCGGCGCCATGGCGATGCGCCAGGAGAAGCTGAGTGCGCCATCCGCCGAGCAGGAGCCCCAGCGGCTGCGGGTATCGCGCAGCGTCAGCGACTTCACGCGTTTGCCGATGCGGCCGGCATGCACGGCGACGAGCCGTTCCAGCTCCAGCCGGGCCTCCTTCTTCAGGAAATCGCAGATACGACGGGGAATGCTCTCCTCCATGCCGCCGACGCGCAGCACCGCCTCATCATCGACAACCAGGGCCTCCGTCAGGCCGCGCAGGCGGCCGGTCGCCTCGATGCGGTGGGAGACGCCGCGGATCATCACGTAGCCGCCGTCCATGAGTTCGTTCGTCGTGCGGAACTTGGCGAGCTTCGTCATCAGCCAGCCCTGGTGCCGATCGAGGAAATCGCGGATCTCGCGCTCGGCAATGCCGCTCGGCACCGTCATGCGCAGTGCCCGCCCGCCCGGCTCGATGCGCAGGGTCAGCCGTGTCGCGCGAAAATCCCGCCTTATGGTGAGCGGCAGGCGCTTGCCGTTGACGTCCATTTCCCGCCGCTCCGGTGGAGGCGGCGTCTTCAGGGCCTTTCTGGGCTTACGAAGCGAGGAGAACATACTGCCTTTCATAGCCGATTCGGCTGAAACTGGAATGCCCCGACGAAAAACCGGCGCTCGAGGCGCCGGTCTCCATCTCATCCGCTCAGACGAGGTCAGGTCGCCGGAAAGCCCGGAACGTCGCCCTGGCCGTTGGCGCGGCGCTCGCGCATGAAGCGGTCGAATTCTTCCTGATCCTTTGCCCGGCGAAGCTCGCGGACATAGGAGTCGAATTCTTCACGCATCTCGTCGAGCTTGCGGCGTTCCTCGTCGAGGCGGGAGAGCTCGGCATCGCGCCAGTCGTCGAAGGCGACATTGCCGGTGGCGCTACGGAAAGCGGAACCACCGCGGCGGCCGAACTTGCCCCGGCAGGAGGCGAACATGCCGTCGACGGTGTCGTTGGCGTCTTTCTTAAAGGATTTCAGACGGTCGCCGAAGATGATGTAGGCGAGCATGGCAAGGCCGAGCGGCCAGAACACCACGAAGCCGAGCACCATCAGGGCGATGGTCGCAGGCGTCCAGTCCGGACGAATGAGCGCTGACTGGTTCATGTGCAATCTTCCTCACGATCGACGGAAACCACCTCGGTTTCCGGTGAATCCGATGTGGTTAGACCGCCCACCGCATTCAAGACGATGCCCTGTGAATTCGGGCAAGCGCCTGAAAGAGGACTGAAAAATCAGGCGCCGCCGCTGGCCTTGCCGCCCTTGATGACGCGCGGCGCGGCCGGCTTCACCTTTGCGCTGCGGGCATGTTCGGCAATGAAGGAGAGGATGCGCGGAGCAATCTCCCGGCGGAAACGCGAACCGTTGAAGACGCCGTAGTGACCGACATCCGGCTGCATGTAATGCATGCGCATGTCATCGGGAATGTTGGTGCAGATCGTCTGCGCCGCCTTCGTCTGGCCGACGCCCGAGATATCGTCGTTCTCGCCCTCGACGGTGAGCAGCGCCACCTTGCGGATCGCCGTCGTGTCGACGGGACGCCCGCGGTGCATCATCTCACCCTTCGGCAGCGCGTGTTTCATGAACACGGTCTCGACCGTCTGGAGGTAGAATTCGGCGGTGAGATCCATGACGGCAAGATATTCGTCGTAGAAGTCACGATGCTTTTCAGCCGCGTCGCCGTCGTTCTTCACAAGGTGGGCGAAGAATTCCTTGTGGGCGATGACATGGCGGTCGAGGTTCATCGACATGAAGCCCGACAATTGCAGGAAGCCCGGATAGACCATGCGCATGAAGCCGGGCTGCGGCCACGGAACGGGCATGATGACATTGTCGCGGAACCATTCGATCGGCTTTTCTTCCGCCAGCTTGTTGACGGCGGTCGGGTTGATGCGCGTGTCGATCGGCCCGCCCATCAGCGTCATGGTGGAGGGCGACAGCGGGTCGTTGTCGGCTTCCATGACCGCAACGGCCGCCAGCACCGGCACTGCCGGCTGGCAGACGGCGACGACATGGGTATCCGGCCCCAGCGCATGCAGCATCTGGATGACGTAGTCGATATAGTCGTCGAGATCGAAACCGCCGTCCGACAGCGGCACCATGCGCGCATCCACCCAGTCGGTGATGTGGACCTCCGCATGCGGCAGCAGCGCTTCGACCGTGCCGCGCAGCAGCGTCGCATAGTGGCCCGACATCGGCGCGACGATCAGGACCTTCGGGTCCTTGCGATGACCGGCCGGCAAACAGCGCTCGAAATGGATGAGATTGCAGAACGGGCGCTGCCAGACGATCTTTTCGTGCACGGAAACGCTCTGGCCGTCGATGAGCGTGGTGGGAAGATCGAATTCAGGCTTGCCGTAGCGCCGGGTGGTGCGCTCGAGAACCTCGAAGCCGGCAGCCATGGTTCGGCCGAAATAGGTATGGGAAACCGGATTGAGCGGGTTGCGGAAGGCGATGCGCATCTGGTCCGCCACAGCGCGCCAGGGCGCCATCACCGCATGGTTGAGTTCGTAGAGCTGATAATACATCGGACGCGATACCCCATTCTGGGTGCGGGGCTGAGCGCCCTCTGCACCGTGTCACCCCGGTTTCCGCAGATGCGAAAAGACTAACATGTTTTCGCTGCGTGGCAACACGCCGCACGGACATCCTAAACCTGTGAACCTTTCGCGGGCATGAACGGATTTCAGGCTTTTCATCGCGTTTTCGACGTTCCGCCGGCCTTTTTCAGCCCGCCACACGCACAATCGCCTTGATCAGGCCCGATTTTTCGGTCGCCCAGCGAGAAAGGTCGACCGGGACATGCGCAAGCGTGGTGCGATGAGTCACCAGCGCCTCGACCGGCACGCGACCGGTGCGGATGTTCTCCATCACATGCTCGAAATCGACACGTGTGGCATTGCGGCTGCTGATCAGCATCATTTCGCGCTTGTGAAACTCCGGGTCGGAAAAACGGATCTCTTCCTTCACCACGGAAACCAGCACGAGCGCACCGCCATGGGCGACATGGTGGAAGGCAGCCTCCATGGATTTCGCATAACCCGTCGCATCGAAGACGACATCGAAGCCTTCACCGCCTGTGGCCGCGAGCACCGCGGCCGCCGCATCGGAGCCGGCAAGGATGCCCTTCACCAGGCCAAAACGCTCCGCCGCCATGGCAAGCCGCTCGGTCGAAGTATCCATCAAGGTGACGTCATGACCGGCAATACGCGAGAAGAGCGCCGTACCGAGCCCGATCGGGCCGGCGCCGATGACAAGGGCGCGCGAACCGGCGGGCGCCAGGGACCGGCGCACCGCATGGGCACCGATCGCCAGGAATTCCACGGTCGCCGCCGCCTCCAGCGAGAGGCCGTCGGCCGGATAGAGGTTGTCCGCCGGCAGCAGGATCTCCTCGCAGAAGGCGCCGTCGGTATGCACGCCGAGCACGCGGATCGCCGTGCAGCAGTTCGGTTTGCCTTGCCGGCAGGCCACGCAGGTGCCGCAGGAAAGGTAGGGATTCACGACGACGGATGCACCGGCAACAAGCTGGCTCGTGCCCGGATCGAGGACGGTGGCCGAGACCTCGTGGCCCATCACCCGGGGATAGTCGAGGAACGGGTGCTTGCCCTCGAAGATATGATAATCGGTGCCGCAAATGCCGACATGGCTGACGGCGACGCGCACCCAGCCCTCCGGCAGGCCGGCGGGGCTCTCACGCTCGACCGCTTCGAGGCGACCGGGTTCCACACAGACGACGGCTTTCATCTCAACGGCTTCCGCGACGGCGCAGCTGATCGAAATAGACGATGACGATGATGAGGAGCCCCGTGATGATGCGCTGCCAGAAGGAGTTGATGTTGAGGAGGTTCGCGCCGTTGTTGATGGTTGCGAGGATGAAGGCGCCGAGCAGCGGCCCGTGCACCGAGCCGACCGCGCCGAAGAGGCTGGTTCCGCCGATCACCGACGAGGCGATCGCCTGCAGCTCCCAGCCTTCCGCCTGCGTGGCATTGCCGATGCCGATGCGCGAGGCGAGCAGCAGGCCGACAAAGGCGGCGCAGGTCGCCGACAGGATATAGGCGAGGTAGATGGTGCGGTTGACATTGACGCCGGAAAGGCGCGCCGCCTCGCTGTTCGAGCCGACCGCGAAGAGATAACGGCCCCAGCGCGAGAGATGCAGGAAGACGAAGGCGGGGATGGCCACCAGGATGACCATCCAGAACAGGCTCGGCACGCCGAGGAAATCGGCGCGGGAGAAATTCGTGAAACCCTCGTGGCTGATCGAAATCGTCGAGCCGTTGGTGATGAGCAGGCCGATGCCGCGCAGCGAGGTCAGCGTCGCCAGCGTGATGATGAAGGGCGGCAGGCCCATGCGCACGATGCCGAAGCCGTGGAAGGCGCCAATGGCGACGCCGATCAGCAACGTCAGGATGATCGACAGCCAGAGCGGCACGCCGGCCTGCAGCAGCCAGGCGACGATGACGCTGGTGAAGCCGACAATGGCCCCGACCGAGAGGTCGATACCGGCGGTGATGATGACGAAGGTCTGGCCGACCGCCAGGATTGCCGTCATCGCCCCCTGGCGCAGCAGGTTGCTGATGTTGTTCGGTGTCCAGAAGGCATTGGTCGAAAGGCCGAGCAGCAGCCAGAGGAACAGCAGCAGCCCGAGAAGGGTCAGGCCGAGCAGGATGTTCGTGCCCTTCCTGGGGGCCGGTGCGCTTTCCGTCGTCGTTTCCACGCTCATGTTCTTCTCCCTTTTTTCGCGCGGCGATTCAGATGCCGATGGCCTGGGTCAGGACGTCCTCATGGGTGGCCGCCCGGTGGTCGTGGCTGGCGACGAGCCGGCCGCCCCTGAAGACATGCAGCCGGTCGGAAAGTTCATAGACTTCCGGCAAGTAGGACGAGATGAGGATGATGCCGGCGCCCTGCTTCAGGAGTTCGCCGAACAGGCGGTAGATTTCCGCCTTGGTGCCGACATCGACGCCGACGGTCGGCTCGTCGAAGATGAACAGCCGCGCGCCGTGGCTCAACCACTTGCCGATGACGATCTTCTGCTGGTTGCCGCCGGACATGGCGGAAGCGAGCACGTGGCGCGACGGCGTCTTGATACGCAAATCGCGGATCTGGCGGTCGGCATTCGCGGCCTCGTCGCCGCGGCGGATCGTCAGGCCCGAGCTCAGCTTCCTGAAGACCGGCAGGTTGATGTTGAGGCCGATCGGCAGGTTGAGGCAGAGGCCCTGGTCGCGCCGGCTTTCCGGGGCAAGCGCGATGCCAAGGTCCATCGCCTGGCGCTCGTTGCGGATATCGACCTTCGCGCCATCCCAGAAGATCTCACCGGCCGAGACCGGCTGGCGACCATAGAGGCCGAGGGCAAACTCGCTGCGGCCGGCACCGATGAGGCCGTAGAGGCCGACGATCTCGCCGGCGCGCACGGAAAGCGACACATCGCTGAAACCCGGACCGGACAGGCCACGCGTCTCGACGATGACCTTGCCGGCCGGCACCTTTTCCTTGTGGTAGATCTGTTCGATCGAACGGTTGATCATCAGTGCGATCAGCTCGTTCTCATTGGTCTCGCCGATCAGGCGCGTGCCGACATGGGTGCCGTCGCGCAGCACCGAGACGCGGTCGGCGAGCTCGAAGACCTCCTCCATGCGGTGGCTGATATAGACGATCGTCACGCCCTGGTCGCGTAGCCGGCGAATGAGACGGAAGAGCTGGGCGGATTCCTGGCGCGTCAGATAAGCGGTCGGTTCGTCGAAGATGAGGAAGCGGATGCCGCGCATGGCCGCCTTGGCGGTGGCGACCAGCTGCTGCTGGCCGATGGTGAGGCTGCCGAGAAGAGCGCCGGCGGGAAGCTGGAAGCCGAGATCGTCGAGCACCGCCTGAGCCGCACGCTCCATGGCCGCCTTGCGCATCAGGCCATAGCGGTTCATCTCGTCGCCGAGAAACATGTTGGCCGCCACCGAAAGATGCGGGCAGAGCACGACCTCCTGGTGCACGGCATTGATGCCGCGGGAGATCGCCTCGTTCGGGGTCGCCAGCTGCACGGGCTTGCCACACCAGAAGACGTCACCCGCCGTGCGGCGGATGACGCCGGTCAGGAGCTTGATGAGGGTAGACTTGCCGGCGCCGTTTTCGCCGACGATGGCGTGGATCTCGCCGGCCAGAAACGCGATCGTCGCCGGTTTCAGCGCTTCCACGAGGCCGTATTTCTTCTGCAGTCCACGCAATTCGAGGATGGGCGCGCCGCGCGGCACCGCTTCGGATTCGGCGAGCTTCGCCTCGTCTTCATGCCGATGGCTGAGCTCTTCCAGGCTGCTCATCGCTGTCTCCTCCTGACTGCGTGGAAAGCGTCCCGCCCGGATCCTGCGGCCCGGGCGGGCAGATCGTCAAATGCTTTGCGGGAAGCGATCAGATCTTCGGATTGAGCAGGGCGTCGATCTTCGGATCGGCCATGTTCTCCTTGGTCACGAGGTTTGCGCCGGTATCAACGAAGGCGTCGACCTTCTCGCCCTTGGAAACGGCAAGCGCCGTCTTCACGCCGTCATAGCCCATGCGGTAGGGATCCTGTACGACGAGGCCGGCAAGCACGCCTTCCTTGAGGAAACCGACAGTCTTTTCATCGCTGTCAAAGCCGATGACCTTGATCTTCTCGCCGAGCTTGTTTTCCGCGATCGCCTGACCGACGCCCTGCGCCATGATGAGGTTGGAGGCGAAGACGCCGACGAGATTCGGATTGGCGGTGATGAGGTCGGTCATCATGTTGAGGCCGGTCGTGGCCTGGCCGTCCGCATATTTGTCCGCCACCACGGTCAGACCCGGATATTTCGTCTTGATCTGGTCGAGGAAGCCTTCTCGGCGCTGGTCGAGCGAACCGACGCCCGGCAGGCTGGTGATGATGGCGATCTCGCCTTCTTCCTTGCCGGTGGCAGCCTTGATCGCCGCGGCAAGCCCGTCTGCGGCGATGCGGCCACCCTGGACGTTGTCCGTCGTCAGGAACGAGGTGAAGGCCTTGGAATCGGCGCCCGAATCGATGCCGATGATCGGCACCGCCTTGGCCGCCTCGTCGACCGGCTTGCCGAGCGCCTTGAACTCCGTCGGCGAGATGACGACGGCGGCTGGGCTGCCGGCCACGGCGTTTTCGAGGATGCTGATCTGCCCGTTGATATCGGATTCCGACTGCGCGCCGAGTTCCGGCACGTTGACGCCGAGGTCCTTGCCGGCCGCGCGCGCGCCGGCGAGCACGATCTGCCAGTAGAAGGACGTCGTGTCCTTGACGATGATCGGAATGGTGACTTCCTGCGCGAAGGACGCGGCGGGGCTCATGGTGGCGAGGACTGCGGCACCCGCGAGCGCCGTGAAGGCGCGGCGAGACAGAAGCGATCTTACAATGCTCATCAGGTTTCTCCTCTCAAATGCTTCCCGTTCCTGTTGGGATCGTGTCGCGGGAAGCGAACAACTCGATCTTTTATCGATAAAAAACATTTTGTAGTCAGGCTACACCCGTCTGCCTTTGCTGGCAAGCGAAGGACCTTTCACCAGAATGCTGCTCTCGACAATGCTCCAGTCCATGCCATCCGTCCTCCCAAACGGTGGCCGCCGGGCGGCTAGGCCTGAAAAATCTCGTGCGGGTGCACGACACCCTTCTTCAGAATGATATTGCCATAGAGACGGAACTCCGTCGTGGCGACAATATAGGCCGCCTTCTTCGCCATCTCGTAGAAAGCGAAACGCTCGACCGCATGCACCTTGAAATCACCAGCCAGCCGATGGACGAGATCCTGAAAGGTCGCGCAGACCTCAGGCACCGCGTCTGGATCGCCGACCACCTCCATGCGCCAGGCGGCCTCCGGCACGAAGGTATCGAGCGGCATATACGCGAGAATGGCTTCCGTGATCGACACGGCATCGACCCCATCCGCCCGGATGACCTTCGGGCCGAGGAAACTCGACGGGAAATTGGCGTCGGCGATGACGATGTCGTCGCCGTGGCCCATGGTCCGGATGGCGTGCAGCAGATCCGGCCCGAGCAACGGATGAATGCCTTTCAACATGCCCTAGCGATCCTCCCAGATCGAAACCCAGATCAAAATCATTGCCGGACGGCGTTTTCCCCGAGTTCCGGCGCAACCACTATATGCGGCTCGAAAGCCGGGTAAATCTCTTTCGGCAGATCCATGCGCGCAAGCGCCATGTTGCGTCGCAGGCTCTGCGGTTTTGCCGTGCCGATCAGCACCGAGGCAACGGCCGGATGATTGTGCGGAAACTGGAGCGCGGGCGCAGCGAGCGGCACGCCGCCTTGCTGCGCGATCGCCATCATCGCACCAACCTTGGCCGCGATATCCGGCGTCGCCGGCATGTAGTCGAAATGCGCGCCGTCCACCGGCCCCGTCGCCAGAATGCCGGAATTGAAGACGCCGCCCACCACCAGGGACGTGCCCTTCTTCTCGCACAGCGGCAGCAGGTCCGCGGCCGCCGAACGGTCGAGCAGCGTATAGCGGCCGGCCAGCAGGATGCAGTCGAGATCGGCCTTCGCAAGCACATCGAGGCAGACCGGCACCTCGTTGACGCCAAGCCCATAGGCTTTGATCACGCCTGACGCCTTCAGTTCCTCCAGGGCTTTCAGACCCGTCTCGAGCAGCTGGCGCAGATGGAACGCGTTGCGCTCGGCGCCGTGTGTATAGACGCCGATATCGTGCACATAGAGGATATCGATGCGGTTCAGCCCGAGGCGGGCATGGCTGAGTTCGACGGACCGCATGATGCCGTCGTAGCTGTAGTCGTAGCGCACGTCGAAAGGCAGCGGATCGACGTATCCGTAGCTCGGCACCTTGTCGTCGGCGACGGGAACCATGACGCGGCCGACCTTGCTGGACAGAACCCAGCTGCCGCTCGGCTTGTCGCGCAGGAAATCGCCGGTGCGGCGCTCCGCAAGGCCGAAACCGTACCAGGGCGCAGTATCGAAGTAACGTAGCCCCTCGTCCCAGGCCGCCTCCAGCGTTTCGATCGCCGCATCGCGCGGGCACGCCCGGTAGAGACCGCCAAGCGCTGCGGTGCCGAAACTGAATTCGGTCACAGCCAGGCCTGTCCTGCCGACGATGCGCGTTTTCATCGAACCTCCCGTCGGCGTCCTCTCGCCATCATTTGTCTTTTATCGACAATAGACAGATTGCCGTCAATGGGTAATATGCAAGAAAGAGGAAACGGGAGGATGACGGCACCGGCATGCCAAGCGGCCGGCGTCTGGCCTTTCGCCCGGGCAATCAGTAAGGGACGCAACAGCAGACCACAGAACCGGCGGCACCCATGGCCAAACAGAACACCGTCTTCAAAGATGCCTTCAATCGCTGCCTGAAACTCCTGGAGCAGACGCCAAACCTGCCCTCGGAGCCGGAACTCGGCGCCACGCTCGGCGTCAGCCGCACGACCGTCCGCGCGATCCTCACCCGGCTGGAGGAGGCCGGTCTGCTGACCTGGGAGAAGCGGCGCAAGATCGTGCTGCGCAAGCCGGTCGCCGCAGATTATTTTCCGACCGAGGAAACGGATTCGCTTTCCGAGATCATCGAGCGCAGCTTCATGCGCCGCATTCTCGCCGGCGGTGCCGAGCCGGGCATGCAGATCAACGAACTGGAGCTTGCCCGCGAGATCGGAATCGGCACGACGAGCGTACGCGAATTCCTTATCCGCTTCAGCCGGTTCGGCCTGATCGAGAAGCGGCCGAACAGCCATTGGGTGCTGAAGGGCTTCACACGGGACTTCGCGCTCGAATTGACGGAAGTGCGCGAGATGTTCGAGCTGCGCTCGGCCAACGCCTTCGCCCGCCTTCCGGAGGATCATCCAGCCTGGCAGGAACTCGACACGATCGAGGCGATGCACCATGCCATCCTGGCCGATATCGAAAACCGCTACCTCGATTTCTCCGAACTCGACGAGCGCTTCCACCTCCTCGTGCACCGGGCCTCGAAGAACCGCTTCATCGTCGATTTCTACGACGTCATCGCGATCGTCTTCCACTATCACTACCAGTGGAACAAGACGAATGCCCGCGAGCGCAACGCAAGGGCGCTGGAAGAACACCTTGCCTATATCGCGGCGCTGCGTTCACGCGATCCGATCGAGATCGAGCTGGCCTGCCGGCAGCACCTGAAATCCGCGCGCGAAACACTTTTGCAATCGATCAACTGACGAGGACGGCATGGGCACACCCATCCTGCAATTCGGAACCAGCCGCTTCCTGCAGGCGCATGCGGACCTTTTCATCGACGAGGCGCTGAAAAGGGGCGAGGCCCTCGGCCGCATCACGGTCATCCAGACCACGGGCGCCCCGGAACGGGCGGGACGCCTTGCCGCGCTCGCAGCGCCAGGCGGCTATCCGGTGATCATCCGCGGGCGGAAGGACGGGCACGAGGTCAACCGCGAGCAGCGGATCACCAGCGTCGCGCGCACGCTTTCGGCGGCGAACGACTGGGAGACGGTAAGGAAGATCTTTTGCGACGAGGCCGAGGTCGTGCTCTCCAATACCGGGGACACCGGTTACATGGTAGGGCCAGACGATCTCGCCAGCCCTGTCCCGGCTTCCTTTCCCGGCAAGCTGCTGGCGCTTCTCCACGACCGTTTCGCGGCGAACCGGCGCGAACTGACCCTTCTGCCCTGCGAGCTCGTTTCGCGGAACGGCGATGTGCTGAAGCGGCTTATCCTCGACCTGCAAGGTGATCGTTACCCGGAGTCCGATTTTCGCAACTGGCTGTCCGAAAGCGTGATCTGGGGCAATACGCTGGTCGACCGCATCGTTTCCGAACCGCTGGAACCGGCCGGGGCCATCGCGGAGCCCTACGCGCTCTGGGCGATCGAGACCCAGCCGGGCCTGACGGTGCCGTGCAGACATGCGGACATCCGCCTTGTCGACGACCTGACACCCTACGAGAAGCTCAAGCTGCACATCCTCAATCTCGGCCATACGGTGCTGGCGGACATCTGGCTGGCGCAGAAAAGGCCGAAGGAGGAGACAGTCAAAGCCATTCTCGCCGACGCCGACGTCCGGCGCAGGCTTCTGGCGATCTACCACGACGAGGTGGTACCCGGCTTTGCCGACAGGGGGCTCGGCCGGGAGGCGGAAGCCTACGTTGCAGCGACCCTGGAGCGCTTCGACAATCCCTTCCTCGAGCACCGCCTCAGCGACATCGCCAACCACCATGCGGAGAAGCGCGTTCGCCGCATCGGCGATTTCCTAGCCTGGGCACCGGGTGTGCCGATGCCAAGGCTGGCTGCAATTGCCGGTGGTCAGTAGCCACCGCCGCGCTTTTCCGTTTCCTCTTCGCCAAGGAAGCTGCGGCGCAGGGTCTCGACAGCCGATACAAGGCAGTTGACGTCGGTGCCGATCGCCATGAAATCCGCACCGAGATCACGGTAGACCGCTGCCTGCGGCAGCGACACGGTCATGATGCCGCGCGCCTTGCCGTGGGCCTTCGTGCGCGCGAAGATATGGGTGATCGCCGCAAGCACCTCCGGCGCGCCGGGATTGCCGAGAAGCCCCATGTCCGCGGCCAGGTCCGAAGGGCCGATGAAGACACCGTCGACGCCCTCCACCGCCGCGATTTCATCGATCGCGGCCAGGCCAGCCCGGCTTTCGACCTGCACGATGAGACAGATCTCGTCATTGGCGGTCTTCAGATAGTCCGCCGTGCGGTTGAAGTCGCTCGCACGGCCGAGACCGGCACCGACACCGCGAATGCCGTGCGGCGGATAGCGCACGGCGCGCACCAGCGCCTCCGCCTCCGCTGCCGATTCGACCATCGGAATGAGAAAGGTCTGCGCGCCCTGGTCGAGCAGCTGCTTCAACATCCACGCCTCGCCCATCGGCGGGCGGACCATGGCGTGGGTCGGCGAGTGGCGCAACGCACCGACCTGTGCGCTGATCAGCGGCATGTCGTTCGGCCCGTGCTCGCCGTCGATCAGCAGCCAGTCATAACCGCTGCCGGACAGGATTTCCGCCGCATAGGCACTGCCAAGCGCCGCCCACAGGCCGAGCTGGAACCGGCCTTCGCGGAGTGCGGCCTTGAAGGTGTTTTTCGGTGCTGCCACGATTTTCCCTCTCAAAACAAAACCGGCCGGACGATGCCGGCCGGATTCTTGCTACTGTCCGATCTTAGGCGATGCCGCCGAGGCAGACATACTTGATCTCGGTGAACTCCTCGATGCCGTATCTCGAACCCTCGCGGCCGAGGCCGGAAAGCTTGACGCCGCCGAATGGCGCTTCCGCCGTCGAGATCAGGCCGGTATTGACGCCGACCATGCCATATTCCAGCGCCTCGGCGACACGGAAGACACGCGACAGCTCCTTGGCGTAGAAGTAGGAGGCAAGGCCGAACTCCGTGTCATTTGCCTGGGCGATGACGTCGTCCTCGTCCGTAAAGCGGAAGAGCGGGGCGACGGGGCCGAAGGTCTCCTCGCGGGCGACGGCCATGTCGGGCGTCACATTGGCAATGACGGTCGCCTCGTAGAATGTGCCGCCGAGCGCATGGCGCTTGCCGCCCTGCACCACGCGGCCGCCCTTCTTCACCGCATCGGAAACATGCTCCTCGACCTTTTCGAGCGCTGCCTGGTCGATCAGCGGGCCGAGCACGACGCCGTCGTCGAAACCGTTGCCGGTCTTCAGCTTGCCGACCGCGGCGGCGAGCTTCTCGGAGAAGGCGTCATAGACGGCATCCTGCACATAGATACGGTTGGCGCAGACGCAAGTCTGGCCATTGTTGCGGAATTTCGCGATCAACGCGCCTTCGACGGCCGCATCGAGATCGGCGTCATCGAAGACGATGAAGGGAGCGTTGCCGCCAAGTTCCAGGCCGAGCTTCTTGATGGTCGGGGCGCACTGCTTGTAAAGCTCGGCGCCGATTTCCGTGGAACCGGTGAAGGTGAGCTTGCGCACGGTCGGGTTGGCCGTCAGCTCCGCACCGATCTCACGGGCGGAGCCGGTGATGACCGAGAAGAGGCCCGCGGGAAGGCCGGCCCGTTCGGCGAGGATGGCGATAGCGATGGCCGAGAAGGGGGTCTGCGAAGCAGGTTTCAGCACCATGGCGCAGCCGGCGGCGAACGCCGGACCGGCCTTGCGGGTGATCATGGCGTTCGGGAAGTTCCACGGCGTGATGGCCGCGACGACCCCGATCGGCTGCTTCATCACGAGGATGCGCTTGTCCTTCTGGTGGCCGGGCACGATATCGCCGTAAAGGCGGCGGGCTTCTTCGGCGAACCATTCGACGAAGCTTGCACCATAGACGATTTCACCGGTCGCCTCGGCGAGCGGCTTGCCCTGTTCCATCGTCAGGATGCGGCCGAGATCGTCCTTGTTCTCGATCATCAGCTCGAACCACTTGCGCAGCACGGCCGAGCGCTCCTTGGCAGTGCGTGCGGCCCAGCCCTTCTGGGCGGCGGCCGCGGCGTCGATCGCCTCCTTCGTCTCCTTGGCGCCGAGCTTCGGTACATAGCCGACCAGCTCGCCCGTTGCCGGGTTCTTCACAGCAATGCCGCTGCCGTCCGCCTCGATCCAGCGGGTGCCAACGAGGGCTGCCTGACGCAGCAAGCTCGGGTCTTTGAGGCTCATCGGATATCTCCCATTTCGCGATGCCGTTTCTCACATGTCGGAAGGGTTATATTGCCTCCCCCACCGGTTCGACAATGCGACAGAGACGCGATTTTACCGCTTCGCGCGACGCACCGCCGGGTCTAAGGTCGGCCGGCAGAACTGACATTCGAGGCTTGCAATGACCCATCCCACCGGCCGCACTGCGGACCACGCCATCGACCCCGTCTATCTCGACCGCTGGTCGCCCCGCGCCTTTACCGGCGAGGCGATGCCGCAGGAAACGCTGCTGTCGCTGTTCGAGGCGGCGCGCTGGGCGCCCTCTGCGGCCAACGGCCAGCCCTGGCGCTTCGTCTACGGCCACCGCGGCACCGAGGCTTTCGAGCGCATCTACAACACGCTGGACGAGGGCAACCGCCGCTGGGCGGACAAGGCTGCCGTGCTCGCCGTGATCATCTCGCAGACCCACCGGGCAAACGCCGCCGGCGAAATGCGCCCGGCCTATACGCACGCCTTCGACACGGGTGCCGCCTGGGCCTATCTCGCCCTGGAGGCGACGCGCGCCGGCTACCATTCCCATGGCATGGGGGGTATCGACCGCGAGAAGGCAAGAGAAGTCCTCGGCGTACCCGAGAATTTTCGCGTCGAAGCGGCAATGGCGATCGGCAAAATCGCGCCGAAGGAGACACTGCCGGAGGACCTCATGAAACGCGAGGTACCGAGCGGGCGCAAGAAGGTGGAAGAGTTCGTCTCCGAGGGGCAATTCGCGCTCTGAAGCGGCTTGCCCTGTGCCACCAACCTCGGGCCAAGGCCCGAGGATCTACCGTCGCGGTTGAAGCGTGGATGGCCGGATCAGGATGACCGTGGCGCAGGAAGGGCAATATCTTTTCGATAGAAGAAAGCCGCCTTTCGGCGGCTCTCTTGCTTAGATATCGAGATTGGCAACGCTGAGAGCGTTTTCCTGGATGAAGTCACGGCGTGGCTCCACCTCGTCGCCCATCAGGCGGGCGAAGAGACCATCGGCATCCGTCGCGTCCGTCACCTTCACCTGCAGCAGCGAGCGGACGTTCGGATCGAGCGTCGTTTCCCAGAGCTGCTCGGCATTCATCTCGCCAAGGCCCTTGTAGCGCTGCATGGAAAGGCCTTTGCGGCCAGCAGCGAAGACGGCGTCGAGCAGCGCGCGCGGACCGGAAATCTCGACCTGGCCGTCCTTGCGGCGCAGTGCCGGCGGCACGGCATAGATCTCGTGGAAGCGGGCGGACAGCTGGTCGATATGGCGGGCATCGGCCGAGCCGATCAGCGCCATGTCGATATGGGCGAATTCCTTGACGCCGCGCACCATGCGCTCGAAACGCAAGCCACCATCGGTGGCGACGGATCCGGTCCAGCCGCGCTCCGTCTCTTCCGCGATGAGATCGAGCCGGCGGGCGACGTCTTCCGCCTTGGCGGCGTAGGCCTCGCGGTCGTGGCTGAGTTCGAGGTTCAGCGCACCGGCAATGGCCGCCTGCTCGATGATCGCGCGATTGTAGCGCGAATGCAGGCCGTCGAGCAGCGTGCGCAGGCGCAGCGCATCCTGGATCAGTTCCAGGATGTCCTGGCCGGCACGCACTTCGCCAGAGCTCAGTTCCAGCGCCGCGTCGTCGAGGCCGGCGGTGACGAGATAGTCTTCCAGCGCCTTCTCGTTCTTCAGGTACTGGCTCGATTTGCCGCGCGCCACCTTATAGAGCGGGGGCTGGGCGATGTAGAGGTGACCACGCTCGATCAGCTCCGGCATCTGCCGGAAGAAGAAGGTCAATAGCAGGGTACGGATATGCGCGCCATCGACGTCTGCGTCCGTCATGATGATGATCTTGTGGTAGCGCAGCTTGTCGGCGTTGAACTCGTCCTTGCCGATCGAGGTGCCAAGCGCGGTGATCAACGTACCGATTTCCTGGCTGGACAGCATCTTGTCGAAGCGCGCGCGCTCGACATTGAGAATCTTTCCGCGCAACGGAAGGATCGCCTGGTTCTCGCGCGAACGCCCCTGTTTGGCCGACCCACCGGCCGAATCGCCCTCGACGAGAAAGACTTCGGACTTGGCCGGGTCGCGCTCGGAGCAGTCGGCGAGCTTTCCAGGCAGCGACGAGATGTCGAGGGCGCCCTTGCGCCGCGTCAGCTCGCGCGCCTTGCGCGCGGCCTCGCGGGCGGCGGCGGCCTCGACCACCTTGCCGACAAGCGTCTTGGCATCGGCAGGATGCTCCTCGAACCAGGTAGAAAGCGCCTCGTTGACGAGGTTTTCCACGGCCGGCCGAACTTCGGAGGAAACCAGCTTGTCCTTGGTCTGCGAGGAGAATTTCGGATCGGGAACCTTGACCGACAGAACCGCCGTCAGGCCTTCGCGGCAGTCCTCACCCTGCAGCGTCACCTTCTCCTTCTTGGTGATGCCGGATGTATCGGCATAGGAAACGACCTGGCGGGTCAGCGCGCCGCGGAAGCCCGCCATGTGCGTGCCGCCGTCGCGCTGGGGAATGTTGTTGGTGAAGCAGAGCACGTTCTCGTGGTAGCTGTCGTTCCACCACATTGCGACTTCGACGGTGATGCCGTCCTTCTCGCCCCTGATCGCAATGGGCTTGGAGACCAGCGGCTTCTTCGCCCGGTCGAGATAGGTCACGAAGGCTTCGAGACCGCCCTCGTACATCAACTCGTCCTGCTTGATATCCGAATGACGGCGATCGGTGAGCAGGATGCGCACGCCGGAATTCAGGAAGGCGAGCTCACGCAGACGGTGTTCCAGCGTCCCGTAGTTGAAATCGATGTTCGAGAAGGTCTCGGTCGAGGGGAGGAACGTCACTTCCGTGCCGGTCTCGCTGCCGCACTCGCCTGTCACCGTCAACGGGCCATCGGCCACGCCATGGGTGAAGCTCATCTCGTGAATCTTGCCCGCGCGGCGGATCTTCAGCTTCAGCTTGACCGAAAGGGCATTCACCACCGAAACGCCGACGCCGTGCAGACCACCGGACACCTTGTAGGAATTCTGGTCGAATTTGCCGCCGGCATGCAGCTGGGTCATGATGACCTCGGCGGCGGAGACGCCCTCTTCCTTATGGATATCGGTCGGGATACCACGGCCGTTGTCGGTCACCGTCACGGACCCGTCCGGATTGAGCGTGACCGTCACAATATCCGCATGGCCGGCAAGCGCCTCGTCGATCGCGTTGTCGACGACCTCGTAAACCATGTGGTGCAGGCCCGAGCCGTCATCGGTATCGCCGATATACATGCCGGGACGCTTGCGCACCGCATCAAGCCCTTTGAGGACCTTGATCGAATCTGCGCCATATTCGGCCGGGCCGTTGTCGGTCTCGGGTGTGTCAGTCATTCAAACGTCTTTCCAGAGTGTTCGCGGAAGGCGGGAAGCGCGGCGAATCACCGCTTTTCAAGTGCTTGAATATAGGGTTCTTGCCCTGAAGTTCCAAATCTGAGAGCGGGCAAACACGGCAGAATTCAGGGAATCAGCCGGGTTTTACCCGGTTATTGCATGCTTTTTCCAGAATACCGGCAAGACGGCGCACCGTCTCGGGCGGCAGGTCGCGGATTTCCGCCGAAAGCCGGTTGGCAAAGGCGGTGTATTCCGGCGGAAGGCCCGCCGTATCCACCACAACGCGCGGATCGGAAATCCGGGCAATGCGGAACAGTTCTTCCGCCTCGTCCCAGATGACATTGAAATATCCGGCCACCCGTTGGAGAAAATCGAAGCTCGGCGTGCCGCGCTTGCCGTTTTCCAGCGCCGAGAGATAGGCGGGGCTGACGCCGAGCGCCTTGGCCATGTCCTTCTGCGAAACGCCCTTGCGATCGCGCAGATGCCGCACCGCCTTGCCGAAAGGTGTCGTCATCGTTTGTCTCCCGGGTGCCGGGCAAGCCGCACATAGAGCGCGCCGTCGCCGCCATGGTTGCGCGCCGCCGGCTCGTAGGAGGAGATCAGCGGGCGGAACTCCGGCAGGGAGAACCACAGCGGCACCGCCCGCTTCAGCGCGCCGTCGCTGCCGAGCGAGGTGCCCTTGCCGGTGATGACAAGCACATGGCGCAGGCCACGCTCATGCGCGCGGATGAGAAAACCGAGCAGGAAACCGTGCGCCTCGCTCTGGACCATGCCGTGCAGGTCGATGCGCGCTTCCAGCGCCAGGCGGCCCTTGGCAATCTTGCGCTTGACCGGGCGCTCCAGCGGGTGGTGCCTGGTCTCCTTGTCGCGGCCGATGGTGGTCAGCGCGATTCCTTCGTCGGCCTGGACGGATTTTTTCTTCTTCGGTTCCAGTTCAGGCTGCTTTTCGGCCGCCGGCTTTTGCGCGAAGGCTTCCTCGAATTCCGTCAATGCGTCGAGCCTGCCCGGCAGCGCGCGCGTGCTGCGCGCCACCTTGCCCCAGAGGATACGGTCCTCGCTTGAGAGCGTCTTATCCTTCGGCATGGAGGTAGCGCTCCGCCGCTGCCTTCGGCATGAGGATATGGAAGGTCGCCGCATTGCGCACATGGCCGGCCAGCGCGCCCGCCGCGTCGCCCGAGCCGGTGAAGATATCGCCGCGCGCCGGACCGACGATCGCCGTTCCGGTATCGAGCGCCAGCATCAGGCGGCGGAAGGGCTTGCCCTCATCCATATGGGTGAGGCTGTCGCTCGAAATGAAGAAGGGCAGCCCGAAGGTGTGGATCATGCGGTCAACCGCAAGCGAACGGCCGGCAACGAGCGGCACTTTCGCCGCGGCGATCGGGCCGAGCGACAGATCCGTAACCTCGGCCTCCTTGAAGAAGATGAAGGAGCGATTGTGCCAGAGCACGGCATCGACCTGATCTTCGTTGCGGGCTAGCCAGTCGCGGATCGAGGCCATGGAGACGGTTGCCGCATCGATCTCGCCGCGGTCGATCAGCAGCCTGCCGATCGCAGAAAACGGATGGCCGCTCTTGGCGGCATAGGTGATTCGCCTGACCGACCCGTCCGGATAGACGAGCCGTGCAGCGCCCTGCACATGGGCAAAGAAGACGTCCACCTTCGAGCGGGCGTAGGCGATCTCGAGCCCGCGACCCGAGAGAAAGCCACGCTCGATCTCGCCTCGGTCGGGGTGCTCGACAATGCCATCGTCCGTCCCGAGCCCGAACGCGAAGCCCGGCGGGAAACCGGCCGGGCGATTGTTGTCGTCGATATCGACCAGGTCTTCCGGCCGGGCATAGAAGGGATGGCGGTATTCGGCGTCCGGCGTTGCCCTTACGGCGACTTCCGGCTCGTAGAAGGCGGTGACGAAACCGGACGAGCCATCCGCCTTCTCGATCAGGAACGGCACGCACTGCGCCTCGAAGAAGGCACGCACCGCGGCAGGCCCTTGCGGCTTCTCGTCGGCTGCTGCGTCCAGCAACGTCAAAAGCTCGCCGGCGGTAATGCCGAGCGAGCCTGTCTTGTAGGGTTTTACGGTGCGGATGTGATCGCGACAGCGGGCCATGGCCGAAAGAAGTGCTGTCGGATCATCCTCGTTCCAGCCGGGAAGCGCCGAAAACCGGGCCGGAACCAGGCGATAGTCCATTGGCTTTGCCTCGCTCAGCCTTCCGATTCGGTGGCGATCAGCTTCCAGTTCGGATCACGAGAGCGGGTGTCGCGGGCAAAGGTCCAGAGGTCGTTGACCTCTGCCACCGTTTCCGCATCGCCCTCGATCAGCGTGCCGGCCTTGTCGTAGGTGGCCGAGATCAGCTGGCTGACGATGCGCAGCGTCACATTCGCCTCGCTGTCCTTGGCCTCGGCGCTGACGATGTCGGCCTTCTCGATACCGACGAAGCTGGAGCGGACGACCTCGCCCTTGCTCTCGCGGTCCGAAATGGCCGCGTCGAACCCTTCGTAGACCTCGCGCGACAGCAGGTTCTTCAGCGCCTTGCGGTCGCCATCGGCGAAGGCGACGACGATCATTTCATAGGCCATGCGCGCACCGTTGACGAATTCCTTCGGATTGAAGGAAGGATCGACCTTGACGAGCTGGCGAAGCTGCTCGTTGAGCGGCGTGCCCGGCGCGGCGAAGCTATCGACGGACGCATAGGGATTTTCGTCCGCGTCCGTTCCATCCCGACGCGGCAGGGTGACGACCTTGCCGCGATCGGCCGAATCAGTCTCGCCGGCGGCCTCGCGCTTGGAATAGGGATCGAACGGCGGGCGCTCGTTGCCGGTGCGCCGGCCGAGCACGCTGCGCAGCTGCAGGAAGATGACCACCGCAGCCACCAGGAAAAAAATCGTTACAAAGTCGAATGAGCCCATTATCGATCCGCAGCCGTTTTCGTTTTTCTTGTTCCTTCCCCATATAGTCCGCAAAACCGGATCATTCAAATGGCGATGACGTGAATGCGACCAAGGCGCGCGCAAATGGCACCGGCAGTATCGGTCCGCGCGAATCTGTGCGACAGTCAAGACCATGCTTCGACGCCTCATCCCCCTTCTCATTCTCGTGCTGCCGCTGGCGGAAATCGCCTGCTTCATTGTTGTCGGTCGGCGCATCGGCCTTTTCGCCACCCTGTCGCTGGTCGTGCTCTCGGCGATTGCCGGCGTCGTGCTGATGCGCATCCAGGGCTTCGGCGTGCTCGCACGACTGCGCCAGTCCGGACAGGACGGCCGCGCGCCGGGCAAGGAAATGCTCGATGCGGCGATGATCATGATTGCTGGTATCCTTCTGTTGATCCCCGGCTTCCTGACCGACATCCTCGGCCTGGCCCTGTTTCTGCCGCCGGTGCGTACATTTCTCTGGAACCGGCTGATGCGCAACATCGTGGTTGTCGATATCGGTGGCACACGTCCCGGCAGCCAGTCGAAAACGGAACCCCAGCGCACCATCGATCTCGATGAAAGCGACTTCCATCGCGATGGCCGGCCCTGACGGCGGGTTGTAAGCCCCCTGCTGAAATGCTAGATGGCCTGACTTTCCAGAGTCCCCGAGGATACTTCCATGACTGACGCAGCAACCGAGAACAACGCCGCGAGCCCCTCGCTCAACATCCTGGCGCAGTACGTGAAGGACTTCTCCTTCGAAAACCCGGGTGCTCCGCGGTCGCTCCAGGCCCGTGACAAGGCGCCGGCGATCAACATCAGCGTCAACGTCAATGCCAACCCGCTCTCCGAGACGGACTTCGACGTCATTCTTTCGCTGAACGCGGAAGCCAAGGACGGCGACAAGATGCTCTTCAACGCCGAGCTCGCCTATGGCGGCGTCTTCCGCGTCACCGGCTTCCCGCAGGAGCACATGCTGCCGGTTCTCTTCATCGAGTGCCCGCGCCTGCTCTTCCCCTTCGCTCGCCAGATCATCTCCGACGCAACCCGCAACGGCGGCTTCCCGCCGCTGATGATCGACCCGATCGACTTTGCGCAGATGTTCACCCAGCGCATGGCCGAAGAACAGGTCAAGGCCAAGGTCAACGCCAACTAAGGCAGAAAACCTCACTCCAAAGAAAACGCCCGGCCACCAGGTGACCGGGCGTTTTCTTTTGTCTCAGGGAAGCTGAGCCGGATTCACCCGCCGTATTTCGCCCAGATTGCCTTGTCGCCCATCTTCTGCACCATGGTGCCATGAGCAGCGCTCTCCTCTTCGGAAAGGCGGGAGGCAAGCGGCTTCGGCCTGACACCGAGCGGCAGAACGACATCGTCCTCCATCTCGACCAGCGCCCGGCGACCGCTTTCCGCCATGCCGAGCCCCAGCGCCGCCTGCCGGCCGCCGATCATCTCGATATAGACTTCGGCGAGAAGCTCGGAATCGAGCAGGGCGCCGTGTTTCGTACGGTGCGAATTGTCGATCCCGTAGCGCCGGCAGAGCGCATCGAGCGAGTTCGGTCCCATCGGATGCTTGCGGCGCGCCAGCGCCAGCGTGTCCGTCACCTTCTCCTGCAGGATCGGCGGCAGACCGATGCGTTCGAACTCCGCATTGATGAAACCCATATCGAAGCTGGCATTGTGGGCCACCCAGCGGGCATCGCCGAAGAAATCGAGAATCTGCTGTGCGAGATCGGCGAAGGGCGGCTTGTCCTTGAGGAACTCGTCCGTAATGCCGTGCACGGCAAGCGCATCCGGATGCACCTTGCGGTCGCCGGGGCTGACGAAGAGGTGCAGCGTGCGGCCGGTCGGAAAATGGTTCTCCAGCTCGACGCCGCCGATTTCGATGACGCGGTCGAGCTTGTTGTCGAGGCCGGTCGTTTCCGTATCGAAGATGATCTCGCGCATCAGTCCTCTTGTCCCTTCAGGCTTTCGACAATCTCTTCCACCGCTTTGCGCGCCGCTTCAAGTCCCCTACCGGTATCGATGAGGAAATCGGCGCGCCTGCGTTTTTCGGCGTCCGGCATCTGGCGCGACAGGATGAGCTGGAATTTCTCCTCCGTCATGCCCGGGCGGGCGAGCACGCGCTGTCTCTGTATATCGGGATCGCAAGTAACGACGACAACCTTGTCCACCCGCCCCTCGCCCCCCGTCTCGTAGAGAAGCGGGATGTCGAGCAAAACGAGTGGCGAACCACGATCCCGTTCCGCATCGAGAAAGGCCTTTTCCCGCGCCCGCACGAGCGGATGGATGATCGCCTCCAAAGCGGCGAAGCGGTCCGGGAACCGCGCAAGCGTCGCCGATAGCGTCTTGCGATCGATGACCCCCTCCTTGAGCGCTTCCGGAAAGTGTTCGGCAACCGGAGCGACGGCATCGGTGCGGTAGAGATCGTGCACCGTCGCATCCGCATCGTGCACCGGCACGCCAAGATCGTGGAACATTGCCGCGGTGGTCGACTTGCCCGTTCCGATCGATCCGGTAAGGCCGAGCACGATCATCAGTGCGCCTCCATGTCCGCGAGGATCAACCGGCGCAGGTTCATATCGACGGTGGGCCGGACACCGAACCATTTTTCAAAACCCGGCGCCGCCTGGTGCAGCAACATGCCGAGGCCGTCGACCGTGGCGAACCCTTGCTCGGCCGCCTGGCGCAGGATGGGAGTGACCAGCGGCACATAGACGATGTCGGTCACGACAGCGCCCCCTGCCAGCGGCGAGAAGTCGAAATCCGGTGCCGCCTCGCCATCCATACCAAGCGACGTCGTGTTGACGAAGAGCCCCGCACCCGCCGAGACCTCTTGCAAGGCAGCCATGGCGTGGGCATGCACCTTCGCTCCGAACCGATCGGCGAGCTCCTGCGCCCGCCCCAGAGTGCGGTTGACGACATGGATTTCGCCGATGCCGCGATCGCGCACCGCCTGGATGATCGCCCGGCTGGCGCCGCCAGCCCCGAGAATAACAGCACGATCCGTCCTGTCCCATCCCGGTGAAGCGGCATCGAGATTGGCAAGAAAACCGAAACCGTCGGTGTTGGTCGCGTGCAGCCGGCCCTCGTCCAGCCAGAGCGTGTTCGACGCACCGAGTTCTTCGCTCAATGCATCCGGCCGGTCGGCAAGCGCGAAGGCCGTTTCCTTGTGCGGGATGGTGACATTGCCGCCAACGAAGCCGGATTCTCCACTCTTCAGCCTGGAAATGAAGCCGGCGAAGTCTTCGGGTGAAACCTCCTGCCGCGTGTAGGATCCCTGCAATCCCAACGTTTTTAGCCAGAAGCCATGGATCAGTGGCGAGCGCGAATGTTTGACCGGGTAGCCCGTCACGAAGGCGTGGCGAACGAATGTTTCACGTGAATCATGCATCGATGGCACCGAGATCGCGAAGTTTAGCCAGCAACGGAAGCAGCGGCAGGCCCAGAATTGTGAAGTAGTCTCCGTCGATCCGCTCGAAGAGCTGCACGCCCTCTCCCTCGAGCTGATAGGCTCCGACACTTGCCAGAACCCGCGTGCCGACCCGGGCCAGATGTCGATCGATGAAAGCATCCGAGAGCGGGCGCATTGTCAGATGCGCGATGGAAACGTGGCTCCACAATGTCGCGCCGTCCCGCACCAAAGCGATGCCGCAGTTGAGGGAATGGGTGCGGCCGGACATCGCCTGAAGATGAGTCCTGGCTTCCGCCATGTCGGCCGGCTTGTGAAACACACGCCCTTCCAGGGACAATGTCTGGTCGGAGCCGATGACGAGCGCACCGGGACGACGCGTTGCGACATCCAGCGCCTTTTCGATCGCCAGCGTCTCGGCAACCTGCTGCGGGGTCGGCTTGCGGGCGGCAAGCGCCGTTTCGACCGCACGCTCGTCGATGGCGGCCGCCTCGGTTTCAAAGGCAAGGCCGGCATTTTCCATCAGCATGCGGCGAAAGGGGCTCTGCGAGGCGAGGATCAGCAGTGTCATGAAAATCTCCGTTTGCCGCTCCGGGTTACCGAAGCTTCGGGCGAAGAGCAACGATGGCGGCGGCCGTTTCCTCGATCGAGCGCCGGGTAACGTCGATGATCGGCCAGTTGTTGCGCGCGCAGATGGCGCGCGCATATTTCAGCTCCTCGGAAATCTGCGCCCTGTCGACATAGTCATCGCCGCGAAAATCCTGCGTCTGGCCGAGCACCCGGTTCTGCCGCACCTGGGCAATGCGATCCGTTGTGGCGATCAGCCCGACGATCAGCGGTCTCGCCGCCGCCGCCAACCGCTCCGGAAGCGGTACGCCAAGCACGATCGGCACATTGGCGGTCTTGATGCCACGATTGGCGAGATAGATGCTCGTCGGTGTCTTCGAGGTTCGACTGATGCCGATGAGAATGACATCCGCCTCGTCCAGATCGGCAGGCAGCTGCCCGTCATCGTGATCCATCGTGAAATTCAGCGCGTCGATGCGCGCGAAATACTCCGCGTTCATTACATGCTGCGCACCGACCCGCCGCCGCGACGGTGCACCGAGATAGGACTGGAAGAGATCGATGACCGGTTCGAGAACGGAAACGCAGGGCACGCCCATCTCCCGGCAACGCTGGTCGATGATCTCGGACAGCTCCCGGTCGACGATCGTATAGAGCACGATGCCCGGCGCACCATCGATGGCGTCGAGCACGGGCATGAGCTGCTTGCGGTTGCGGATCAGCGGATAGACGTGTTCGAGCGCCTGGGATGATTGGAATTGCGCCGCGGCCGCCCGCCCCGCGGCAATCAGCGTCTCGCCCGTCGAGTCCGATATCAGGTGCAGATGGAAGTAGTTTTTGGTGCTTTCCACAATATCCTCCGCCCCCTGTTGATGAACCGGGAGAACGGTGAGCTAAGAACGGCAGGGACCCGGAGGCAAGGGGATAACTGCCATTTTGTCCACAATCCGCGGGAGACGGGACGAGGATTCACGGTGCATGTGGATAAGACTCATGACACGGCAAAGTGTCGCGCTTCTCCACACGTCATCCACAGGAAGGCTTTCCATGCGACATCAAGAATCCTTTTGATTCAAAATGACGAATCCGGTTTTCCGCCTTCCAGGCCAGAAATATCTCTGTGCACATTGCTTTTTCCCCAGCACTGCCGGCAAGGCTGTATCCCTGTGGAGAGGATTTAATCCTTGATAGTCACCGACTCTAAGAAATAGAAACCTTTTCAAAGAGATTATTTAAAGATTGGGAGAACCCCGCGGTGTCTGCGAAAAACCGGAAGATCGTCGATGTCCTGAACGGGAAGACGGTCTCCCCTCCTCCTCTCTGGCTGATGCGCCAGGCCGGACGGTATCTGCCGGAATATCGGCAGACGCGCGCGGCAGCAGGAAGCTTCCTCGATCTCTGTTATTCGCCGGAGTTGGCGACGGAGGTAACGCTGCAACCGATCCGTCGCTACGGTTTCGACGCCGCAATCTTGTTTTCCGATATCCTCGTCATTCCCGATGCCCTGAAGCGCAATGTCCGCTTCGAGGAGGGTCATGGCCCTCGTCTCGACCCGATCGATCCGGATGGCATTCTCACCCTGAAGACAGACGGGGTCGCAGAGCACCTCAGACCGGTCATAGAGGCGATTGGCCGCATTCGGGGTGCCCTGCCCGAGGAAACGGCGCTGCTCGGCTTCTGCGGGGCGCCCTGGACCGTCGCCACCTACATGATCGCCGGCCATGGTACCCCGGATCAGGCGCCCGCGCGTCTTTTCGCCTACAAGGAGCCGCGCGCCTTCGCGCATCTGCTCGATGTGCTTGCCGAACTCTCGGCTGACTACCTCGTGGCACAGATCGATGCCGGCGCCGACGCGGTACAGATCTTCGATTCCTGGGCTGGCGTTCTCGGCGAGCGGGAGTTTGCCGATTTTGCCGTCCGCCCGGTGCACAGGATCATCGCATCGGTGAAGGCCCGCCGTCCGCAGGCCAAGATCATTGCCTTCGCCAAGGGGGCAGGCCTGCAGCTGAAATCCTACCGGCAGCAGACCGGCGCCGACGCCATCGGCCTCGACTGGTCCGTGCCGCTCTCCGTCGCGGCCGACTTGCAGAAGGAGGGTCCCGTCCAGGGAAATCTCGATCCGATGCGTGTCGTTGCCGGCGGCGCGGCGCTCGACGAGGGCATCGATGCCATTCTGCAGGCGCTCGGCAACGGGCCGCTGATCTTCAATCTCGGCCACGGGATCACGCCGCAGGCGGATCCGGACAACGTCACGCGCCTTGTGGCGCGTGTGCGCGGAGGGGCGCGGTGAGCGAGAAACAGGCGGGCGAGAGCGCCGGGCGCCGGGCGCGGCTGCGGGCCGCAGTGGCGCTCGCCGTCTTTGCGCTGCTGGCGCTTCTCCTCGTTCTCTATCCGCCCGAGGATCTCTATCTGTGGATCAAGGCGTTGCACATCATCGCCGTCATCTCCTGGATGGCGGGTCTACTCTACCTGCCGCGGCTCTTCGTCTACCACACGGATGCCCCGCCCGGCTCGGCCGAGGCGGAGGTCTTCAAGGTGATGGAGCGGCGGCTCTACCGGGTCATCATGCAGCCCGCGATGGGCCTTTCCTGGTTGCTCGGTCTCTATCTCGCCTGGTCGGTCTATGGTTTCCAGGGCGGCTGGCTGCATGCCAAGCTTGCCTTCGTCGTGCTGCTCTCGGCTGTGCATCAGTTCTACGGCCGCGCCGTGAGGGCGTTTGCCGAGGATCGCAACACGAAGACAGGCCGTCAGTGGCGGCTTTGGAACGAGGCGCCGGCGCTTCTGATGATCCTCATCGTCATCCTGGTCGTCGTGAAGCCGTTTTAGGCCCTCTGCGGCAAAACGGATGAAATTCCGATGCCCCCTTGCGGGCCAGCACCGGAACCGCTATTTTCCGCGCATCTCATCTTTCGTGGCATGTGTATTCGTTCAGTGAACTGCACCGTTCCCCCGCAGTTCGGCCTTGACCCGCACGCCTTTTCCCATCCCGATGACAGCCAGCATGGACCATTCATGGCCGAAATGAAGCTACAAGACCTCAAGAACAAGACTCCGACCGACCTCCTTGCCTTTGCCGAATCGCTCGAGGTCGAGAACGCGAGCACGATGCGCAAGCAGGAACTGATGTTTGCGATCCTGAAGATGCTGGCCGCGCAGGACGTGGAAATCATCGGCGAAGGTGTGGTCGAAGTGCTGCAGGACGGTTTCGGCTTCCTGCGTTCGGCCAATGCGAACTATCTGCCGGGCCCCGACGACATCTACATCTCGCCCTCCCAGATCCGCCGCTTCTCGCTGAAGACCGGCGATACGGTGGAGGGCCCGATCCGCGGCCCGAAGGAAGGTGAACGCTATTTCGCATTGCTGAAGGTCAACACGATCAATTTCGACGATCCGGAAAAGATCCGTCACAAGGTTCACTTCGACAACCTGACGCCGCTCTACCCGAACGAGCGCTTCAAGATGGAACTCGAGATCCCCACCTCGAAGGATCTTTCTCCGCGTGTCATCGATCTCGTCGCCCCGCTCGGCAAGGGCCAGCGCGGCCTCATCGTCGCTCCGCCGCGGACGGGTAAGACGGTTCTCCTGCAGAACATCGCCCATTCGATCACCGCCAACCATCCCGAATGTTATCTCATCGTCCTCTTGATCGACGAGCGTCCGGAGGAAGTGACGGACATGCAGCGTTCGGTGCGGGGGGAAGTTGTTTCCTCGACCTTCGACGAACCGGCGACGCGCCACGTGCAGGTCGCCGAAATGGTCATCGAGAAGGCGAAGCGCCTCGTCGAGCACGGCCGCGACGTCGTCATCCTGCTGGATTCGATCACCCGTCTCGGCCGCGCTTACAACACCGTCGTTCCGTCCTCGGGCAAGGTGCTGACGGGTGGCGTCGACGCGAATGCGCTGCAGCGCCCGAAGCGCTTCTTCGGCGCGGCGCGCAATATCGAGGAAGGCGGTTCGCTGACCATCATCGCGACCGCGCTGATCGATACAGGCAGCCGCATGGATGAAGTGATCTTCGAAGAGTTCAAGGGCACCGGCAACTCGGAAATCGTGCTTGATCGCAAGGTTGCCGACAAGCGCATCTTCCCGGCGATGGACATTCTCAAGTCCGGCACGCGCAAGGAAGACCTTCTGGTGCCCCGTCAGGATCTCCAGAAGATCTTCGTCCTGCGCCGCATTCTCGCTCCGATGGGCACAACGGATGCGATCGAATTCCTGATCGACAAGCTGAAGCAGACGAAGAACAACGGCGACTTCTTCGACTCGATGAACACGTAAGCGACACGCGTCGTCGTCGTTACGCTGCATGGTCCCGCCGCAAGCCGGGACCATTTTCGTTTGAAGTGGGAAAATTCGATTCTTTCCCGAAATGGATTTATCGATTCGTACCCGGAATAATGAGACCATGCATTCCACGGACACGATCTTTGCCCTTTCGAGCGGAGGCCTGCCCTCCGGCGTGGCGGTGATACGCCTGAGCGGTTCGGCCAGCGGATCAGCGGTTCAGACCCTGTGTGGTCGCCAGCCGGAGGAGCGGCGTGCCTCCCTTTGTTCGATTCGAAACCGGAACGGTGAGACGCTCGACAAGGGCCTGGTGCTGTTTTTTCCGGGTCCGAGCTCCTTCACGGGGGAGGATTGCGCGGAGCTCCAGATCCACGGGGGGCGCGCGACGGTCAAGGCAGTGCTGGCGGAACTGGCCGGGATGGTTGGTTTGCGGGCGGCTGAGGCCGGAGAATTTTCCCGCCGGGCCTTTTTGAATGGCCGTATGGATCTGGTGGAGGTCGAGGGCCTTGCCGATTTGATCGGCGCCGAGACGGAGATGCAGCGCCGCTTGGCGGCAGAGCAATCGTCCGGCGGACTCTCGAAGCTTTACGATTCGTGGGCGAAACGACTAACGCACGCTCGCGCGTTGATCGAGGCAGAGCTGGATTTCGCCGACGAAGATGATGTGCCTGGTTCCGTAGCAAGCAGTGTCTGGACGGATATGCGGTGTTTGGAGCAGGAAATCCTTAACCATCTTTCCGGTGCCAGAGCCGCGGAGATTGTCCGTGACGGCCTGAAAGTGGTGATTGCCGGCCCGCCGAATGCCGGCAAGTCGAGCCTGCTGAACCATCTGGCGCGACGCGACGTGGCGATCGTCACGGAGATTCCCGGGACGACGCGGGATGTCCTGCACGTCGATCTCGACCTCGACGGCTTCGCTGTTCGGCTGTATGATACAGCTGGCTTGCGGGACACGGACGATCTCGTCGAGCAAGAAGGTATCCGGCGGACGCGGCGCTCGATGGCAGAAGCCGATCTGGTTCTTCTCCTGTCCGCGGAAGGAAACTTCGATTGGACAACCTTCGTCAACGGCTATAGCGGCCCTGTTGTTCGCGTCCGGACCAAGGCTGATCTACGGGATGACGCATCGCCCAATTCGGGCGCTGATGTAGTCATCTCGGTTCAGACGGGGCAGGGTATTGCCGAGCTTCTTGATCGTGTGGGTACCCATCTGCCGGATCTGGGTGAGGCAAATGCCCTGGCATTGCCAACCCGCCAGCGGCACACGGACAATCTGATCATGGCGCGCAATCACATTGAATCCGCCCTGGAGGCGGATGAGCGGGGCCTGGATATACAGGCCGAATATCTTCGATTGGCCGGACAGGCACTGGGTCGCGTCACGGGACGGGTGGACGTGGAAAATCTGCTCGACGTGATCTTTTCGGAATTTTGCATAGGCAAATGATTCACGTGAAACAGCACAACGTGTACGAGTCACTTTGTACGTTTCACGTGAAACAGGTAGTGCGGGATGATAGAAGAAATGAAATATGATGTGGTGGTGATCGGGGGTGGACATGCCGGCGTGGAGGCGGCCGCGGCCGCAGCACGCTTCGGCGCACGAACGGCCCTTCTGACCCACAAGGCGTCGACGATCGGTGTCATGTCCTGTAACCCTGCGATTGGCGGTTTGGGCAAAGGGCATCTCGTTCGTGAGGTGGACGCCCTCGACGGATTGATGGGACGGGTCGCGGATCGTGCAGGCATTCAGTTTCGCCTGCTGAACCGTCGCAAGGGCCCCGCTGTACGCGGTCCACGCACTCAAGCCGACCGAAAGCTCTATCGCGAAGCCATGCAGGCGGAGATTGGGCAGCTTTCCGGCCTGACGGTTGTCGAAGGCGATGCTTATGATCTGAACTGCCGGGATGGCCGGATCGCCGGAGTCGTTCTGAAGGACGGGCGACAGCTGGCTTGTGCCGCCGTCGTCATCACAACAGGCACATTTCTACGCGGACTTATTCATATCGGCTCCAAAAAAATCCCGGCCGGTCGGGTCGGCGAAGAGCCTTCTTTGGGGCTCTCCGCGACATTCGAACATCTGGGTTTCAAACTTGGCCGCCTGAAGACCGGTACGCCCGCACGGTTGGATGGCCGCACCATCGATTGGGCCGCGGTCGGGCGCCAGGCGGCGGACGCAGAACCGGTGCCATTCTCCTTCATGACGGACCGCATCGTCACGCCGCAGATCGAATGCGGTGTGACGCGAACAACCTCGGCGACCCATCGCATCATTGAGGAGAATATCGGCCAATCGGCGATGTATTCCGGCCAGATCGAAGGTGTAGGTCCTCGCTATTGCCCCTCCATCGAGGACAAGATCGTCAAGTTCGGGGAGCGCGACGGTCATCAGATCTTCCTAGAACCGGAAGGTCTTGATGATGACACCGTCTATCCAAACGGGATTTCGACGTCGCTGCCGGCGGATGTGCAGCAGGCTTTCATTCACACGATCCCGGGCCTGGAGCGCGCCCGTATCCTGCAGCCGGGCTATGCGATCGAGTACGACCATGTTGATCCGCGGGAACTGTCGGCCACCTTGGAAGCGCGGCGCCAGGCGGGACTTTTCCTGGCCGGACAGATCAATGGCACGACCGGTTATGAGGAAGCAGCGGCGCAGGGGTTGGTGGCCGGCTTGAACGCGGCGCGGCGGGCGGCAGGCATGGACGGCCACGTCTTCAGCCGTACGGATAGCTACATCGGTGTCATGATCGATGATCTGACATCGCGTGGTGTGACCGAACCCTATCGCATGTTCACCTCGCGGGCGGAGTACCGCCTTTCGTTGCGCGCAGACAATGCCGATGTGCGTTTGACGCTGACGGGAATGGCGCTTGGCGTGGTCGGCGCGGATCGACGGCAGCGTTTTGATCAATGGTCTGCGGAGATGCTGGTTGCGCGCGAAAAGCTCGCGGCCTTGAGGCTCTCGCCGAACGAAGCTGCGGGCAAGGGTATCCGGATCAACCAGGACGGCGTGCGCCGTACCGCCTATGATTTGCTGGCCTATCCGGATATCGACTTCGCCCGGTTGGTGGCAGTCTGGCCGGAGCTTGAAATCTTTTCGCCACGGGTTCGGGATGCTGTCGAGATTGAGGCCAGCTATGCGGTCTATATGAACCGGCAGGAGGCCGATATCGCTGAGGCACGTCGCGAGGAAGAACGCGGAATTCCTGCAGGGTTCGATTTCAGTGCCCTGCCCGGCCTTTCCATCGAACTCCAGCAGAAACTGGCTGTGGCCCGACCGTCGAATCTGGCGCAGGCGGCGCGGGTGGACGGCATGACACCAGCAGCACTGACGCTTCTGCTCGCCTATCTCAAGCGTGTGCCCGATACGGCATCGATACAACGGACTGCCAGTGCATGAGCAACTTGCCTCGAGAATTTTCCCGTCTGAATGTTTCACGTGAAACTGAAGACCGGTTGAACGTCTTTGTTGCCCTGTTTCAGAAATGGGCCAAGACCATCAATCTGGTGGCCCCTTCGACATTGGCCGAAGTCTGGAGCCGGCATATCGTCGATAGCGTACAGATTTATGCACAGTGCCCCGGTCCCCGTGTCTGGGCCGATCTTGGCAGCGGCGGCGGCTTTCCGGGCATTGTCACCGGCATTCTGTTGGCGGGGGTGGGTGACGGATGGGTCCATCTGGTTGAGAGCAACAACAAGAAGGCTGCTTTTCTGCGAACCGCTATTTTGGAGACGGGCGCTCGCGCCTCGGTTCATGCGATTCGTATCGAAGAGGCGCCTGCAGTGATCGAACATTGCGATGCGATCTCGGCCCGGGCGCTGGCGGATCTGGATCTTCTGATGGATTTCGGGCTGCCGTGGGCGGAGCGCAACCCGGACCTCAAGTTTTTCCTCCACAAAGGCCGGGATTATCGGCGGGAGGTCGAGAAAGCGCATGGAAGGTGGAGATTCGATCTGGTAAAACATGCCAGTGTCGTCGAGCCGGACTCGGTAGTGCTCGAAATCTCGAAGCTTTCGCGAAAACGCGAGTGATTGGCGGATCTCCATGGCAGGCGAAAAGAACCGGATCATCACCATTGCAAACCAGAAGGGTGGCGTGGGGAAGACGACGACCGCGATCAACCTCGCTACGGCACTGGCTGCCATCGGCGAGCGTGTGCTGATCGTCGATCTGGACCCGCAGGGCAACGCCAGCACGGGTCTCGGAATAGATCGCCGCAACCGTGAGCTCTCCTCCTATGACCTGTTGATCGGTAGCCACGGCGTTGCCGAGACGGTGTTGCCGACGGCGGTTCCCAATCTGGCGATCATTCCGTCGACGATGGATCTCCTTGGTATCGAGATGGAGATCGCGCAGCAGAACGACCGCGTCTTCCGGCTGCGGCGGGCGTTGGCATCGGCGGAGGCGCTGTCTTACTCTTACGTGCTGGTCGATTGCCCCCCCTCTTTCAATCTCCTGACCATGAATGCGCTTGCCGCGGCTCATTCCGTGCTGGTTCCGCTGCAATGCGAATTCTTCGCGCTGGAGGGCCTCAGTCAGCTGCTGGAGACGGTGGATCAGGTGCGTCGCACCGTCAATCCGTATCTCGATATCCAGGGTATCGTGCTGACGATGTTCGACTCGCGCAACAATCTTGCGCAGCAGGTCGTCAACGATGTACGAACGCATCTCGGCGAAAAGGTTTATCACACGCTCATTCCGCGCAATGTGCGCGTTTCCGAAGCGCCTTCCTATGGCAAGCCGGCAATTCTCTACGATCTTAAATGCGCCGGAAGCCAGGCCTATCTTCAGCTCGCCTCCGAGGTAATTCAGCGTGAGAGGCAGCGTCGGGCTGCCTGATTCCAGTATCCGTGAGTAGATCCGATGAATGAAGACAATTCGAAGCGGCGCCTTGGCCGTGGTCTCGCCGCCCTGATCGGGGAAATGGATCAGCTGCCCGCAACCGATGTCGGCGAGCGGCCAGCGGTCAATCCCGATCGCCTGGTTCCGATTGAGTTCGTCGGCCGCAATCCGCGCAATCCGCGGCGCTATTTCGATGAGTCGGAACTTCAGGATCTCGCGTCCTCCATTCGCCAGCATGGCATTGTTCAGCCGGTCGTGGTACGAACGACCGCGGACAATCGTTATGAAATCATCGCCGGCGAGCGCCGCTGGCGCGCTGCTCAGCTGGCAGGGCTTACCGATATTCCGGTCATCATCCGGGATGTGGACGACCGTACGGCCCTCGAAATCGCTATCGTGGAAAACGTGCAGCGCTCCGACCTCAATCCGCTGGAAGAGGCGATGGGGTATGAGCTGCTGATTGCCGATCACGGCTATACGCAGAACGATCTTGGCGAGATCATCGGCAAGAGCCGCAGCCATGTGGCAAACAGTCTCCGTCTGCTGAAGCTTCCCGAACCGGTGCGCGATATGCTGGCGTCCGGCTCGCTTTCCGCCGGTCATGCGCGGGCGCTTATCCCGACGTCCGATCCGATCGCCCTGGCGAAAAGCGTCGTTGCGAAGGGCATGTCGGTGCGTGATACGGAGCGTCTTGCGCAGAACGATATCAAGGCGCAAAGCGATCCGAACCACGGGCAGGCGCAGCGCAAGGACGAAAAGGATGCCGATACGCTGGCGCTCGAGCGCACGCTTTCGGATGTTCTCGGGCTTGATGTGACCGTCAATCACAAGGGAAGCGGCGGGCAGCTGCGGATCGCTTACAAGACCCTCGAACAGCTTGAGGAAATCTGCCGGCTTCTCGAGCGACGGTAGAATCCTTAGCCGGATTCAGCGGCGGGCGGATTGCAGAACGGTCGCCAGCATGGTTTGCATGGCGATCGTGTCTTCCAGTGCCGGGCGCTGCCGACTTTGCAGGATGGCGGCCTGAAGACGCTGTGTTTCACGACGGATTGCCGGACCTGTCCAGCTTTTCAGCGCGTTCTCGACAATCGGCTTGCGCCGGAAATGCAGATGCCGGCCAAGGGTTGCCATGGCCTGGGCGGCGGGCGCCCGCTTTTCATCCATTTCGGCGCGCATCAACTCAAGGAGCTGGAACTGTCGAAGGCACCCTTGCAGCACAAGGAAGACCGGTGTCTTGGAGGAAACGATCTTCTGTATGGCGTGCAGGAAACCGTCCTTGTCACCCTTCAGAATGGCGTCGATGGCGTCATCCGTCGAGATCGCGCTGGCATCGCCGACAATCTCCTCGACGTCCTGCTCCTCGATGAGCTCCCTGCCCCGACAATAGAGCGCCAGCTTGCGCACCTCGTTGCGCGAGGCGAGCCGGTCTCCGCCGATGGTTTCCACCAGGCGCGTGCGGGCGGCAGGTGAAATGCGCAGGCCTTCCGAGGCCAGTTCCTGGTCAATGAGGGCCTGGAGGGCGCGCCCGTCGTCTGCATAGCAGGCAATGGCGACGGCGGCGGAACTCGATTCGGCCACCTTGCGCAGTCCGGCGCCCTTCTTCAGGTCGCCGGCTTCGATGATCAGCGTGGAGGGACCTGCGGGCTGTTGGGCAAGGATGTCCAACGCGTCGGAAAGGCCCTTTTCGCTGCCGGCATTGCGGATCCAGACCAGACGATCGCCACCGAAAAGGCCGATCGCGTTCATCTCGTCGATCAGCCGCCCGGGCTGACCGCCGATCTCGCCGGCATCGAGTTTCACGACGGAGAAGGCATCGGTGAGGTCGACGCCGCTGACGGCGGCGAGCGCCGCGGCGCGCTCCGAAACCAGGCCCCGGTCGGGTCCATAGACAAGGAACAGCCGCACGGGCAGCGGTTTGCGCTTCAGGAAACCGTCGAACTCGTGCGACTTGACTTCGGCCATGGCCGGCTCAGCGACGGCCGAGAGCCGACGCGACATCCGCGCGGATCAGCTCTGCCAGCTCCCGGGAACCGCGGTTCTCCGCATCCCTGACCGCCCGCAGCTTGGCGAATTCCTGCACGGGATAATCGACGAGAGCGACTGCGGAGCGCTTGCCCGAGGCCAGTGTTTCGCCGGAGTCGGTCTGCACGAGATTGTAGTCCGCAGAAACGACGATGCGGCCGGCGCGGGGAATGTCGTCACGCACGTCGAGCAGCACACCGATCTTGCGGACCGTCACGTTGAGTTCGAGGTGGTAAAGCGCGCTCTGCGTCTCGCCGGCGCCACCGGAGAAAAGGAAGATCAGGTCGTTGCGGACCTGCTGTTCCACGCGGTCATCGGCTTTCGAGATGGCCACGGCGGCAAGCTTGCCCTCCGTACCGGCAGGCGTGGAGTAAAGCGGCCGCACCTGGCAGCCGGCGACGACGCCAAGGATGGCGATGCCGGCAAACGCCTTGGCGAACCGCGAGAGGCCGGTTCCGTCAGACAACAACATTCACGATCCTCTGTGGTACGACGATGATCTTCTTGGGTTGCTGGCCGGCAAGGGCGGCCTGAACCGCTTCGAGCGCCAGGACGGCCGCCTGGACGGTAGTCTGGTCCGCATCGCGGGCGATTGTCAAATCGGCGCGCTTCTTGCCGTTGATCTGCACCGGCAGCGTGATCTCGTCGTCGGCGACGAGGCGGTCTTCGTAGGACGGCCAAGGGGTTGTCGCGACGAGGCCTTCGCCGCCGACCGCGCGCCAGCATTCTTCCGCCAGATGCGGCGTCATGGGCGCTACGATGCGGATCAGGATGCCAACCGCTTCACGCAGGGCGGCGATAAGGTCGCTCGAGGCTTTGCCGGCAGCAGCGGTGGTGAGCGGCGCGGCAAGCGCATTGACGAACTCGTAGATGCGCGCAACGGCCTTGTTGAAGGCAAGCTTGTCGTAGTCTGCCTGAACGGCCTTCAGCGTCTTGTGCGCCGCCTGGGAGACGGCGAGCGCTTCACCGTCCGCGCCGGGGCGGCTTTCCGCTGCTTTCAGGGCGGGTGCGGCTTCGGAAACAAGGCGCCAGACGCGCTGGACGAAGCGGTGGGCACCTTCGACGCCGGCTTCCGACCAGATGACGTCGCGATCCGGCGGGGAGTCGGAGAGCACGAAGAAGCGGGCCGTGTCGGCACCATAGGAGGCGATGATGTCGTCGGGATCGACAACGTTCTTCTTCGACTTCGACATCTTCTCGATGGAGCCGATAGCGATTTCTTCGCCGGATTCGAGAAGCGTCGCGTGGCGCTTGCCGTCGATCTCCTCGATGCGGATTTCGGCGGGTGTCACCCATTCGCGCTTGCCGGCGACGGTGCGGCTATAGGTTTCATGCACCACCATGCCCTGGGTGAAAAGGCCCTTGAACGGCTCCTTCACGTCGAGATGGCCGGCAACCTGCATGGCGCGGGTGAAGAAGCGCGAATAGAGCAGATGCAGGATCGCGTGTTCGATACCGCCGATATACTGGTCGACCGGCAGCCAGGCATTGGCTGCGGCCGGATCCGTCGGGTCGTTCTCCCACGGGGCGGTGAAACGGGCGAAGTACCAGGACGAATCGACGAAGGTGTCCATCGTGTCCGTCTCGCGGCGGGCGTCCTTGCCGCATTGCGGGCAGGCGACGTGGCGCCAGGTCGGATGGCGGTCGAGCGGGTTGCCCGGCTTGTCGAAGGTGACGTCGTCGGGCAGCTTGACCGGCAGGTCTGCCTTCGGAACCGGCACGACGCCGCAATCCTCGCAGTGGATGACCGGAATGGGGCAGCCCCAGTAGCGCTGGCGCGAAATGCCCCAGTCGCGCAGGCGGAAGTTCACCTTGCGCTCGCCCTGCGGGGCGTTGCCGAGCGTTGCGGCCGACAGGCGCTTTGCCACCTCCTCGAAGGCGGCGCCGGTGCTGAGGCCGTCGAGGAAGCGGGAATTGATCATCACGCCGTCGCCGACATAGGCTTCGCCGGCGATGGCGAAGGTGGCGGCGTCGCCGTTTTCAGGCATCACGACCGGCACGACCGGCAGGTCGTATTTGCGGGCGAAGTCGAGGTCGCGCTGATCCCCGGAAGGGCAGCCGAAGATGGCGCCCGTGCCGTAGTCCATCAGGACGAAGTTGGCGACATAGACCGGCAGCTCCCAGCTGGGATCGAAGGGATGGCGCACGCGGATGCCGGTGTCCATGCCCCTCTTCTCCGCCGTCTCAAGTGCGGCGAGCGAGGTGCCGGCACGGCGGCACTCCTCACAGAACGCCATGATCTCGGCGTTCTTCGCCGAAACGGCCTTGGCGAGCGGATGGTCCGCGGAAATGGCGATGAAGGAGGCGCCGAACAGCGTGTCGGGACGGGTGGTGTAGACGGTGATGTCCTTCTCGCCGGCGAGATCCGCGCCGGTGGCGATCTCCCAGCGCACCAGCATGCCTTCCGAGCGGCCGATCCAGTTCTTCTGCATCAGCCGGACTTTCTCCGGCCACTGGTCAAGCGTTTCCAGCGAATCGAGCAGGTCCTGGCTGAAATCGGTGATCCGGAAGAACCACTGCGTCAGCTCGCGCTGCTCGACGAGTGCGCCGGAGCGCCAGCCGCGGCCGTCGATGACCTGCTCGTTGGCGAGAACCGTATGGTCGACCGGGTCCCAGTTCACCTTGGACTGCTTGCGGTAGACGAGGCCCTTCTCCAGAAAATCGAGGAAGAGGTGCTGCTGGCGCTGATAGTATTCCACGTCGCAGGTGGCGAACTCGCGCGACCAGTCCAGCGACAGGCCCATGGACTTCAGCTGGTTGCGCATGGTCGCAATGTTGTCGTAGGTCCAGCCCTTCGGGTGCACCTTGTTCTGCATGGCGGCGTTTTCGGCGGGCATGCCGAAGGCGTCCCAGCCCATCGGGTGCAGCACGTTGAAACCGCGGGCGCGCTTGTAGCGCGCGACGACGTCGCCCATCGCATAGTTGCGCACATGGCCCATGTGGATGCGGCCAGACGGATAGGGGAACATTTCCAGGACGTAGTACTTTTCGCGCGGATCGTCGTTCTTGGTCAGGAAGACGCTGTCGTCGTTCCATTTTGCCTGCCAGCGGGGTTCGGCATCGCGCGGATTGTAACGTTCGGTGGCCATGTCTTTGATGTTCCGGAAGTCTTTTGGGAGTCTTGGAGGGCGGTGCGCCCATGCGAATATGGTGCCGAGACCTTCATCATGAAACCGCCGAAGCGTCAAGTTTTCCGGCCTCCTGGCAGAAGGGATGCGACATGCGCGCGCTTGGCAAACGGCGCCGATTTCGCTAGGTCCGGAACCAGATGCCGATGGAGAGTGACCATGGACCTTCAGGACCGTCTCGAGGACGTTCGCAACCGGATCAGCAAGGCGGCCGTTGAAGCCGGCCGCAGACCCGAGGCGGTGACGCTGGTGGCGGTCTCGAAAACCTTCGATGCCGAAGCGATTCGCCCGGCAATTGCCGCCGGGCAGCGCGTGTTCGGTGAGAACCGCGTGCAGGAGGCCCAGGGCAAATGGCCCGTGCTGCGAGCCGAAACGGCCGGCATGGAGCTTCATCTGATCGGTCCGTTGCAATCCAACAAGGCGGCCGAGGCCGTCGCCCTTTTCGATGTCATCGAGACTGTTGACCGGGAAAAGATCGCCCGCGCGATCGCCACCGAGATGGCGCGGCAGGGGCGTGCGCTGCGGCTCTATGTCCAGGTCAATACCGGGCTTGAACCGCAGAAGGCCGGCATCGCGCCTGATGACACGGTCGCCTTCGTTACGCTCTGCCGTGACGAGCTCGGCCTCACCATCGAGGGGCTGATGTGTATTCCGCCGGCGGAGGAAAATCCGGGCCCGCATTTCGCGCTGCTCGCAAAGCTCGCCGAACGCTGCAACCTCGACCGCCTGTCGATGGGTATGTCGGGCGACTATGACGTGGCCATCGGCTTTGGCGCGACAAGTGTGCGTGTCGGTTCCGCGATTTTTGGAACGCGCTGACGTTCCCGCTTGACGGTCTTCAAGGGGCAATTTGCCGCTTGAGGCTTTCGTCTGGCTTTTCCGAAGCATCGTCCTCTCCTATTCTCCTCCCCATGGAGGACCGGCCGGTTTCATGGCCGGACATGGAGGATGCGATGCAGAAGACCTATGCCGAGATCTATCGGTCGTGGAAGAATGACCACAGGGGTCATTGGGCCGAGGCGGCCCGGGCGATCGACTGGTTCAGCGAACCGACGGATATTTTCGACGCGGCGCAGGGCGTTTACGGGCGCTGGTTTCCCGACGCGATCGGCAACACCTGTCACAATTGCGTGGACCGGCATGTGGCGGCCGGGCATGGCGGGGATACGGCGCTGATCTATGACAGCCCGGTGACCGGTCGCAAGGCGCGCTACAGCTACGGCGACCTCCTTTCCCATGTGAATGCCATGGCGGCGGTGCTCGTCGATCAGGGTGTAGAGAAGGGCGACCGCGTCATCCTCTATATGCCGATGATCCCGGAGGCGATCTTCGCCATGCTGGCCTGTGCGCGCATCGGGGCGATCCATTCGGTGGTCTTCGGTGGGTTTGCCGCGAGCGAACTCGCAGCGCGCATCGACGATTCCACCGCGAAACTCGTCGTCACGGCCAGCTGCGGCATCGAGCCCAATCGCGTGGTCGCCTACAAGCCGTTGCTCGACACGGCGATCGAGCTGGCCGGGCACAAGCCGGAGCGTTGCCTCGTGTTGCAGCGGCCGGAACTGGTGGTGGAGCTGAAGCCTGGGCGTGATGTGGATCTCGGCCCTGCGCTTTCGGCGGCGCGGGAGGATGGGCGTGAAATCCCCTGCGTGCCATTGGCGGCAACGGATCCGCTCTACATTCTCTATACGTCGGGTACGACCGGCCAGCCCAAGGGCGTCATCCGCGACAATGGCGGCCACATGGTGGCACTGGCCTGGACGATGCGGGCGTTCTACGGTGTGGAGCGCGGTGAGGTCTATTGGGCGGCGTCGGATATCGGCTGGGTCGTCGGCCATTCCTACATCGTCTATGCACCGCTTCTCAATGGCAGCACCACGGTGCTCTACGAGGGCAAGCCGGTCGGCACGCCGGATGCGGGCGCCTTCTGGCGGGTGGTGGAGGACTACAAGGTCTCGGTGCTCTTCACCGCCCCGACCGCCTTCCGCGCCATCCGCAAGGAGGATCCGGAAGGTGTGCTCGTCAAGCGGCACGACATTTCCAGCCTGCGGGCCCTGTTCCTGGCCGGTGAGCGGGCCGATCCGGATACAATCCGCTGGGCCGAAGCGGTGCTCGGCGTGCCGGTCATCGATCACTGGTGGCAGACGGAAACCGGCTGGCCGATCGTTGGCAACCCGCTCGGCCTTGGGCCGCTGCCGGTGAAACACGGCTCCCCGACTGTGCCCATGCCGGGTTATGAGCTGCATGTGCTCGACGATGCCGGCCACGAGGTTTCGCCTGGCACGCTCGGCAACATCGCCATCAAGCTGCCCCTCCCCCCTGGCTGCCTGACGACCTTCTGGAATGCTGACGAGCGTTTCCGCTCAGCCTGCCTTTCGGAGTTCCCCGGCTACTACAAGACGGCCGATGCCGGTTACATCGACGAGGACGGGTACGTCTTCATCATGTCGCGCACCGACGACATCATCAACGTTGCCGGTCACCGCCTTTCGACGGGCGCGATGGAAGAGGTCTGCGCGAGCCATCCGGATGTCGCCGAATGCGCCGTGATCGGCGTCGCCGATGCGTTGAAGGGCCAGTTGCCGGCTGGCTTCCTCGTTTTGAAGAGCGGTGTTTCACGTGAATCATCGGTCGTGGAGCAAGAGGTTGTCGGCCTTGTGCGCGAGCGCATCGGCCCGGTCGCCGCCTTCAAGACGGCGATCTGCGTGAAGCGCTTGCCGAAAACGCGCTCCGGAAAGATCCTGCGCGGCACCATGCAGAAGATCGCGGACCGGGTGGACTGGAAGATGCCGGCGACCATCGACGATCCCTCTATCCTGGACGAGATTGCCGAGGTCTTGTCGGGTCGGCGGATCGTTTGAGCAACAAAAAACCCGGCCATTTCGGTGGCCGGGTTTTTGCTGTCTGGTGATGAACGGCGCTTAGAAGCGGTCGTCTTCATCCTCGTCCGGCGTGGCCGACTTCAGCGACTTCAGCTTGGCGAAGACGGCATCGGCGTCGATTTCCTTCTCTTCCTCGCGGTCGGTGCTGTAGGGCAGCTTTTCCGTTTCCTGCGCGGATTCGAGCGTTGCGCCGAGTTCGGCGGCGGTCGGCAGCGGACGACCCTTCGAGGCGCGTTCAACCTCGAGGTCGAGGTCGATCTGCGAGCACAGACCCAGCGTTACCGGATCCATCGGCGTCAGGTTGGTCGAATTCCAGTGGGTGCGTTCGCGGATCTGCTCGATCGTCGATTTGGTCGTGCCGACGAGACGCGAGATCTGCGCATCCTTGAGTTCCGGATGGTTGCGCACGAGCCAGAGAATGGCGTTGGGGCGGTCCTGGCGCTTGGAGACCGGCGTGTAGCGCGGGCCCTTGCGCTTGGATTCCGGCACGCGGACCTTCGGTTCGGACAGCTTCAGCTTGTGATTCGGATTGGCTTCGGCGCGGGCAATTTCCTCGCGCGACAGCTGGCCGGTCGAGATGGGGTCGAGGCCCTTGATGCCCTGCGCCGATTCGCCGTCGGCGATGGCCTTCACTTCGAGCGGGTGCAGTTTGCAGAATGTGGCGATCTGGTCGAACGACAGCGCCGTGTTGTCGACCAGCCAGACCGCGGTCGCCTTTGGCATGAGGAGCTGCTGAGCCATGGATATAGTCCTTCTGTCCGTCCGCGCCGGTGTCGCGGGCCGTGGGGTGTAACCACTATGTTCCGGGAATTCGGCCCTCTATACAATCACTGTCGCAGAAATGCAATTCTTCAAGCGCAAATGACCTTTTGTCTAATTGCCCGAAGGATTTGACCTGATATGTATGGCGACGGAGATGCGGGGGACCGGAGGAGACACGGCTTGCCCGCCCATGCGCAGTGAGGAGGAATCCATGTCCGCAAAGACCTATCCGGTGCTGAAGTCCGCGAAAAGCCGCACGCTGATCGACAACGAAACCTATCAGAACTGGTATCGCGAAAGCATCGAGAACCCGGAGCGTTTCTGGGACAAGCACGGCATGCGGATCGACTGGTTCAAGCCCTATACCAAGGTGAAGAACACGTCGTTCACCGGCAAGGTGCCGATCAAGTGGTTTGAAGACGGCATCACCAACGTCTCCTACAATTGCATCGATCGCCATCTCAAGGCGCATGGTGATCAGGTCGCCATCATCTGGGAAGGCGACAACCCCTATATCGACAAGAAGATCACCTATAACGAGCTCCATGAACACGTCTGCCGCATGGCGAACGTGATGAAGAAGCACGGCGTCAAGAAGGGCGATCGCGTCACCATCTACATGCCGATGATCCCGGAAGCGGCCTATGCCATGCTTGCCTGCGCGCGCATCGGCGCCGTGCACTCCGTCGTCTTCGGCGGCTTCTCGCCGGATGCCTTGGCCGGCCGCATTGTCGACTGCGAATCGACCTTCGTTGTTACCTGCGACGAGGGTGTGCGCGGCGGTAAACCCATTCCGCTGAAGGAAAACACCGACACGGCGATCGACATCGCCGCCAAGAACCATGTCATCGTCAACAAGGTGCTCGTTGTCCGCCGCACCGGTGGCAAGATCGGCTGGGCGCCGGGCCGTGACATCTGGCATCACCAGGAAGTGCTGACCGTGCCGCGCGATTGTCCGCCGGCCAGGATGAAGGCGGAAGACCCGCTCTTCATCCTCTACACGTCGGGCTCCACCGGCAAGCCGAAGGGCGTTCTGCACACCACGGCCGGCTACCTCGTCTATGCCTCGATGACGCACAAATACGTCTTCGACTACCAGGACGGCGATATCTACTGGTGCACGGCCGACGTGGGTTGGGTCACCGGCCATTCCTATATCGTCTACGGTCCGCTGGCGAACCGTGCGACCACGCTGATGTTCGAGGGCGTGCCGAACTTCCCGGATGCCGGCCGCTTCTGGGAGGTGGTCGACAAGCACAAGGTCAACATCTTCTACACCGCTCCGACGGCGATCCGCGCCCTCATGGGCGCTGGCGATGCCTTCGTGAAGCGCTCGTCGCGTTCGTCGCTGCGCCTGCTCGGCTCGGTCGGTGAGCCGATCAATCCGGAAGCCTGGGAATGGTATTACAACGTCGTCGGCGAAGGCCGTTCGCCGATCGTCGACACCTGGTGGCAGACGGAAACCGGCGGCATTCTGATCACCCCGCTGCCGGGCGCCACGGAGCTCAAGCCCGGTTCGGCGACACGGCCGTTCTTCGGCATCAAGCCGCAGCTTGTCGACAATGAAGGCAACGTGCTGGAAGGGGCGGCCGACGGCAACCTCTGCATCACCGACAGCTGGCCGGGCCAGATGCGCACAGTCTATGGCGATCACAAGCGCTTCGTCGAAACCTATTTTTCGACCTACAAGGGCAAGTATTTTACCGGTGACGGCTGCCGCCGCGACGAGGATGGCTATTACTGGATCACCGGTCGTGTCGACGACGTGCTCAACATTTCCGGCCACCGCCTCGGCACGGCCGAAATTGAATCGGCCCTCGTCTCGCACCATCTGGTCTCGGAAGCCGCCGTCGTCGGCTATCCGCACAGCCTCAAGGGCCAGGGCATCTACTGCTATGTCTCGCTGATGGCTGGCGAGGAAGGCACCGATGCGCTGCGCCAGGACCTCGTCAAGCATGTGCGCAAGGAGATCGGCCCGATCGCGACGCCGGACAAGATCCAGTTCTCGCCCGGCCTGCCAAAAACGCGTTCCGGCAAGATCATGCGCCGCATCCTGCGCAAGATCGCCGAGGACGATTTTGGCTCTCTCGGCGATACGTCCACCCTCGCTGATCCGGCCGTGGTGGACGACCTGATCGCCAACCGGCAGAACAAGGCTGCGGGTTGAGCCTGAAACATAAAGCGAAACGGCGGCCACTGGCCGCCGTTTTCGTTTGAGGTGGTTTTGTTTGAGCGGGAGTTTCCTACCCTCGGTCGCTATCCTCGGGTCTGTCGGGGATCCTGCTGTGTGGAGTGCCGGCCGAGTGGTAGGGCGGATCACACCCCACCGTGATGAAGGAGACACGCCGGGCGTATCCGGTCAAAAATCGATCGCCCGGCCTTTGATCTCCCAATCACCGAAGCGGGCCGGATCGGCTCCGCCGCGTCCACCGGTCTCCGGGGCGGGTTCCGCCTGCGGGGCGGCCTTGCGGCGTTCTTCTGCTTCCTGAAGGGCCCGCTGGGCGGCGGGGGACAGCACTTTCCGGCCGTCCGTATGATTGTCGTTGTCGCTTTGCATGAAATTGGGCATCCTTCCCGGATATTGAAGAATTCCTGTTCGCTTCCCATCCTATAAGGCATGTCGCGCAAAAGTGTGCAGCGGTTTTGCGAGAACGACATGTAAAAAGCTGGGTGTGAAGGCGTTGTGGAAAGCGCTGATTCACGTGAAACATTCCCTTGACAACAGGTGAATGGCAACCCGGCAAGAGACCAGACAGGAGCCGAAGACGTATGAACATCGTTCGCACAGCCATGCTTCTCGCCGTGATGACGGCGCTTTTCATGGGCGTGGGCCTGCTCATCGGCGGCAAGGGCGGCATGCTGATCGCGCTTCTCGTCGCCATCGCCATGAACTTCTTTTCCTACTGGAATTCCGACCGGATGGTGCTGTCCATGTATGGCGCCAAGGAGGTCGATGAGCGTTCGGCGCCGGAATATTACGGCATTGTGCGTGATCTTGCCAAACGCGCCGGCCTGCCCATGCCGCGCGTCTATGTCATCAACAGCGACCAGCCGAATGCCTTTGCCACCGGCCGCAACCCGCAGAATGCCGCGGTTGCTGCTTCGACCGGCCTGCTGCATGCCTTGACTTATGAAGAGGTGGCGGGCGTGATGGCGCATGAGCTCGCGCATATCCAGAACCGCGACACCCTGACCATGACGTTGACGGCGACGATTGCCGGCGCGATCTCCATGCTCGCCAACTTCGCCATGTTCTTCGGCGGTAGCGGCAACCGGGAAAACAACAACCCGCTCGGCTTCATCGGTGTGCTCATTGCCATGATCGTCGCCCCTTTCGCTGCCATGCTGGTGCAGATGGCAATCAGCCGCACCCGCGAATATTCTGCCGACAAGCGGGGTGCGGAGATCTGCGGCAATCCGCTCTGGCTCGCCTCCGCCTTGAAGAAGATCGCGGTCGCTGCCGGCCGCATTCGCAACGACGGCGCCGAGCACAATCCGGCGACAGCCCATATGTTCATCATCAATCCGCTGTCGGGCGAGCGCATGGACAATCTGTTCTCCACCCATCCGAACACGGAGAACCGCATCGCCGCGCTTCAGGAAATGGCCCGCGGCAAAGAGATGCGCTCGACGGAGCCGGTGCGGGCTGATAATCCGTCCCGCAAATCGCGTTCCGTCCCGTCGACCGGCTGGGGACGCGGTGGTTCCGAACCGCCCAAAGGTCCCTGGTCTTGAACGACGACAATCGAAAAAACAGATCGCATCCGAAACGCCATCGCCCCAGCAAGGGGCCGTCTGTGGATGCCGCAGCCAACCATCCGGAAAAGCCGGGCCTGCGCGCCCGGCAGGCCGCGGCCAAGATCCTGGCGGCTGTCGTCGATCGCAGGACGCCGCTCGACGGCATGCTTGACCTCGAAAACGGCAACCCGGCCTATTGCCAGCTGAACGATGCCGACCGTGCGCTCGTCCGCGCCATCCTCAACACGGCGCTGCGCCACCTCCCCCGCATCGAGGCTATTCTCGACACGCTGGTCGGCACGCCCCTGCCTGATGGCGCCCGGGCGCTGCATCACGTGCTGACGGTCGCGGCGGCACAGATCCTCTATCTCGACGTGCCCGATCACTCCGCTGTCGACCTCGCGGTCGAGCAGGCGCAGATCGATCCGCGCAACCGCCGTTTCGCAAGCCTCACCAATGCGGTGCTGCGCCGCCTGTCGCGCGAAAAGGCCTCGCATTTGACGGCGACAAAAGCCGTTTCCGTCATTCCGGCTTGGTTCCATGAGCGGCTAGCCGCCGTCTACGGACATGACCACGCCGCGCGCATTGCCGATGCCTTGCTCGAGCCCTCCACTGTCGATCTGACGGTCAAGTCCGATGCCGAAGGCTGGGCCGAGCGGTTTGGCGGCCTGATTCTGCCGACAGGATCGGTCCGCCTTCCGGTCGCCTCCGGTGCCATTCCGGCACTCGAAGGCTTTGAGGACGGGGAATGGTGGGTACAGGATGCCGCGGCAAGCCTGCCGGCAAAGCTGTTTTCGAATCTTGCGGGCAAGCGGGTCGCCGATCTCTGTGCTGCGCCCGGCGGCAAGACCGCGCAGCTCGCCGCAGCGGGGGCCAGGGTCACCGCCCTCGACCAGTCCGGCAACCGTCTGAAGCGGCTTGTCGGCAATCTCGACCGGCTCCGCCTCTCGGCCGAGACCGTTGAGGCGAACATGGCGGAATACCGCCCGGGTGAACCCTTCGATGCCGTTCTTCTCGACGCACCCTGCTCCTCGACAGGCACGATCCGCCGTCATCCCGACGTGCTCTGGACCAAGGGGCCGGAGGATATCGGCAAGCTGGCCGGCCTGCAGGAGCGCCTGCTGCGCCACGCGCTGACGCTGGTACGCCCTGGCGGCGAGCTGGTCTTCTCCAACTGCTCGCTCGATCCGAGCGAAGGCGAGGAGATGGTAGCCCGCGTTCTCGCCGACAATCCGGACTGGCGCATTGCGCCGGTCGATCCTGCCGACTGGCCGGGTTTGGAAGAGGCGATTTCCCCGCGCGGCGAATTCCGCACCACGCCTGCGATGCTGCCCGCAACCGCCAGCCATGCCGGTGGCCTGGATGGGTTCTATGCCGTGCGGCTCGTCCATGCCGGCTGATCTGCAAGGGCGCCTGGGAACGGCTTCCACCGTCGTCAACAGTCCATCGACCGGCAGTCAATTGACGACGCTTGCCTTCTCGGCCTAGCTATAGGCCCAGGAGGCATTCGTTAACCATGCAGCTTTCCGACAGGCAGCGGCTTCTCTATCTGTATATGCGTGAGGGTTGGCGCCGGTTTTCTCGGAGGCTCGCCCTCGGGCGAATCAGTGCCATGCGCTTTTCCGGCGGTACGCCGGACCGGCTGGTCGTCGCGCCGACAGACCTTCACCCGGCTGATTCGTTTGCCGGCGAAGAAATCGTTGCCGGCCGCTTTCCGCTGGCTGGCCGCGTTCTTGAATGCGACGGCGAATCACCCTTTGCGCTGGAGCTTCCCTCGGAGGAGTTCGCGGTACGCCTGCATTCCTTCGGCTGGCTGCGGCACATGCGGTTGGTGGATCCGGAAAAGGCGGCCCATACCGCCCGCTTCGTGGTGGACGACTGGCTGCAGAGCCATGGACGCGTCATCGGCGGGCTTGCCTGGCGGCCGGATGTCGCCGCTCAGCGCATCATCGCCTGGTTGTCCCATTCGCCTGTTGTCCTGAAGGATGCCGATTATCCGTTCTATCGCCGCTTCCTGAAGAGTCTCGCCTTCCAGGTTCGGTATCTGCGCCATGTCGCCGATACGACGCGCGATGGCGAACCGCGGCTCAGGGTGCGTATTGCGCTCGCCATGGCCTCCATCGCCATGCCGAGCTCGGCCTCGCGCATGCGCAAGGCCGCCCGCCATCTCGACGAGGAGCTCGACCGGCAGATTTTGCCGGACGGTGGTCATTCCTCCCGCAATCCGCGCGCCGCGCTCGATGTGCTGCTCGACCTGCTGCCGTTGCGCCAGACCTATGTCAATCTCGGCCACGACATGCCGGCGCAGCTCATCCCCTCGATCGACCGTATCTTCCCGGCGCTGCGCTTCTTCCGCCATCAAGGTGGCGAGCTCGCGCTGTTCAATGGCGCGACCTATACGCTCGCAAATGAGCTGATGTCGGTGCTGCGATATGACGAGACCGGCGGTGCGCCGTTCAAGGCATTGCCGTTGAGCCGGTATGATCGCCTGGCGGTCCAGGAAACGGTCGTTCTGATGGATACGGGCGTGCCCAAATCTGTCGATCTGTCGGCGACAGCCGCCGCCGGTGCGCTTTCCATTGAAGTGTCCTCGGGCAAGAACCGCTTCATCGTCAATTCCGGTCGTCCGCGTTTTGCCGGCGAGGCACTCAGGCAGATGTCGCGTACCACCGCAGCCCATTCCGTCGCCACGCTCAACGACACATCCTCCTCGCGGATTTCCACCTCCCGCTTCCTGGGGCCGATCGTCGTCGGCGGCATCAGCAAGGTGGACGTGGCGCGGGCTGAGCGTCAGTCGGGCGCCGACAGCGTGACGGCGACCCATGACGGTTATCTCAAGCGCTTCGGCCTGCTCTACGAACGGGATATCCTCGTTGCGGCGACGGGCGGTGAGATCCGTGGCCGGGAGCGCTTCTACAAGCCCGCCGATCCGGACGGCGCGATCGAGAAGGGCACCGCAGTGGTGCGCTTCCACATCCACCCGACGATCCAGCTCTACAGGGTATCGGCCAACGAGACGCGGCTGATCGCCCCTGACGGCGAGGCCTGGGCGCTGACCTGCGTCGATGTCGCGGTGGCGGAAGAGGAGGATGTCTTCTTCGCCGATCCTTCCGGTGTCAGGGCCTCGCGCCAGCTCACGCTGACCATGCCGCTTGCCAAAGTGGCCGAAGTTCAGTGGTCGTTGGTGCGGCAACGCTGAGAATTCCCGGCGTTTGGCGGTTTTCTCGCGGCCGGGCCTGTGATAACGGGGCGCATGACCATCCGGCCCGCCCTTCCGGGCCGTCAGAACGGAGCGCCCCCAATGGCCGTCATTTCCAAGAAGATCCCCGCCCCCGACCGTGTCGCCCTGCGCACGGCCCTGCTGTCCGTCTCCGACAAGGCCGGCGTCGTCGACCTCGCCCGGGCCCTTGCCGAGAAGGGCGTGCGGCTGCTGTCGACCGGCGGCACGCACAAGGCGCTCCGCGACGCCGGGCTTGACGTCACCGACGTTTCCGAGGTTACGGGCTTTCCGGAAATCATGGACGGCCGCGTAAAGACGCTGCATCCCACCGTGCATGGCGGCCTGCTGGCGATCCGTGACGATGCGGAGCATGTCGAGGCGATGAAGGAACACGGTATCGGCGCGATCGACCTTGCCGTCATCAACCTCTATCCTTTCGAGGAAGTGCGCGCCAAGGGGGGGGACTATCCGACGACGGTCGAGAACATCGACATCGGCGGCCCGGCGATGATCCGCGCCTCGGCCAAGAACCATGCCTATGTGACCATCGTCACCGATCCTGCCGATTATCCTGCGCTGCTTGAGGAACTCGCCGACGGTTCGACCTCCTACGCCTTCCGCCAGCGTATGGCGGCGAAGGCCTATGCCCGCACGGCGGCCTATGACGCGGCCATCTCCAACTGGTTCGCCGATGCGCTCGACATCGCGATGCCCCGCCACCGCGTGCTCGGCGGCGTGTTGAAGGAAGAGATGCGTTATGGCGAGAACCCGCACCAGAAGGCAGGCTTCTACGTGACGGGTGAAAACCGCCCGGGCGTCGCGACCGCCACGCTGCTGCAGGGCAAGCAGCTTTCCTACAACAACATCAACGACACCGATGCGGCCTTCGAGCTCGTCGCCGAATTCCTGCCGGAGAACGGCCCGGCCTGCGCGATCATCAAGCATGCCAATCCCTGCGGCGTTGCCACCGGCAAGACGCTGAAGGATGCCTATGCGCGGGCGCTCGCCTGCGATCCGGTCTCGGCCTTCGGTGGTATCATCGCGCTCAACACCACACTTGATGGCGAGACGGCGGAGGAGATCGTCAAGCTCTTCACCGAGGTCATCATCGCGCCGGACGCGGACGAGAAAGCCCGGGCCATCATTGCCGGCAAGCCGAACCTGCGCCTGCTGGTGACGGGCGCCCTGCCCGATCCGCGTGTGCCCGGCCTTTTCGCCAAGACCGTGTCGGGCGGCCTGCTCGTGCAAAGCCGCGACAACGGCATGGTCGAGGACCTCGAACTGAAGGTCGTCACCAAGCGTGCGCCGACCGCCCAGGAACTGGTGGATATGAAGTTCGCCTTCAAGGTTGCCAAGCACGTCAAGTCGAATGCTGTGGTCTATGCCAAGGATGGCCAGACGGCCGGCATCGGTGCCGGCCAGATGAGCCGTGTCGATTCCGCCCGCATCGCCGGCCTGAAGGCCGAGGAAGCGGCCAAGGCCATGGGTCTTGCCGAGCCGCTGACGCGGGGTTCGGCTGTCGCGTCGGAAGCTTTCCTGCCCTTTGCTGACGGCCTGCTCTCGGCGATTGCAGCGGGCGCCACGGCGGTGATCCAGCCGGGCGGTTCGATGCGCGACGCGGAGGTGATTGCCGCGGCTGACGAGGCGGGCGTCGCGATGGTCTTCACCGGCATGCGCCATTTCCGTCACTAGCCCGTTTCGGCCTCTTTCTAACTCCGGGAAAGCCGTCATGCTTTCCCGGAACATTTTAGCCGGATTCTTCGCCGGATAGCAGCGCCCCGCTTGCGGGGCGTTTCGCGTTTCAGACCTCCACCTTCGCCGCCGGATAGGGTGTGCGCAGCAGGAGCAGGAAGCCGACGAGGAGGAAGGCGATGAGCGCCATCATGCCGAGGCGCGCGGAGCCGGTCGCCGTGGTGACGAGCGCGACGGAGAGGGGGGCGAGGAAGGAGGTGGCGCGGCCGGACAGGGCATAGAGGCCGAAATAGCGGCCCGCCTCGTCCGGATGAATGCTCTGGGCGAGATAGGAACGAGCGGAGGCCTGGACAGGGCCGAAGGCGATGCCGATCAGAAGGCCGTAGACGATATAGGCCTTTTCCGCTGCGGTGCCGAACAGGCCGCCGGAATCGGCGGTCGGCAAGGGCAACAGGCCGAACAGCGTGAAGCCCGGACCGGTGGAGACGATGCCGATGGTGGCCAGCGTCAGGCAGACGAGGCTTATCACCACCACGGTCTTCGAGCCGAGACGCCGGTCCATGCGGCTGGCATAGAGGCAGCCGCCGATCGCCACCACATTGAGGATGATGCCGTAGATGCCGAGTTCGAAGGTCTGCCAGGCGAACATGCCGGCGGCGAAGGTGCCGCCGAGCGCCAGCAGCCCATTGACCCCGTCCTGATAGATCATCCGGGCAATGAGGAAGCGCAGGATGCCCGGTTTTCTGCGAAGGTCGCGCAGTGCGAATGTGAGATCGGCGAAGCCGGCGCGCACCGCAGCTACAATGGGCAGCCCCCGGCTCTGGTCCGGCGTGAAGAAGAACATCGGCAGGATGAAGACGAGGTACCACAGCGCCGAGATCGGCCCGGTGATGCGGGCATCTTCGCCTGCGGCAGCGTCGAGGCCGAAGAGCGGGCTGATGCCGATCGCCGTCCGGCCTGTCTCCGGATTTGCGGCCAGCAGGGCGACGACCGCAATCAACACGATCATGCCGCCGAGATAACCGAGGCCCCATGCGATGTTGGAGATGCGGCCGGCATCCGCGGGGCTCACCAGGCGCGGCATCATCGAATCGTTGAAGACGATGGAGAACTCCGCCGCTACGGTGGCGAGCACGATCATCGCCATGGCGAAGATGAGGCTGCTGCCGGGCGCGGCATACCAGAGGGCGAAGAGAGACAGGATCTTGATGGCGGCGAAGGCGGCGATCCAGGGCTTTCGCGCGCCGGAGGCATCGGCGATGGAGCCCATGATCGGGGCGAGCAACGCAATGGTGACGCCGGCGATGGTGAGCGTATAGCTCCAGGCCGCCTGCCCGGCCGCGTGGTCCTCGGTGAGGCGCGAGACGAGGTAAGGGCCGAAGATGAAGGTGGTGATGACCGTGAAGAACGGTTGCGCTGCCCAGTCGAACAGCATCCAGCCCGTTATGCCGAGGCGGCTCGTCCGCCCTGCCGCTGCTTCCGCCACGCCTATCCCCGCTTTTCGAATCGCTGCGGCGGGTTTTCACGCCGGTTTCGCCAGGAGGCTAGCATTTGCCGGTGACGGGATTCAACGGGTGCGGTGAGACCCTCTCTGCCTGGCAGGCAGAGAGGGCAGTTGCGGTTGCGCAAAGGCGCGATAGCCTCGGCCGCACGGAAGGTGGCCGCGATGAGGCAAGGGCGTGTCTTACCGGGCCCGTTCCTGTGCGAGGTCGCTCAGGATGCCAGCGGCGACGCTGACCTTGGCGAGCGTGGCTTCGCCTGCTTCCGTCAGCGCCGAGAGGTTGGCGGTGACGCGGGCGAGGCGCTCGCGGTCACCCTGCTGCCAGGTGGCGAGCGGTGCCTTGTCGCCCTTGTGGCGTGTCAGCACCACCGTGGCGAGGTCCCGGCGGGCATTGGCGATATCGGTGAGGCTGCGCTGCAGGGCGAGCGCTTCATAGAGATCGCCGGTCGGGATGCGGCTGGCCGCCGAAAGCAGCCGGCCGATATTGAGCGCTGCGCTGATGCCGGCGAAGGTCTGCGCCGTCTTGCTGAGCGTGTCGCCCGTCGCCCCGGCGATCAGCATGACCTCCGGCACGAAGGTCAGCATGGAGAGCGTGGCGATCTCCTCGGCCAGCTCCGTCGGCACGCCTTCGTCCTCATAGGCATGGGCCTTGCGGCGGGCCTCGTCGCCGGCCTGCTCGGAGATGAGGGTGGTAAGATGCGGACGTAGCTGCTTCAGGGCCTGCTTGAGCTTGTGCACCGCCTGGTCCATCGGGCCGGAGACTGCACCGGTGGTCAGGAGCAGGCTGGTGACGGAAGCGTAGATACGACCGATCTCCTCGTAGAGCTCGTTCTGCACCGATCCTGAAACCTGGTTGTCCAGAGCATCGACGCCGGCATAGAGGGCGGCGAGGCCGTAGCCGTCGCGGGCGATGACGGCGGCTTTCACCGCATCCGCCGGACCGAAACCGGTGCCGTCGGTCAGCGTGTTGACGAAGGCCGGGCCGCCGCGGTTGATCACCTCGTTGGCGAGGATCGTTGCGATGATCTCGCGGCGCAGGCGGTGCGAACGGATGTCGTCCGCATAGGCCTTCTGCATCTTCGCCGGGAAGTAGCCCATCAGCGTTGGCTCGAAATAGGGCTCGTCCGGCAGATCGGTATGGACGAGTTCATCGAACAGCACCAGTTTGGCATAGGAGAGCAGCACGCCGATCTCCGGCCGCGTCAGCGACTTGCCGGCCTGGTAGCGTTCTGCGACCGTGCGGTCGTCGGGCAGCGTCTCGACCTTTCGGTTGAGCTGGCCGGCGGCCTCGAAGCGATCCATCAGGCGGGTCAGTGGCGCGCGGTTGGCGGCACCCTGCTTTTCCGTCAGCGAGATCGCCAGCGATTGCAGGTAGTTGTTGCGCAGCACGAGGTGCCCCACCTCGTCCGTCATCGAGGCGAGCAAAACGTTGCGCTTGGCGCGCGGCAGCCGGTCGTCGCGCATGGCCGAGGCGAGCGCGATCTTGATGTTGACCTCGACGTCCGACGAGTTCACGCCGGCCGAGTTGTCGATGGCATCCGAGTTGCAGCGCCCGCCCTTGAGGCCGAAGGCGATGCGGCCGCGCTGGGTGACACCGAGATTGGCGCCCTCGCCGATCACCTTGGCGCGCACGTCGTCGGCGACGATGCGGATCGGGTCGTTGGCGCGATCACCGACCTCGGCATCCGTCTCGTTCTGGCCGCGGATATAGGTGCCGATACCGCCGAACCACATCAGGTCGACCGGCGCCTTGAGGATCGCCGTCATGATCTCGAAGGGCGTCGCCTTGGTCTTGTCGATGCCGATCACGGCCATGGCTTCCGGCGTGAGCGTCACGGATTTTTCCGTGCGCGGGATGATCATTGCGCCCTTGGACAGGACCGAGCGGTCATAGTCCTGCCAGCTGGAGCGCGGCAGGTTGAACATGCGGCGCCGTTCGGCGAAGGACGTGTCGGTGTCCGGGTTGGGATCGATGAAGATGTCGCGGTGGTCGAAGGCGGCGAGGAGCCGGATCTTGCGCGACAGCAGCATGCCGTTGCCGAAGACGTCGCCCGACATGTCGCCGACGCCGGCGACGGTGAAGGGCGTCTTCTGGATGTCGATGTTCATTTCGCGGAAGTGGCGCTTCACGGTTTCCCAGGCGCCGCGGGCGGTGATGCCCATCTTCTTGTGATCGTAGCCGGCCGAGCCGCCCGAGGCAAAGGCGTCGTCGAGCCAGAAGCCGGCTTCCTGCGCCAGGCCGTTTGCGGTGTCGGAGAAGGTTGCGGTTCCCTTGTCGGCGGCGACGACGAAATAGGGATCGTCGCCGTCGAGGCGCACCGTGTCTGCCGGCGGCACCACGTCCTGGCCGACGATGTTGTCCGTGACGGAGAGGAGCGTGCGGATATAGGTCTTGTAAGCCTCGGTGCCGGCCTTGAAGACGGCGTCGCGGCTGCCGCCGACCGGGAGCTGCTTCGGATAGAAGCCGCCCTTGGCGCCGACGGGCACGATGACCGAGTTCTTGACCTGCTGGGCCTTCACGAGGCCGAGCACTTCCGTGCGGTAGTCCTGTGCACGGTCGGACCAGCGCAGGCCGCCGCGGGCGACCTTGCCGAAGCGCAGATGCACGCCCTCGACCTCGGCGCCGTAGACGAAGATCTCGCGGAAGGGCCGTGGTTCCGGCAGGCCGTCGAGAGCCTTCGGGTCGAGCTTGATCGCCAGCGTCTTGCGCGGTTTTCCGTCCGCATCGCGCTGGAAGTAGTTGGTGCGCAGCGTTGCCTCGATGGCGTTGACGTAGCGGCGCAGGATGCGGTCCTCGTCGAGGCTCGGCACGTTCGCCAGCGCGGTCTCGATCGCCGCTGCGATCTCTGCGGATTTCTTCTCGCGCTGGCGCTCTGAGAGCTTCGGATCGAGGCGGGTCTCGAACAGGCGGAAGAGGTCGGCGGCGATAAGCGGGTACTTGTTGAGCGTATCGGCGATATAGCCCTGCGAATAGGCGATGCCCGTCTGGCGCAGGTAGCGCGAATAGGTGCGCAGCGCCATGATCTGACGGGCGGAGAGTCCACCGGTCAGCACGAGGCGGTTCAGCGCGTCGTCGTCTACATCGCCGTGCCAGGCCGCGAGGAATGCCTCCTCCAGCATCGGGCTCAGCTTGGCAAGATTGATCTCGATGCCATCGCGGTGCTTCAGTTCCATGTCATGCAGGATGACGCGGCGCTCACCGCCATCGAGGCCGGCAAGTGTCAGGTCGTGCGTCTGCTCACTGATGACGTTGAAGCCGAGATTTTCCAGAAGCGGCACGCGCTGCGATAGCGAAACGGGTTCGCCGGCATGGAAGATCTTCAGTTCGACGGAGGCGAGATCCGTGTTCCAGGCCTTGCGGTAGAAGGCGATGCTGATCGGGTTCTCGGGCGTTGCCGTGGTGATGAGGGAAAGATCCGCATGGGCCTCGGCGGGGGTGAAGTCCTCCTGGTAGCTGCGGTCGGTGACGAGCCGCACGCCGTCTGTATTGGAGAGGGCCTCGAACCTGTCGGTCCAGCGGGTGGCGATCTCGCGCACCGCCTGTTCGAGCTTGCCCTGCGGGATGCGCGGAGTCTTGCCGCCGGAGCGGCCGATGATGAAGTGCACGCGCGCAAGGCCGCCTTCCGGGAAGGCCGGATAGTAGGCCGAGACGCGGCCGTCATAGGCCGACTTCAGATAGTTGCCGATCTTTTCGCGCACGTCGGAATCGTACTGTTCGCGTGGCACGTAGACGATGACGGAGACGAAGCGGTCGAAGCGATCGATACGCGGCAGCACGCGGATGCGCGGCCGGTCGGAGAGTTCGTTGATCTGCTCGCAGAAGGTGGCAAGCAGACTGGTGTCAATCTGGAAGAGGTCGTCGCGCGGATAGGATTCCAGCGTGTTGATCAGCATCTTGCCGGAATGGCTTTTCGGGTCGTAGCCAAAATGCTCGATGACCGCGGCGACCTTCGAGCGCAGCAGCGGGATCTGGCCGGCGGCGTGGGTGTAGGCTGTCGAGGTGAAGAGGCCGACGATACGCAGTTCCCCGATCACCCTGCCCTTCTCGTCGAAGCGCTTGAGGCCGACATAGTCCATATAGGCCCGGCGGTGCACGAGCGATTTCACATTGGCCTTGGTGACGATCAGGAAATCCGGACCTTCAAGGAATTCAAGGATTTCCGGCGTCGTCGTCACCGCGTCCTTGCCAAGGCGCAGCACGCGCACATCGGGGTCGGAGAGGATGCCGAGGCCCTCCCCTCCGCGTTCGACGGTTGCCGCTTCGCCCTTGCCGGAATAGCTGTATTCGCGCATGCCGAGGAAGGTGAAGTTGTTGCCGCGCAGCCAGGCGAGGAAGGCGAGCGCTTCGTCCTTGCCGGGCTTCTCCTTGGCGTAGCGCTCCACGTCGGCCATGGTGCTGTCGAGCTTTTCCACCATGGCGGGCCAGTCATCGACGGCCAGATGGACCTGATCGAGCACGGTTCCGACCCGTTCCGCAAGTGCGGCGGCCTCGCTCGGCGCGAGTTCGGACAGGTGGATCTCGATATGGCTGACCCGCTGCGCCGGATCGCTTTCCTCGTCGGGCGAGAAGAGCTTCGGTGCCTCACTGGGCGTTACGACGAGGATCGGGTGGATCGCCAGATGGATGTCGCGATGGGTGCTCGTCACCTCGCCCATCACTGAATCATAGAGGAACGGCTGGTTGCGATCGGTGACGGAGAGAACCGAAACGGGCTGGCTCTGCGGCGTCACGCCGGCAAGCGTGGTGACGGTGACACGCGGCTCGGTGCCGTCCCAGGCCTCGATTTCGGCCATGGCATGGGCTGCCGCGACGGCCAGCATCTCGCCGCTATAATGCTCGAGGTCGTCCTTGCTGGCGCGCCCGAAGAGGATGTCCGGGTTCAGCGTCTTTGCGCCGAGGGCGGCAGCTGCGGCCTTTGCGGCCTCGATGTGTTTTTCTCGTTTCACGTTGGTCCTGGCACCCATGGAATTCTCCCTCGAATCCGATGGCCGGACGTTAGCAGAAGAAAAAATACGTGCGACGGAATTTGTGCATTTGCGAGAAAATTCAATCGATTTTGTCCTAGATAGGTCAGTTTCACTGTCGTTTTGTCACGAATCTCGTGTTTTTTCGTCGAAAAGCAGCCAAAAACCGGCCGGATCTGCTTTTTTCATCTTTTCCGCCAAAGGCCGAAAACGGGGTGGGCGTTGACAGGAAATGACCCCCTTGTCATCACTCGGCCGGAACCAGGAGAGCCTGATATGAACGAGAGCGACAAGGGCGCTGTCATCGTGATTTCGAGCCATGTGGTGCGCGGCACGGTGGGCAACCGCGCCGCCGTCTTCGCGCTCGAGACGCTTGGCCATCCGGTCTGGGCGCTGCCGACCGTCATTCTGCCCTGGCATCCCGGTCGCGGGCGTTCGACGCGTGTGGCGATTTCGGCCGACGATTTCGATGCGATGATCTCCGATCTCATCCGCGCACCCTGGCGGGGCGAGGTGAAGGCAGTGCTGTCGGGCTATCTCGGCAGCGCGGCGCAGGCCCATTCGGTGGCGCGGCTGGTTGCGGCCCTGCGGGCGGAAAATCCCGACCTTCTCTACATGTGCGACCCGGTGTGCGGCGACGATCGCGGCCTCTACGTGCCGGAGGAAACGGCGGTGGCGATCCGCGATGCACTGATCCCGCTTGCCTCGATCGCCACGCCCAACCGGTTTGAACTCGCCTGGCTTGCCGGCGCGCCGCTCGAAACGAACGGGGCGATCATGGAGGCGGCGCTGTCGCTTGGGCCCGCCCGTATGCTCGTCACCTCCTCGCTGCCGCTGATGGCGGGGAGCACCGGCAATCTCTATCTTTCCGGGCGTCACGCGCTGCTGGCGGAGCACCGGCTCGTGCCCAACCCGCCGAACGGCACCGGTGACCTGCTGGCCGCCATCTTCCTCTCCCGGATTATGGAGGGCCTGCCGGAGGAGCGCGCTCTGATGATGGCGACTGCCAGCGTCTTCGAGATCGTGGCGCGCACCACAAAACGCGGTGCCGACGAGTTGACGCTGGAACAGGACGCCTCCAGCATTTCCACTCCCATGGCAATGGTGCACATGCGCCGCCTCGTGCATCCGGCCCAGTCGCGGCGATCCTGAACGATCCGGCCTTGCGCGGTGCCTTTCGGAGTGGTTTATGCAGGGTCGGATGGGGCCTCATCCGGTAGATTGTTACACGGGGGTATTCCGACACCATGAACCGCTTTCCCGATCGTCTTCTGAATGGCTACCGCAACTTCATGTCCGGCCGCTACGCCGAGCAGTCGGCGCGCTACAGGGCATTGGCCGAGACGGGCCAGAAACCGAAGACACTCGTGATCGCCTGTTGCGATTCCCGTGCCGCACCGGAGACGATCTTCGACAGCGGCCCGGGTGAACTCTTCGTCGTGCGCAATGTCGCGAACCTCGTGCCGCCCTATGAGCCTGACGGCAATTTCCATGCGACGTCGGCGGCGCTCGAATTTGCTGTCCAGTCGCTGAAGGTCAGCGATATCGTGGTGATGGGCCATGGCCGCTGCGGCGGTATTTCCGCGGCGCTCGACCCCGATGCCGAGCCGCTGTCACCTGGTGATTTCATCGGCAAGTGGATGGGCATGCTGAAGCCTGTCGCCGAGCAGATCCAGGGCGCTGAAATCCTCACGCAGGCCGAGCGCCAGCGTGCGCTGGAGCGGGTCTCGATCCGCAATTCGCTCGCCAACCTGCGCACCTTTCCCTGTGTCCGCATCCTTGAGGAGCGCGGCCGTATCCAGCTTCACGGTGCCTGGTTCGATATCTCGACGGGTGAGTTGTGGATCATGGACGGCAAGACCGGTGATTTCCAGCGCCCCGGCGCATAAAGCGATTCCGCTTTTCTCCAAAGCGCGAAAACGCTCTATCTTTTTGTTTCCAGGCAATCCCGCTTCGCGCTTTTGCTGGAATTGCTCCAACAAAAAACCCGGTGCGAAGGCTCGCACCGGGTTTCTTCAAAACCGGAGTCTACGACCGGCTCACTCGCCGTCGATTTCCGCGCCGATAATGGCAATTGCGCGCTGGTAGACGCTGGCTGCGTTCCAACCCTGCAATGCGCCGAAATTGCCTTGGCCCGGCTGGTAGCCGCCGCCGGCGCTCCAGCCGTGGCCGCGCAGGAAGTTGGCCGTGGAGGCCAGCGCGTCGGCCTTCGAACCGACGAGGTCGATGCGGCCGTTGCCGTCGCCGTCGACGCCGTACTTCAGGACGTTGGCCGGCAGGAACTGCGTCTGGCCGATTTCGCCATGCGCCGCGCCGCGGGCCGAGGTCGACAGGACGCCCTTCTGCACGAGCTGGAGCGTGGCGTAGAGCTGAGTGGTGAAATAGTCCGAACGGCGGCAGTCATAGGCGAGCGTCGCGACGGCTGAGATCGTGTGTTCCTTGCCCAGGAAGCCGCCGAAACCGGTTTCCATGCCCCAGATGGCGAGCAGCGGGCCGGCCGGCACGCCGTAGCGGGCCTCGATGCGGTCGAAGAGGGCCGCGTTCTGCTTCTTCAGGCTCTTGCCGCGGCGAATGATCGCCTGGCCGCCCCGCTTCTGCATGAACTGTTCGAGCGAGAGCTTGAAGCTCTTCTGGCCGCGGTCGGCGCGGATCGTGGCGCGGGCATAGCTGACATTGGCGAATGCCTTGTCGAGCGTTGAACGGCTGATGCCGCGGCCTGCCGCCTCGTCCTTGAATGCCTCTACCCAGGCCGGAAAACCGCCCCCATCGTTGCCGCAGCTGGCGGCGTTGGCCGCCGCCGGCACTGCTGCCGTGGCGATCATTGCGGCCAGCACCTTGGCCACGCTCTTTGTCATGCCCATGAAAAACCCCGTGATCTCGTCAATTCCGCTGGGGAAGCATGTCATGCTCCCCTGTTTCTGTCACCGCACCTTGCCGTGAACCGTTCCGGCGATGCCGCCGGGACCCGCTTCAAAGCGAAGTCCCGATTGTCCTCTGACGGAACAACCGGGACTTTTATTTAAAATTGATTAAGGGAGCGTTGCCAATTTTCTCGAAAAGGTGGCGAACGCTCCGCTTTTTGTGCCGTCAGGCGGCCTGCTTCTTCGCCTTGATCAGGCCGCGGTTGACGAGCAGCTCCGCGATCTGGATGGCGTTGAGGGCGGCACCCTTGCGCAGGTTGTCCGAAACGACCCACATGTTGAGGCCGTTCTCCACCGTGGCGTCCTCGCGAATGCGCGAGATGTAGGTGGCGTCTTCGCCGGCCGATTCGTAAGGCGTGATGTAGCCGCCGTTCTCGTGCTTGTCGATAACCTGGCAACCCGGCGCTTCGCGCAGGATATCGCGAGCCTCGTCCGCCGTGATTTCCTTCTCGAATTCGATGTTCACGGATTCGGAATGGCCGATGAAGACGGGAACGCGCACGGCCGTGCAGGTGACCTTGATCTTCGGGTCGAGCATCTTCTTGGTTTCTGCGAGAACCTTCCACTCTTCCTTCGTGTAGCCGTCTTCCATGAAGCTATCGATGTGCGGAATGACGTTGAAGGCGATGCGCTTCGTGAACTTCTTCGATTCGATCGGATCGGCGACGAAGACGGCGCGGGTCTGGTTGAAGAGCTCGTCCATGCCGTCCTTGCCGGCGCCGGAGACCGACTGGTAGGTCGAGACGACGACGCGCTTGATGGTGGCGCGGTCGTGCAGGGGCTTCAGTGCGACGACGAGCTGGGCGGTCGAGCAATTGGGGTTCGCGATGATGTTCTTGCGGGTGAACTGCGCGATGGCATCCGGGTTCACTTCCGGAACGATCAGCGGAACGTCGGCATCGTAGCGCCAGGCCGAGGAGTTGTCGATGACGACGCAGCCCTGCGCGCCGATCTTCGGCGACCACTTCTGCGAAACCGTGCCGCCGGCCGACATCAGGCAAATGTCCGTGTCGGAGAAATCGTAGTTTTCGAGGTTCTGCACCTTCAGCGTCTTGTCGCCGAAGGAGACCTCGGTGCCCTGCGAACGCGAGGAGGCGAGCGCCACGACTTCGTCAGCCGGGAAACCGCGCTCGGAAAGGATGTTCAGCATTTCACGGCCGACATTGCCGGTCGCGCCGGCGACTGCGATCTTGAAACCCATGTCTAAAGCTCTCTTTCTCTGTCTCTCCGCGGGTTCAGGAGGTGAAACCCGTCGGCCATGACGCGGGTTTCGGTCCCCGGCCATACCGGGGAGAGAGCGGTGGCCAGAGACGTCAGACGGTTTTCGTCGTCGTTTTGGCCATTGTTTTGGAAATCGATACGCAATGACGAACCCGTCCGGCGGTGAAGGCCGGAGCGATCATGCGGGCGATGGAAAATCCAAGGCGGTTCATGTCGGTTCCCTTGCGTAGGGTGCTGCATACGCTCATCTGCCGAAGAGTCAAGCCTTGCGTGATGGATCAGGCCTTTCAAGGGCGAGCCCCGTGCTCGACTTAAGTCGTACACCCAAAGTCATAAGCCCAAAGCAGCGCTGATGTCACAAGGCGTTTTCTGCCATCCTTCCATCAGGCGCACCCCGTCCGGCGTTTTTAGGGAGAAATTCCGGACCTCAGAGGGCTGCCCCGCTACGCCGTTTTTGTGGAGGACAATGAAATGGCAAATGTTTCGACCGTGGGCAACGCCAAGTCGGCGCCCATGACGGGCGAGCAGAAGAAGGTGATTTTCGCCTCGTCGCTCGGCACCGTTTTTGAATGGTACGATTTTTATCTTTACGGCTCTCTGGCGATCTATATCGGCGCCACCTTCTTCAGCCAGTATCCCGAGACGACGCGCAACATCTTCGCGCTGCTTGCCTTTGCTGCCGGCTTCCTCGTGCGTCCGTTCGGTGCTCTGGTCTTCGGCCGGCTCGGTGATCTTGTCGGCCGCAAATACACCTTCCTCGTCACCATCCTCATCATGGGCGTCTCGACCTTCGTGGTCGGCCTCCTGCCTGGCGCGGCCACCATCGGTATCGCCGCCCCGATCATCCTGATCCTCCTGCGCATGCTGCAGGGCCTGGCGCTCGGCGGTGAATACGGTGGCGCTGCGACCTATGTCGCCGAGCACGCGCCGGACGGCAAGCGTGGTTACTTTACCTCCTGGATCCAGACCACGGCGACGCTCGGCCTGTTCCTGTCGCTGGTGGTCATCCTCTCGGTGCAGTTCATCGTCGGCAAGGAAGCCTTTGCCGAATGGGGCTGGCGCATTCCGTTCCTGCTCTCCGTCGTCCTGCTCGGCGTATCCGTCTGGATCCGTCTGAAGATGAACGAATCGCCCGCCTTTGCGAAAATGAAGGAAGAGGGCAAGGGCTCCAAGGCCCCGCTGACGGAAGCCTTCGGCCAGTGGCGCAATGCCAAGATCGCCCTTCTCGCACTGTTCGGCGCTGTCGTCGGTCAGGCCGTCGTCTGGTATTCCGGCCAGTTCTACGCACTGTTCTTCCTGACGGGTGTTCTGAAGGTCGATGGCCAGTCGGCCAACCTGATGGTTGCCGCCTCGCTGCTGCTCGGCACCGGCTTCTTCGTTCTCTTTGGCTGGCTGTCGGACAAGATCGGCCGCAAGCCGATCATCATGGCCGGCCTGCTGCTCGCCATGCTGACCTACTTCCCGCTGTTCAAGGCGCTGACCTGGGCCGGTAACCCGGCGCTCGCCACGGCACAGGAAACGGTCCGTGCGACCGTCACGGCTGCTCCCGGCGACTGCAAGTTCCAGTTCAACCCGACGGGCACGGCGAAGTTCACCACCTCGTGTGATATCTCGCGACGTCGTTCCTGACCCGCAATTCGGTGCCCTATGACGTCGTCACGACGGCGGCTGCCGGTACGGCGGCAACGGTCAAGATCGGCGAACAGACGATCACCGGCTATGACGCGACGGCTGCGGGCGACCAGGCCAAGGCCCTCGACGCCGCCTTCCAGAAGCAGACCAACATGGCGCTTCACGATGCCGGCTATCCGCTGGTCCGCGGCGCGGCCAAGGTTCCGGAATCGAAGCTCGACGCCTTCGTTGCGGCCAACCCGGAACTCGCCCTCGATGCCGCCGCCATCCGCGCCGGCGAGAAGGCCACCCTGCCGGCGGCGGATCTCGTCTCGGGCAAGCTGCTGACGGCTGATGAAGCTGCCGGCGTCACGGATATGGCCGTCTACACGATCGCTGGTGGCGGCGCCTTCACCATGGTCGCCGATCCGGCAAACGTGAACTGGATCACGATCATTGCCGTGCTGACCGTCCTCGTGATCTACGTCACGATGGTTTACGGTCCGATCGCCGCCCTGCTGGTCGAGCTCTTCCCGACCCGCATCCGCTACACCGGCATGTCGCTGCCCTATCATATCGGCAACGGCTGGTTCGGCGGCCTGCTTCCGGCGACGGCCTTCGCGATGAGCGCGGCCCAGGGCGATATCTACTATGGCCTCTGGTACCCGATCGTCTTCGCAGGCATCACCCTTGTCATCGGCCTTCTCTTCCTGCCGGAAACGAAGGACCGCGACATCCACGCCATGGATTGATCTCCCCCTTCCGATAGTTCATGGCGCGCCCGGCTCGTGGTTTCCACGGGCCGGGTTTTTTATGGGATCCTGGTGGGGAACATGGATTTCGGCAGCGGCCAGCCGCGGTCGTCGAAACGGAAGAGCCATTCCCTGCTGGCGAAGAAGAAGGCAGCGGCGATGGCGGTCCAAAGGCCGAGCAGGAGGCCGGCGGCGACGTCGCTCGGATAATGCGCGCCGACGATGACGCGAGAGGCGCCGATCGCCAGTGCGCCGATGAGGAAGAGTGGGCGCAGCCGGGGCGCCAGCATCGAGAAAGCCCCGAAGAACGCGCCAGCCGCTGCCGAATGGCCTGACGGGAAACTGGCATAGAGATTGTCGTAGGCGAAGGGCGTCAGACTGTAAGCGCCGAGATCGGTGAAGAGTTCGGGGCGCGCCCGGCCGATGATCAGCTTGAAGAGATGCACGAGCGCGCTCGTCGCGCCGATCGTCAGGAAGAAGTAGAGCGACAGCCGTCGCGCCGTTCGTGCCCGGCCGGCAAAGGTTTCGTTCCGGCTCACCCGGCGAGCGATATAGGCGAGGATCACGATCAGGCCCGAACCATAGATCATCCAGGAGAAGGTGCCGAAATCGGTGATGCGTTCGTTGAAGGTCACGATGGCGCCGGGAAGGCCCTGGGCGCGCTGCGACAGCATCGGATCGAGAGGAACGAGGGCCACGACGAGGATGGCGGTGGCGGCGAGGATCCAGAGCGAGGAGGTCGCGAACGATCGGTTCATGGGTATCCCTAAAAACAGCGTTGCCTCCATGTGTTGGCGAGAGCCGGTATTTCAAGGGAGGCGAACGAAAAAGGCCCCCGGTGCAGGCGCGCCGGGGGCCTTTTCACGAAAATTTCAGGCTCAGGCCGAGAGCTTCCTGAAGGCGGCGAGGATGGCGTCGCCCATTTCCGCGGTGCCGACCTTGCGGCAGCCTTCGGCCATGATGTCGCCGGTGCGGATGCCGCTGTCGAGCACCTCGGCGATCGCCTTTTCGAGGTTGTCGGCATCCGCGACCATGTTGAACGAATAGCGCAGGCACATGGCGAAGGAGGCGATCATGGCGATCGGGTTGGCGATGCCCTTGCCGGCGATATCGGGCGCCGAGCCGTGCACGGGCTCATAGAGCGCCTTGCGCTGGCCCTTGGCATCCGGCGCGCCGAGCGATGCGGACGGCAGCATGCCGAGCGAGCCGGTCAGCATGGCGGCAACGTCCGAGAGCATGTCGCCGAACAGGTTGTCCGTCACGATCACGTCGAATTGCTTCGGCGCGCGGACGAGCTGCATGCCACCGGCGTCGGCCAGCATGTGTTCGAGCTGGACGTCGGAATAGCTGCGCTTGTGCGTTTCCGTCACCACCTGGTTCCACAGCACGCCCGACTTCATGACGTTGCGCTTTTCCATGGAGCAGACGCGGTTCTGGCGGGTGCGCGCCAGTTCGAAGGCGACGCCGGCGATGCGCTCGATCTCGTAGGTGTCGTAGACCTGCGTGTCGATGCCGCGCTTCTGGCCGTTGCCGAGGTCGATGATCTCCTTCGGCTCGCCGAAATAGACGCCGCCCGTCAGCTCACGCACGATCAGGATGTCGAGGCCTTCGACGAGTTCCGGCTTCAGCGAGGAGGCGTTTGCCAGCGCGGGGTAGCAGATGGCCGGGCGGAGGTTCGCGAAGAGCTTCAGATCCTTGCGCAGGCGCAGGAGGCCGGCTTCCGGGCGGACCTCGTAGGGCACGTCGTCCCACTTCGGGCCACCGACGGCGCCGAACAGCACGGCGTCGGCCGTCAGTGCCTTCTCCATGTCGCCTTCCGAGATCGCCGCGCCGTGGGCGTCATAGGCCGAGCCGCCGACGAGGCCTTCGTCGGTCTCAAAGCCAGCGCCCCGTTCGGCGTTCATGTAAGCGATGATCTTGCGGACTTCCGCCATGGCTTCCGGGCCGATGCCGTCGCCGGGCAGAAGGAGGAGGGTACGCGCTGTCATGGGATTGTCCTTGATGTCACGGAATGGTCGCGCGCTTCTTAGCGCAACTTCCGTTCAAGGAAAATCGCCGAAAAGAAAGAATTTTGCGCGGAGCGCTTCGCCTTTCGGCTAGCTTGCGCGCAGGGCCGTGACCTCGATCTCGATCAGCATTTCCGGCCGGATGAGGTCGCAGACCACCATCGTGGCCGCGGGACGGATCGTTCTGAACGTTTCACCGAGGATGGGGAAGATGCGGTCGGCGAAGGCAGCGTCAGTCACGTAATAGTGGCAGCGAACGACTTCGGCGAAGGAGAAGCCGGCCTCCTGCAGAACCTCGCCGATGGTTGCAAGGCAGGTGCGCGTCTGTGCTTCGACGCCTTCCGGCATGGTCATGGTTGTATAGTCGTAGCCGGTCGTGCCGGATACGAAACACCAGTCACCCTGAACGACGGCGCGCGAATAGCCCGCCGTCACTTCGAAGGGAGAACCGGAGGAGATCAGTCGGCGCATGGCCTTCAAGCCCAGGGGCGCGAGCTTGCGTTCTGCTTCTCGAAACTGTCGATCGAGGTCGCCTTTTCCAGCGTCAGGCCGATGTCGTCGAGACCGTTCAGCAGGCAGTGGCGGCGGAAGGCGTCGATCTCGAAGCCGATGCGGCCGCCGTCGGGACCGGTGATTTCCTGCGCTTCCAGGTCGACGGTCAGGATGGCGTTGGAGCCGCGGCTGGCATCGTCCATCAGCTTGTCGAGGTCATCCTGGCTGACGACGATCGGCAGGATGCCGTTCTTGAAACAGTTGTTGTAGAAGATGTCGGCGAAGCTCGTGGAGATGACGCAGCGGATGCCGAAGTCGAGCAGGGCCCACGGCGCATGTTCGCGCGAGGAGCCGCAGCCGAAATTGTCGCCGGCGACGAGGATCGAGGCGTTCTGGTAGGCCGGCTTGTTCAGCACGAAGCTTTCGTTGACGCTGCCGTCTTCGTTGTAGCGGGCTTCGGCGAAGAGGCCCTTGCCGAGACCGGTGCGCTTGATCGTCTTGAGGTAGTCTTTCGGAATGATCATGTCCGTGTCGATATTGACGACGGGAAGCGGCGCGGCGACGCCGGTCAGCTTGACGAACTTGTCCATGCGAAAACCCTCGAAATGCGGTGATGTCGGTTGGCACAAGCGTTTAGATGAATTTTCCGCGGATTTGAAGGAGAATCTTCCGGAAAGCCGGGCATCAAACGCTAGTGCCGGGCGCGCAAAGCGCCCGGAGCGTCCCTTTCGGGAGCGAACCTTTTTTAGAGGTCGATGATCGTGCCGCGGCCGTCGTTCCAGATGCGCGGTTCGCGCTGGCCCGGCGCCCGGCGATCGTTGCGCGCTGTGGCGCGGACCGGAGCCGGCTGGAGCTTGGCGGCGAGCATGGAACCGAGCATCAGCACGGCGACGATGCCGGCGATAGCGAGGCCCACGGAGGCGGCGAACAGGAAGGTCGCGCCTGCGACAAGCATGGTGAAGACGGTGAAGACGATGGAGCGGATACGCTGCATTTTGATTGACCCTTTCTCTGCGAGAGAATGTGGGGGCGGATTTTGTCCATTGCAAGGCCGAACGCGCGGGATTCGCTGTGCCACAATGTCCTGAGGGCGTGCGCAGTGCCATGGCGCTTGCGGGCTGCGGCAAAGCGCGGCAAAAAGGGCGGATGAACAGGACACCGCATCACCATCCGCTCCGCCTGCGCCGCTCGGTGCTCAGTGTTCCCGCCGTCAATGCGCGGGCGCTTGCCAAGTCCGCTGCGCTCGATTGCGACGCCATCATCTTCGACCTTGAGGATTCCGTGTTGCCGGAGAAGAAGGCGGAGGCGCGTGCCGCCCTTGTCTCACATTTCAAGACGCTCGATCGGTCCAAGGGCTGCGAGCATGTTATTCGGATCAATTCGCTCGACGGGCCCGACGGCGTGCTCGACCTGGAGGTGGTGCTCGATTGCATGCCCGAGGCGGTGCTGCTCCCGAAAGTGTCGGAGCCGCAGGATGTGCTGACCGTCGCCGACTGGCTTTCCGAGGCCGGTGCCGACGAAGGGCCGCGCCTGTGGGCGATGATCGAGACGGCGGCGTCCCTCCTCAATCTCCCCGCCATCGCGGAGACGGGCCGTACCCATGGTGGTCGGCTGGATTGTTTCGTTGTCGGTCTCAACGACCTTCGTAAGGAAACCGGCATCGCGGATATTGCCGGCCGGCCGTTCCTCGTACCGTTGCTGTTGCAGGTGGTGGTCGCTGCGCGGGCGTCCGGGCTCGATGTCATCGACAGCGTTTTCAACGATTTTTCCGACGACGAGAATTTCGTGCTGGAGTGCCGACAGGGTCGGCAAATGGGGTTTGAAGGCAAGATGTTGATTCATCCGGCGCAGATTGCCGCTGCCAACGAAGCCTATGGCGTTACCGAGGCAGAAGCGGCCGAGGCGCTGGCCGTCGTCTCTGCCTTCGCCGCACCCGACAATGCCGGCAAGGCCGTCGTTGCCCTCGCCGGCCGCATGGTGGAAAAGCTCCATGCCGACCAGGCCGGGCGTATTCTGGCCAAGGCCGATCTGATCAATGAGAGAAAGAAGAAAGCATGAAAGTCTACCGCTTCCTGACTGGTCCCGATGATGCCTCGTTCTGCCACAAGGTGACGCTGGCGCTGAACAAGGGCTGGGACCTGCACGGTTCGCCGACCTACGCCTACAATGCCGAGACCAAGCTGATGCAGTGCGGCCAGGCGGTTGTGAAGGACGTCCCTGGCAAGGAGTACACGCCCGATATCAAGCTTTCGGAGCAGTAATCGCGTAAAGCGATCGCGGTGTGTGTCCGTCACATCTTTCGATGAACAATGCCTATTCACCGGCGTGATCCTCGGCCTTGAGCCGAGGAGCCAGGCTTTGGGTCCGGTGTGGATGGTCGCGTCAGGCCCGACCATGAGCGAGGCGAGGGGACGCCTTGTTGGCCGCCCAACGCGCGGCGGTTAGCCCGCGGCGATTTCCGCACTCGCCTCGATGCGCTCCATATCGTCGTCAGACAGGCCGAAATGGTGGCCGATCTCGTGGATGAGGACATGGGTGATGATGTCGCCCAGCGTCTCCTCGTTCTCTGCCCAGTAATCGAGGATCGGGCGGCGGTAGAGCGTGATGCGGTTCGGCATCTCGCCGGTTTCGACGGTGAAGCGCTCGGTGATGCCGCGGCCCTCGAAGAGGCCCAGCAGGTCGAACGGGGTTTCCAGCGCCATGTCCTCGAAGACGTCGTCGCTCGGGAACTCGGCGATCTCGATGATCAGGTTGCCGGTGAGTGCGCGGAATTCTTCCGGCAGGTGGCCATAGGCTTCCAGCGCCAGGGATTCGAAGGTGCTGATGGTCGGGGCGTGGCGCGTGCGCCAATCCTCGGTCTGGTCAATGCGGGCCATGGGCTCTCCTTTGCCCGTCATATAGACGATTTCCAGGGTTTTTCGAGGGACGAAATTGCATGCCCCGCGTGCATCGGTGTGCGATCGCACCGCTTTGCCGGCCGATTCGACCCCTCGCATCGAAAGCGGATGGCGGCGAGTGTGATGGAATCCGGCGCCAGGGCGGATTTGCAACAAAACGTGATCGGTCAGTTTGCCGCAGTCGGATGGCTTTCCATCGGCAGAGTACGGGCGGTAAGTCCATGAAAAGACGATATTTATAATCAAGATTAGAATGACTCTAAATTAATGAGTCAACAAGACTGACCTGTTCATTCTTGACAGTCAGGGTCGCCTTTTGCTTAATCCCGGAAACTCAGTACTTTGCGTATGGCAGGCGAGACGAAATGCTGGTTTGCAGCTGTAATTTCATCACCCAAAAGGAAATCGTTGACGTGATCAATGGTCTCCTCGACGAGGACTGTTGGCAGCTCATCGTGCCTGCAAAGGTCTATCACGCCATGCAGAAGCGCGGCCGCTGCTGCGGCTGTTTCCCCAATGTCGTCGACATCATCATCCGCACGACCGAGCAGTATCACGCCGGCCGCCACTCGACGGATGACGAGATATTTGATTTCATGACCCGCCTCAAACAATTCCATGAAGAAAACAGGAGAGCGGACCTTGAAAGGCGACAAAAAAGTCATCGAGCAGCTTAACGAAGCGCTCCATCTCGAACTCGGTGCCGTCAACCAGTACTGGCTTCACTATCGCCTGCTGGAAGACTGGGGCTACACGCTTCTCGCCAAGAAGGAGCGCGCCGAGTCGATCGAAGAGATGCAGCACGCCGACAAGCTCGTCGCCCGCATCATCTTCCTCGAAGGCCACCCGAACCTCCAGACCGTCGCGCCGCTTCGCATCGGCCAGAACGTCAAGGAAGTGCTGGAAGCCGATCTTGCCGGCGAATATGACGCCCGCAAGGCTTACAAGAAGTCGCGCGACATCTGTCATGACGCCGGTGACTACGTCACCATGAAGCTGTTCGAAGAGCTGCTGATCGACGAGGAAGGTCACATCGACTTCCTCGAAACCCAGCTGGAGCTGCTCGGCAAGCTCGGCGAGGAAAAATACGGCCAGCTCAACGCCGCGCCGGCGAACGAAGCCGAATAAGGCGAAAGCCCTACGCCCGATACAGAAAACCCCGGTCTTGCGACCGGGGTTTTTTCTTGGGGCCCATCAGGGTGCCAGATGCGCGAAGGCGGCGACGACCTCTTCGTAGACCCCGCGTTTGAAGGGCACGATCAGGTCCGGCAGGTCGCGCATCGACTTCCATTCCCAGGCGTCGAATTCCGCAGCGTGGCCGCCCGGCGGCGGGTTGATGGCGATCTCGTCTTCGGCGCCCTCGAAGCGGAAGGCATACCAGCGCTGCGTCTGGCCGCGGTATTTGCCCTTGAGGCCGACGCCGATCAGGTGGGCGGGCAGATCGTAGTTGATCCAGCGGCCGGCATCGCCGAGCAACGAGACGTTGCGGATGCCGGTTTCCTCGTAGAGTTCGCGGTAGGCGGCCTTCAGCGGGTCCTCGCCCTTGTCGATGCCGCCCTGCGGCATCTGCCAGAGCTGCGGCGAACCGTCATATTCGGAGTTGCCGACAGGGATCCGCCGGCCTGCCCAGACCTTGTTCTCGCTGTTCAGCACCATGATGCCGACACAGGGGCGGTACGGCAGGTCCTCGGCCCTGATCACCTTGTCCTTTTCCTTGCCCATCGAAAATTCCTATTGTTTGGCGGGAACCGCTGCGAGCGACGCGACGCCGACGATCTCGATGCCGCGGCCGCTCGCTTCCTCGCACCATTCGCGGATCGCGTCCACACTTTCGTCGAAGGCCGAGGCCATGCCGATCGCCGTGCCGTTGCGCCGGGCGACGCGCTCGAGTTCGTCCAGCTTCTTCAGGATCGCCTCGCGTGAAAGATCGCCGTCGAGCTGGAGATCGGCAAAGGCGTGCGGGGCCTCCACGGCGCCGGCAATGGTGCCGGACAGCGACTGCGCCGAGCTGCCGTCGTCGAGGAAGAGCAGGCCGCGGCTGGAAATGTCCCGGATCACAGGCTCCAGCGCATCGGCATCGGAGAGGAAGCGGCCGCCCATGAAATTGACGATACCGGTATAGTTTGTGACCTGCGCCATGGCGCGGTGCAGCTCGGCAAGGTTCTTGGCTTCGCCGAGATCCGTGCGCAGCGTGTAGAGGCCGGGGTCGTTCTGCGGATAGTCGAAGGGCTCGAGCGGCATCTGCAGCAGGATTTCGTGGCCGCCACGGCGCGCTTCCTGCATCCAGCGCGACAGGCTGTTGCCGCTGGCGGCGAAGGCGAGGGTCACTTCTCCCGGCAGTTCGCGGATGGCGCGTTGCGTGCCCGTCTGGCTGAGGCCGAGGCCACCGACCACGATGGCGATACGCGTGCCACGCGCGCCGGACCAGGGCCGGGCGTATTGATCCATCGGGCGGGTGCCGTCGAGGCCGATGATCGGGATCTTGCCGTCGGAAGTCTCCTCCAGCAGGTCTTCGTTCGGGAAGGCGGCCGAGCGGGCATCCTGTCCGATGCGGTTCGCCTCGATGATAAGCGGGCCTGTACCGGTGCGCGTGCCGGGTGTGAACGTGCGCACGACAGTGCCGTCGTCGGTCAGCGTTTCCTCGACACGGGCACCGGAAAGGCCGTTCGCGCGGCGCACGCCGTCCGTCGCAGTCGCCGTCTTCTGGTCGGCCTTGCCCTCGGTGGTCGCCTGGGAGGCGGTCTCTTCTGCCGGAGGCGCGTAAGGTGTAGTGCCGAGGCCGCTCGGGGCGGTTGCGGTCCAGCCTGAAAAGCCGATGAGGCCGATGGCGGCAAGGGTGAACAGGATCGTGCCAGCCGGGAACCGCGACGGTCCCGTCGGTCGGGGCCTTGCCTTGCGGTCCTGGCCGAGAGGTGCGTGAATGTCTGTGCCCAAGGTCAGTCCGCGCCGGCCGCTGGAGCATTTCCAGCCGGGGCGGTGCCGCGCCGGCGTCGGAGATGCGGTAAAAACTAGCCTCTAGGGCATGTCGCGCAAAAGCGTGCGGTAGTCAGCGATCACGACATGCGTCTGGTGCATGGAATTCCGGGCCCGCGTGGTCGCGGGCCCGGAGATGGCAGGTTACTTCTTCAGCTCGGCCTTTTCCGGATTGGCCGGGAAGGCCTTGTCGGTCTTCTGGCCGCGCAGCAGTTCCAGCGCATACTGAAGCTGGAGGTCATCCTTGGCTTCCGGCGGGACATAGGCCGAAGAGCCGGAGCCTGCTTCCGTTTCGCTCTGGCCCTGGATATGGCCGCGCAGGTTGGATTCGCCGGCAGATTCCAGCTTGCCCTGCAGCTCGGGCGGCAGCGGCTGCTCGACCGTGATGTCGGGGGTGATGCCGGTGCCCTGGATCGATTTGCCCGACGGCGTGTAGTAGAGCGCGGTCGTGAGGCGCAGCGCGCCGGCATCGCCCATCGGGATGATGGTCTGGACCGAACCCTTGCCGAAGGACCGCGTGCCGAGCACGGTGGCGCGGCGCATGTCCTGCAGGGCACCCGCAACGATTTCCGAGGCCGAGGCCGAGCCGCCGTTGACCATGACGATGACCGGCTTGCCGTCGGTGATATCGCCCGGCGTCGCGTTGAAGCGGCGGGTCTCGTCCTCGTTGCGGCCGCGGGTCGAAACGACCTCGCCGCGCTCCAGGAAGGCGTCGGAGACGTTGATCGCCTGGTCGAGCAGGCCGCCCGGATTGAGGCGGAGATCGAGCACGTAACCCTTCAGCTTGTCGGCCGGAACCTCTTCCTTGATCTTGATGATCGCGGCTTCCAGGTCGTCATAGGTCTTTTCCGTGAACGAGATGACACGGAGGTAGCCGACATCGTTCTCGACGCGCGACTTGACGGCCTTCACGGCGATGATGTCGCGCATGATGGTCAGCTCGATCGGCTTTTCGGCGCCCTTGCGGATCAGCGTCAGCTTGATCGGCGTGTTGACCGCGCCGCGCATCTTTTCGACCGCTTCTTCCAGCTTCAGGCCGCGCACATCGGCGCCGTCGATCTTCGAGATGAAGTCGCCGGCAAGGACGCCCGCGCGGGCGGCCGGCGTATCGTCGATCGGGGTGATGACCTTGACGAGCTCGTCCTCCATGGTGACCTCGATGCCGAGGCCGCCGAATTCGCCGCGCGTCTGGGTGCGCATGTCCTCGGCGTCCTTCGCATTCATGTAGGAGGAATGCGGGTCGAGCGAGGTGAGCATGCCGTTGATGGCATTCTCGATGAGCTGGTCTTCCTTGGGCGGCGTCACGTACTGCGCACGCACGCGCTCGAAGACATCACCGAAGATGGAAAGCTCGCGATAGGTCGACGAGCCGGCGGCTTCGGCCGGCAGAGTGGCCGTGTTGATGACGCTCATCGCCGTGGCACCCATGAGTGCACCGACGAGAACAAGAGAAGCCCTACGTATCATTGCGTGCCTTTCCAGAATTTTTTACGGACCACCACGGCCGGGAATCAACCGGTTTTCCGTTCTTTCGGAATTCAATGTAAAGTGTCGGCTTGTCCGTTTCCAGCGTCAAAGCGTTGACACTCGCCACCCTTTTTTCACCCATCACGGCGAGTGGTTCTCCCGCCACGACGAACTGACCCTCCCGCACGCTCACCCGATCCATGCCCGCGAGGACCAGATGGTAACCCTCCCCGGCGTTCAGGATGATCATGCGCCCATAACTGCGGAACGTGCCGGCAAAAACGATCCATCCGTCGGAAGGGGCCGTGACGAGTGCGCCGGGATTGGCCGCCAGCGTCAGGCCCTGCGAATCATGGCCGGTGCCGTCCGCCTCGCCGAATTGGCGCAGAACGTCGCCGGCCACGGGAAAGTCAAGTTTTGCCTGCAGTTCGGAGAATTCATATGCCGGAGCAATGCGGTTTTTGTCGGGCACGCTGTCGCGGGCGAGGGCTCTCGCCTTCTCCCGCTCCGCCTCGCTCAGGTTGCGCCGCTCCTCTTCCTTGGCGCGGGCGAGCGCGGCGGCATCGCGTACGGAGCCAATGTCGCGCTCCAGGCTGCCGATCAGGCCTTCAAGGCTTGTCGCGCGGGCGGCGAGCTCCTCGGCGCGCCGGCGTTCGGCGGCGAGCGTGCGGTTGTTGGTCTGCGTCAGGGCCTCGTTCTGGGCGACGAGTAGTTCGGAGCGCTTTTCCTCCTCGATGCGCAGTTGCATGGCATCGGTCAGCTCCGTTCGCTCGCGGTCGATATCGCTCTTGATGTCCATCAGCGCCGTCAGGTCATCGACCAGCTCTTCCGTTTCCTTGCGGATGCCGGGCACGACCGCGCCGAGGAGGATGGCGCTTCTGACCGAAGACAGCGCGTCTTCCGGGTTGACGAGCAGGGCCGGCGGCGGGTTCCGGCCCATGCGCTGGAGCGCGGCGAGAACCTCCGCCAGGAGGCCGCGGCGCTCGTGCAGCGAGGCGCGAACGCCCGCCTCCCGCTCCCGCATGCCTTCCAGCCGTTTTTCGCCGGCAAGGATCTTCTCTTCCATGCTCTTGCGCATGGCGGCTGACTTGACGATTTCCTCGCGCAGGCTCTGGCGCGTCTTTTCCAGCTTGGCGATCTCGGCTTCGAGCTCTTTCGTCTTCTCTTCGGAAACCGTGATCGACTGGGAGAGCGTTTCAAGCTCGCGCCGCGTACTGTCGCGGCGCAGGGTCAGGGCCGCGGCCGGATCGGGCTCGGCCCTTGGCAGCGAACCGGTCTTTTCCAGCGCGACGCCGGTTTCGTTCGGTTCGGCGGCGATGGGATGGGGGAAAAGGGCCAGCGTCAGGGCAGCACAAAGCCAGGCCGGCCGCAGCAGGCGGGCGATGCCTTTCCCCGGATTGACTCTATGGGCTGTCCTCATCGCTCCCCGAACGTCCGTTCTCCCCCGCTCTATGCTGATTTGGCGCTTTCGCCAAGAATTTCACTTGGCCAACAAACCGTGCCGAAAATACGGCTGCGCCCATTCTGCCCTGCCAGCCTTGCGTGGCGGTGACGCCTGTCTCAGCTGCGGTGGTAGGGGTGGCCGGAAAGGATGGTGACCGCGCGATAAAGCTGTTCGGCGATGAGGATGCGCACGAGCTGGTGCGGCCAGGTCATCTTGCCGAGGCAGAGCGTGGCATCGGCGCGCTCGTAAAGGGCGGGGTCGAGCCCGTCGGCGCCGCCGATGGCGATCATCAGCTCGCGCTTGCCCGCATCGCGAAACCCGCCGATGAGATCGGCGAAAGCGGGGGAATCGAGCGCCTTGCCGCGCTCGTCAAGCAGGATCAGTACGGCGCCGTCGGGCAGCGCCTTCTGCAGCATGGCCGCCTCCTCGCGCTTGCGCGTCTCGGCATTGCCGGCGCGGCTTTCGCCGACCTCGGCAAGCTTGCCAAGCTCGAGGCCGATCGCGGGGCCGGCCTTGGCGAAACGGTCCATGTAGCGGGCCGCAAGATCCTTCTCAGGGCCGGCCTTCAGCCGTCCAACCGCAAAAAGTCCAACCCGCATCGCCCAAAGCCCTGTCCGTTCGGGTGACGCCTGAAGCCACGCCACCGTTTTTCCTCGCCGGACAGGCGCCCGGCGTCATGTCAATGGACGGTGCCGTCCTCGATCTCGGGAGCTGCCCACATCCGTTCGATGTTGTAGAACTCCCGGACTTCCGGCCGGAACACGTGAACGATGATATCGCCCGTGTCGATCAGCACCCAGTCGCCCGCCTCCAGGCCCTCGACGCGGGCATTGCCCAGGCCTTCGTCCTTGAGATCGGAGATGAGGTGATCGGCAATCGCCATGACATGACGGTTCGAGCGTCCGGACACGACCACCATGTAGTCGCCCAGCGCCGATTTCCCGGCAATGTTGATGGTGACGATATCTTCTGCTTTCGAGTCCTCGAGGCTTGCGAGGACCAGTTGAAGGGCACGGTCGGCGGCATCGTCGCCCCTTCCCGCGCTCTTTGAGAAAACGCCGATGACGTTTCCCTTCGCGTGCACTGTTGTCAGGTTCGTTCCTTTCTGTGTAACAGGACAAGCACGTCTTGTACCGGTGTGTCGGGCCGGCACCTACCAAATGTAGGCATCAAAGGTTACCACTTTCAAGACGTCACTTCTGAGGGATGGTTTTCTCTAGGGCCGCCTGGCTGCGCAGCGCGGTCGAGCTGAGCGGTGAGCGGGGGCCGTGGATGAAGGTCCAGGCCGGCGCCGGGCGCCCGGCCAGCGACATCGCATCCTCCTCGTCGATGCGCGCATAGTCGAAGGTTTTCGCCATGCGCGAGGAGAGATAGGCGAGCGTCGAGCCCGGCCGGTCGATGACGGCGATGGGGAAGGTGCGGGCGATCTTCTGCCAGTTCTGCCAGCGGTGGAAGGTACCGAGATTGTCGGCGCCCATGATCCAGACGAAGTGGACGCCGCGGTTCAGCGCCTGCACGCGCTCCAGCGTCTTGGCCGTATAGCTCTGCCCGAGCCGCTTCTCAAAGGCCGTCACCTTGACGCGCGGGCCCGGTGCGATGTCCTCGCTGAGGCGGATGCGCTCGCTGAGCGGGGCGAGGTTCCGGTGGTCCTTCAGGGGGTTGCCGGGGGTCACCATCCACCAGAGCTGGTCGAGGCCGAGGCGCCGCAGGGCGATTTCCGCGACGAGCGCATGGCCTTGGTGCGGCGGGTTGAACGAGCCGCCGAACAGGCCGATCGCCATGCCCTTTTCCGCATGCGGCATTCTCAGGTAGCGCTCTGCAACCACGTCCGACGTCACTTAGGGTCGCACCTGTCCGGTGCCGCGCACCCGGTATTTGAAGGAGGTGAGCTGCTCGACGCCAACCGGGCCGCGCGCATGCATCTTGCCTGTCGCGATGCCGATCTCGCCGCCCATGCCGAACTCGCCGCCATCGGCGAACTGGGTAGAGGCATTGTGCAGCAGGATCGCCGAATCGATTTCCGTGAAGAAACGCTCGACGACGGCGGGATCCTCCGCGATCACGGCCTCCGTATGGGCGGAAGACCAGCGGTTGATATGTTCGATCGCACCCGAGATGCCGTCGACGAGCGCGACGGAGATGATGGCATCGAGATACTCCGTCGACCAGTCCGTTTCCGTTGCGGCGACGAGGTTTTCGATGCGGGTGCGGATTTCGTCCGTCGCGCGCACCTCGCAGCCGGCGGCGCGCAGGCCTTCGAGAAGCGGTGCAAGGTGCGTATCGGCGGTGGCGCGGTCGATCAACAGGGTTTCGGCAGCGCCGCAGATGCCCGTGCGGCGCATCTTCGCGTTGACGACGATCCGTTTCGCCATGTCGAGATCGGCGGATTTGTCGATATAGATGTGGCAGAGGCCTTCGAGATGGGCGAAGACAGGCACGCGCGCCTCGCTCTGTACGCGGGCGACGAGGCTTTTTCCGCCGCGTGGCACGATAACGTCGATCGTGCCGCCAAGGCCCGACAGCATGGCGCCGACGGCGGCCCGGTCCGTCACGGGCACGTACTGGATTGCATGTTCCGGCAGGCCGGCGGCCTTGAGGCCGGCGACGAGGCAGGAATGGATCGCCTGCGATGAATTCACGCTGTCTGAACCACCGCGCAGGATCACGGCATTGCCGGCCTTGAGGCACAGCGCCCCGGCGTCCGCCGTTACGTTCGGCCGGCTTTCATAGATGACGCCGATGACGCCGAGCGGCGTGCGCACACGCTCGATATGCAGGCCGTTCGGTCGGTCCCATTCGGTGATGATATCGCCGACCGGGTCCTTCAGGCCGGCAATGTCGCGGATCGCGTCGGCAATGCCCTCGATGCGCTCTGCCGTCAACGTCAGCCGGTCGATGAAGGACGCGGCGACGCCGCTTTCCCGGGCATTGGCAAGGTCGACGGCATTGGCGGCGAGGATGGCATCGCGGCCGCCAAGGATTTCGGCGGCCATCGCTTCGAGCGCGCGGTTCTTGGCCTCGGCGGTGGCGATGGCCAGCGGCCTTGCCGCAGTGCGGGCATTGCGGCCGATCTCGGCCATCAGGCCGTCGATCTCGGTTTTGACCTGGTCAAGCATGGCTCACGTCCTTTCCCGCCTCGGCGGCGAGCGGCGCGGAAAGGCCGGTCACCACGAGGTCATCCCTGTGCACCATGGCGGCGCGGCCGGCATAACCGAGGATGGCGGCGATCTCCGCCGATTTCTTGCCGATGATCATGCGCGCTTCGTCCGCATCGTAGCCGGCAAGCCCACGGGCGATCTCGCGCCCGTTCGTGCCGTAGATCGACACCGTATCGCCGCGCGAGAACGTGCCCCAGACGCCGCGCACGCCTGCGGGCAGCAGGCTCTTGCCCGATGTCAGCGCCGTTTCTGCCCCGGCGTCGATCTCCAGCCGGCCGGCCGGCTGCAATTGCCCGGCAATCCACGTCTTTCTTGCCGTGACCGGCGAGCCGGAGGGTGCAAACCACGAGGACCGCGCGCCCTCTTCGACGGCGCGCAGTGGATGGTCGACCTTGCCTGAGGCGATGATCATGGCGCAGCCCGCACCCGTCGCGATTTTGCCAGCGTCGATCTTGGTGCGCATGCCACCGCGCGACAGTTCCGAGGCGGCGCCGCCGGCCATGGCTTCGATAGCAGGCGTGATGGCGTCGATGGTCTCGAGGAAACGCGCGTCGGGATCGAGATGCGGCGGCGCCGTATAGAGCCCGTCGATATCGGAGAGCAGCACCAGCAGGTCGGCACCGGTCATGGTGGCGACGCGGGCGGCGAGCCGATCGTTGTCGCCGTAGCGGATTTCCGTCGTCGCGACCGTGTCGTTCTCGTTGATGATCGGCACGGAGCCGAGCTTCAGGAGCTGGTTGATCGTTGCGCGTGCATTGAGATATCGCCGCCGTTCTTCCGTATCGCCGAGCGTCAGGAGGATCTGGCCGGCGACGATGCCGTCCGTCGAGAGGCTTTCCGACCAGGCACGGGCAAGCGCGATCTGGCCGACGGCGGCGGCGGCCTGACTCTCCTCCAGCTTCAGGGCGCCCGAGGGCACCTTCAGCACGGAGCGGCCGAGCGCGATGGCGCCGGAGGACACGACGAGCACCTCAGTGCCGCCGGCGCGCAGCGCCGCAATATCCCTGCACATCGCGTCGAGCCAGGCCTTCTTCAGGCCGCTCGCGCGGTCGACGAGCAGGGCCGAGCCGATCTTGATCACAATCCGGCGGTGTTTTCCGAGCGGTTTGCGGTGCGTTGTCATCTCAGTCGTCGGATCCGGAGTTCTTCGCCTGGACGATGATGTCGCGCAGCGCTCTCAGCGTGCCCGTCATGCCGACATTGGCGACGGCGGAAATCTGGAACGGCGTCTGGCCGCTCGCCTTGGCAAGCGCTTTGGTCTTCTTCTTCAGTTCGTCCTCGTCAAGCAGGTCGATCTGCGAAAGTGCGACGATCTCCGGCTTGTCGGTGATGCCGCCGCCATAGGCTTCCAGCTCGTGCTTCACCGTCTTGTAGGCCTTGGCGACGTCCTCTTCCTGTGCGGAGACGAGGTGCAGCAATACGCGTGTGCGCTCGACATGGCCGAGAAACCGGTCGCCGAGACCGATACCGTCATGTGCACCCTCAATGAGGCCGGGAATGTCGGCGAGAATGAATTCGCCGCCGTCGATCGTCGCGACACCGAGGTTGGGGTGCAGCGTGGTGAAGGGGTAGTTGGCGATCTTCGGCCGGGCCCGCGTGCAGGTGGCGAGGAAGGTCGATTTTCCCGCATTCGGCAGGCCGACGAGGCCGGCATCGGCGATCAGCTTCAGGCGGAGCCAGATGGTCTTCTCATCGCCCTCCAGGCCCGGATTGGCCCAGTTTGGCGCCTGGTTGGTCGCCGACTTGAAATGCGCGTTGCCGAAACCGCCATTGCCGCCGGCGGCCAGCTTGAAGCGCTGGCCTTCCGTGATGAGGTCGATGATCAGCGTCTCGTTGTCTTCCTCGAAGATCTGGGTGCCGACTGGCACCTTCAGCGTCACGCTGGCGCCGTTCGCGCCGGTGCGGTTGCGGCCCATGCCGTGCGTGCCGGTCGAAGCCTTGAAATGTTGCTGGAAACGGAAATCGATCAGCGTGTTGAGGCCGTTGACGGCCTCCACCCACACATCGCCGCCGCGCCCGCCGTCGCCGCCGTCGGGACCGCCGAACTCGACGAATTTTTCACGACGGAACGAGACAGCCCCTGCCCCGCCGTCGCCGGACCGGATATAGACTTTTGCTTCGTCCAGGAATTTCATCGGCTCGCCGTTCGCTTTTCTCGTATTTTCATAGTGCCGTCTTCGATATAGCCGCTTCCGTGAGAGGTCAAAGACTATCGTGAAATTCGTCAGCTACAACGTCCAGTATGGCATCGGTCTCGACGACCGGTTCGATCTGCCGCGCATCGTCTCCAGCATCCACGGTGCCGATATCATCGCGCTGCAGGAGGTGACCCGCAATTTCAACCGCAACGGCCATGTCGACATGGTCGCCGAGTTGCAGGTGCTGCTTGCCACCCACTATTCCGTCTTCGGCGCGGCCTGCGATCTCGATGCGGGTTCGGCGATCGAGCAGGGCCGCGTGGTCAACCGCCGCTTCCAGTTCGGCAACATGATCTTTTCGCGCTGGCCGATCCTGTCGACCCGCACCATTCTTTTGCCGCGCACGCGCACCCTCGACAAACTGAACCTTCAGCGCGGTGCGACCGAAGCGGTGATCGCCAGCCCCAAGGGGCCGATCCGCGTTTACTCCGTGCATCTCGACCATGTGCATCGCGACGAGCGCATCACGCAGATCCGCGCCCTCAAGGACCGTGCCCAGCTCTACCCGGTCGAGGGCGGCGCGATTTCCGGCGCCCACGAATTCGGCCTTGCCGAACCGCCGGTGCCGGAGGACTACGTGCTGATGGGCGATTTCAACATGGTGCCGGAATCGCCGGAATATTGCGAGATGGTCGGCGGCGTCGACGCGCTTTACGGGCGACAGATTCGCGCCACCCATCCGGTGGATGCGCTGGCCGGCCTCGGCAAGCGCCACGCCGCCAGCTATAGCTGGGTCGATCCGAAGAACCATGCCGAGCGCCTCTTCCTCGATTACTGCTTCCTCAGCCACGGCCTCGTGGAGCGGCTGACGGACGCCTGGGTCGACGAGACCGCCTTCGGCTCCGACCATATGCCGGTCTGGTTCGAATTGTCCTGACGGCAGCGGTCGGGGCGGATTTCTCCGCCCCGCTCGTTTTCAGTGCCGCGGTGCTGCCGGGCGGAAGTCACCAGGCTCCAGCCGCGTTTCGATATGCGGCACCATCGCGCCGCGGGCGACGCAGAAGAGGTCGCTGCAGCCGGTGATGCGGAACCCTGCCTTCTCCTGCACCCTGAGCGAGGCGAGGTTGTCGGCGAAGATGCCGGACCTGATGTCCGTGCCGGGCATCCGCATCAGGAAGCGCGCCGTTGCCGCATGCACGGCCTCGCTCATATAGCCCCGCCCCCAGTAGAAGCGGTTCAGCCAGTAGCCGATCTCCCAGCCGCCATTGCTGCGCTCGAAGGAGACGCAGCCGATATGCACGTCGTCCCCGGCCGTGATGGCGAAGGCCCAGCCCTCGTTGAGATCGGTGGTGGTGATGGAAAGCCATTCCGTCGCATCCTGCCGGTCATACGGTGCGGGTACCCGCGCCAGCATGCGCGAGACCTGGAAGTCGTTCAGCGACTGGGCGATCGCCTCCGCATCGGACATGCGGTGCGGGCGGAGCGCCAGGCGCGCCGTCGTGATGGTCGGGCAGGGCCCGGCGCCGGTGACGCGCTCGCGTTCGATCTGGGTCTGCATGGCGTTCATCGCATGCCTCCCCAGCTCTTCAGCGAAACCCAGGTCTTGCGGTCCAGCCTGTACCATTCGACGGGCACCATGCCGCCGACCGCGAGGCTCTGCACCATGCCGGTCGCCTGGAACTGGAAGCCGCACTTCTGGATGACCCGGCGCGAGGGAATGTTCATGACCCGGCAGCGCGCATCGATCTGCTCGATGTCGCGGGTGCGGAAGACCATGTCGATCAGCGCGTGGGCCGCCTCGGTGACATATCCCTGGTTCCAGTACGGTTCGCCCAGCCAGTAGCCGAGCTCGACCGTGCGCCCATCCTCATGCGGTTCGATGCCGCAGCATCCTAGGAAGGCGCCGTTGTCGGCTTTCGTAATGGCATAGACGCACTTGCCAATCGCGCCGGCGCGTGTGCGTCGCACGAAATCAGCAGCGTCCGCAACCGTGTAGGGGTGCGGCATGCGGGCGACCATGTTGGCGATATTGGCGTTGTTGGCGAGATGGGCAAGGGCGTCGATGTCGTCTTCGTGCGGGGCTCTCATGACGAGCCTCTGCGACAGCAAGATCGGGCAGTCGGTCCTCGACCGTTCAGGCCTCAGCCGTTCCTTGGGAGACCGTGATTGGCCTTCCCTCAACAATTCGGTCTGCATGGTTCAGTCCTCCAGAGCAAAAAGGGGAGATGGGTCTTGCCCCATCTCCCCTTTTTTCTTCAGGCCTGAACCTGTAGCGTCAGCCGGGTCGATGAGACGCCGGCTGTTTTAGAGCGCTACCGGCTTATTCCGCTGCTTCCGCTTTCGGGGCTACAGACACGTATACGCGACCGTTGGCCTTCGTACGGAAATTCACATTGCCAGCCGTAAGTGCGAAGATCGTGTGATCCTTGCCGAGGCCGACATTGGCACCGGGATGCCACTGCGTGCCGCGCTGGCGGACGATAATGTTGCCTGCAAGTACGGCTTCGCCGCCGAACTTCTTCACGCCAAGGCGCTTGGACTGGGAATCGCGACCGTTGCGCGAGGAGCCGCCAGCTTTTTTGTGTGCCATAGGAGTTCTCCTTTACCTGTCCGGATTATTCGGCTGCAGCTTCAGCGGCGGCGTCGGACTTCTTGGAAGCCTTCTTCGCCTTGCCGGCTGCGGCGATGTCGATGATGCGGACAGTCGTGTTGTGCTGACGATGACCGCGCGAACGCTTCGAGTTCTGGCGACGACGCTTCTTGAAGGCGATAACCTTCTTGGCGCGGCCATGCTCGACGACTTCGGCCGTCACGATGGCGCCTTCGACGAAGGGCGCACCGATCGTGGCGTCGGCGCCGACGCCAACCATCAGCACTTCGGTGAATTCGATCTTGGCGCCTGCGTCGCCCGACAGCTTTTCAATCGTCAGGACGTCGTTGGCGGCCACGCGGTACTGCTTACCGCCGGTCTTGATGACTGCGAACATATTTTATCCTTTCATGTTCGTGCCGGCTCTTTGTCCCGAAAGGGCAAGGCCGTCTTTTTATCAGTCGCGGGGATGGCGATGCATTGGCGCATCGCCGGCTCAAATGGTTCGTTGCGAGACTGGACGCTTGCAAAAGGCAAGGCCGGACGGCACAAAGAACCAGCGTCGCGGCACAAGTGAGACCTATGCCACTGCACCTTGCGCAATAGGTGAGCCGATGAAAACTGTCAAGGGGATTTCCGTCACCATGACAAATAGATGAACTTTCCGTAGCCTGGCCCCCTTGCAAGCCCGCCCGACACCCGCTATTAACCGCCCCGCGCTCAAAGGGCGCCGACCTGACCGCGGAGAGGTGGCAGAGTGGTCGAATGCACCGCACTCGAAATGCGGCATACCTGCAAGGGTATCGTGGGTTCGAATCCCACCCTCTCCGCCATAAACTTCCTTCCGGGTTTTCCTGCCTGACTTGCGTGCTTTCCTGCTGCGGGCGCATGGACTTGATGCCGTGCGTCATGGCATAGGGCGCGGGACCACGACGAGGCCCGGTTTCCATGATCCGCATCGAGAATATCAGCAAGTCCAACAGCCATCGCATCCTCTTCATCGAGGCGTCCGCCGCGTTGAACCGGGGGGAGAAGATCGGGCTTGTGGGGCCGAACGGGGCCGGCAAGACGACGCTCTTTCGCATGATCACCGGGCAGGAAGCGCCGGACGAGGGGCAGGTCTCGACGGAAAAGAACGTGTCGATCGGCTATTTCAGCCAGGACGTCGGCGAGATGGAAGGGCGCAGCGCCGTCACCGAGGTGATGGACGGGGCAGGGCCGGTCAGTTCGGTTGCCGCGGAGTTGCGCGCGCTCGAGGCCGCGATGGTCGATCCGGACAGGCTCGACGAGATAGACGCCATCATCGAGCGCTACGGCGAGGTGCAGGCGCGCTACGAGGAACTCGACGGCTACGGGCTGGAGAGCCGGGCGCGCGAGGTGCTGGCGGGCCTGAGTTTCAGCCAGGAGATGATGGACGGCGACGTCGGCAAGCTCTCCGGCGGGTGGAAGATGCGGGTGGCGCTGGCGCGCATCCTCCTGATGCGGCCGGATGTCATGCTGCTCGACGAACCGAGCAACCATCTCGATCTCGAAAGCCTGATCTGGCTGGAGCAGTTCCTGAAAGGTTATGACGGGGCACTGCTGATGACCTCGCACGACCGTGAGTTCATGAACCGCATCGTGACCAAGATCATCGAGATCGATGCCGGCTCGCTCACCACCTATTCGGGCGACTACGGCTTCTACGAGCAGCAGCGGGCGCAGAACGAGAAGCAGCAGCAGGCGCAGTTCGAACGCCAGCAGGCGATGCTCGCCAAGGAGATCAAGTTCATCGAGCGCTTCAAGGCGCGTGCCTCCCATGCCGCACAGGTGCAGAGCCGGGTGAAGAAGCTCGACAAGATCGAGCGTGTCGAGCCGCCGCGCCGCCGCCAGACGGTCATGTTCGAGTTCCAGCCCGCGCCGCGCTCGGGCGAGGACGTCGCCAGCCTCAAGAATGTCGACAAGGCCTATGGCAGCCGGACCATCTACCGGGATTTCAGCTTCCTTATCCGCCGGAAGGAACGCTGGTGCGTGATGGGCATCAACGGGGCCGGCAAGTCGACGCTGCTGAAGCTCGTCGCCGGGGCGGCGAACCCGGACGAAGGCAGCGTGACGATCGGGGCGAGCGTCAGGGTCGGCTACTTTGCACAGCATGCTATGGATCTGCTCGACGGCGACCAGACCGTGTTCCAGTGGCTGGAGACGGAGTTTCCGCGTGCAGGGCAGGGGCCGCTGCGCACGCTGGCGGGCTGCTTCGGCTTTTCCGGCGATGACGTCGAGAAGAAGTGCCGGGTGCTGTCCGGCGGCGAGAAGGCCCGGCTGGTGATGGCAGCGATGCTGTTCGATCCGCCGAATTTCCTGATCCTCGACGAGCCGACGAACCATCTCGATCTCGACACCAAGGAAATGCTGATCAAGGCTCTTTCCGAGTACGAGGGCACCATGCTCTTCGTCTCGCACGACCGTCATTTCCTCGGCGCGTTGTCGAACCGCGTGCTGGAACTCAACGGCGACGACGTGCACCAATATCCGGGTGGCTACACTGAATATGTCGCCCAGACCGGCCACGAGGCGCCCGGCCTTCCGAACTGATCGCCCGGTTTGCGGCGGACAGACTTCAGGCCCTGCCGAGATATTGTGCGTCCGACACCTGCTCCAGCCAGGTCACGGGCGATCCGTCCTGCGCCTCGGCGATGGCGACATGGGTCATCGCGGTCTTGTCCGTGGCGCCGTGCCAGTGTTTTTCGCCGGGCGGAAACCAGACGACGTCACCGGGGCGGATTTCTTCGATCGGCCCACCCTCACGTTGCGCCCAGCCGAGGCCTGATGTCACGATGACGGTCTGGCCGAGGGGATGGGTGTGCCAGGCGGTGCGGGCGCCGGGCTCGAAGGTGACGATGGCGCCGCCGGCGCGGCCGGGGGCTTCCGCCTTGAACGGCGTGTCGAGGCGGACCTTGCCGGTGAAGTAGTCGGCCGGGCCCAGCGCCGAGGGGCTGGTGCCGTTGCGCTTGATATCCATATCCGTCTCCTGATTCTGCTGTGCGGATCATATACCGGCAAGAACGCTGGCGAAGCCGTCGGAGACGATTTATGAGAACGGCGCAGGGTTTCAAGGCGGGTGCGGAATGGACAGGCGGCGGATAGGGATCGTCGGCGGCGGGCCGGCCGGGTTGATGGCGGCAGAAGTACTTTCGGCGCGGGGCCATGCAGTGACCGTGCTCGAAGCCATGCCGACCATCGGGCGAAAGTTCCTGCTGGCCGGAAAATCGGGCCTCAACATCACCCATTCCGAACCCTACGACCGTTTCGCCGCCCGCTTCGGTGCGGCGGGCGCGCATCTGCGGGCGGCGCTCGATGCTTTCACGCCCGGGGATCTGCGGACCTGGGCGGAGGAGCTTGGCACGGAGACTTTCGTCGGGTCCTCCGGGCGGGTGTTTCCGGTCGCCATGAAAGCGTCGCCGTTGCTGCGCGCCTGGCGGGCGCGGCTGGAGGGGCGGGGTGTCGATATCCGCGTACGCCATCGCTGGATCGGGTTTGCGCCCGAAGGACTGCGCTTTGAAACGCCCGAGGGCGTGGCCGTGATGGCCTTCGATGCAGTCCTGCTGGCGCTCGGCGGTGCGAGCTGGCCACGGCTCGGGTCGGACGCGGCCTGGGTCGGTGGTCTTGCGGAACGGGGCGTCGACATTGCGCCCTTCCGTCCGGCCAATTGCGGCTTCGATGTGGACTGGTCGCCGTTCTTCGTCGAGCGCTTTGCGGGCGCGCCGGTCAAGGGTGTTACGGCGCGGTCTGCGGCGGGCACGATCCCCGGCGAATTCGTCATCTCCAAGACCGGCATCGAGGGCAGCCTCGTCTATGCGCATGCGGCGGTGTTGCGCGATGCGCTGGAAATGTCGGGCGCTGCATCCTTCCTGCTCGATCTAGTGCCCGGGCGGAGCCACGCGCGGCTTGCAGCCGATCTGGCCCGGCAGGGCGGCAAGGCGAGCTTTTCCAGCCGGCTTCGCAAAGGGGCCGGCCTCGACGGGGTCAAGGCGGCCATGCTGCGGGAATGTATCCGGGATGTTTCGGCCTTGCTGCCGGATGCGCTGGCTTCGGCGATCAAGGCCCTGCCCGTTCCGCTCATCCGGCCGCGGCCGATCGCGGAGGCGATTTCCGTGGCAGGGGGCATCCGGTTCGATGCCCTCGATGCGGACTATGGGGTGAAGGCCCTTCCGGGTGTCTTTGCGGCCGGCGAAATGCTCGACTGGGAGGCGCCGACCGGCGGTTATCTGCTGACGGCCTGCTTTGCGACCGGGCGGGCGGCTGCGGAGGGGATCGACCGCTGGCTTACCGGCCGGGCCGGCTGAAGCCGGATCCCTAGCTGCGCTTCGGCCGAGTCGGCGCCTGGCTCAGGCTGGCGGCGGCGTCCTTCAGGCAGACGAGGTAGCGATCGCGGTTGGCCAGCCCGTCGTCGCGCGGGGTGACGAGGCAGAGCGTGGCGGCGGCATGTCCCTCGTCCATGACCGGCACGGCGAAGCAATGGGTAAAGCTGTCGACGATGCTGTTGAAGGTGAAGAAACCGTCCTGCCCGGCCTGGCGCACCTCGGCGAGGAAAACCTGCGGATCGAGCCATTCGCCGCCCGGCAGCTGGAAATCCTGCGGCGGGATGAAGGCGAGGATTTCTTCGTTCGTCATATGCGCGACGAGCAGGCGTCCTGAAGCCGTCCACGGGATCGGTACCGACTGGCCGATATCGGTGGAGATGCGGAAGGGCCTTGCGCCCTCGCGCATGCGCACGACGGTATATTTGTTGCCATCCAGCATGCAGAACTGCGCGGTCTCGCGCGTTTCGTCGGCCAGCCGATCCAGTGCCGCCTCGCATTCGCGGGTGAAGTCGAAATGGTTCTCGTAGGCAGCCCCCAGGAAATAGAGTTTCCGCCCGAGATAGACCCGGCCGTCGCCGCCGGTGAATTCCAGGATGCCGTTGCGCAGGAGGAGGTTCACCAGCTCATAGACCGATGAGCGCGGCGCGCCGATCTGCGCGGCGATCTCGTTCGGTTTCAGAGCCTGCCGTTTCTGGCGCAGGAAATCGAGGATCTCGAAGGCGCGATCGAGCCCTCGGGCGCGCTTGCCGCCTGCATCATCCGCAATAGCATCCATCTCGTCCGTCCTTGCCCTTCGTCCCGTCAAGCTTCTCCCGCCGCCCGCGCCATCTGTCAATGCGCAGGACGCGGCATTGCCGTGCGCGAAATTTCCGAAGGCCCCCTCTTGCGAGGCCGAAAATTCGGCATAAGATCGCGCCAGTCCGATATATAGATCAAGTGTTCAATATAATGGACAAAGACGGATGGCAAGCCCGTACCTGCTGCCGCCAAAAAAGGGGAACGACATGAAAACTCTCGAAAACAGCTCGACCGTCTCGCTGCGCAGCCGCCTTCTTGCGGGTGCTGCCGCCGCTGCGGCCGTCCTCGTCCTGTCGGCCGGCACCGCCTCGGCCGCCGCCAATTGCATCAAGGGCGACCGCAAGGCGCCGTATACGGTCGGCTGGGCGAACATCTATTCGGTGCCGACCTGGATGAAGCAGACCGAAGGCACCATTGCCGCCGAGGTCGAGGAGCTGAAGAAGGCCGGTCTCGTGAAGGACCTGATGATCACGGACGCGCAGGGCAATGCCCAGACGCAGATCCAGCACATCCAGTCGATGATCGACGCGAATGTCGACGCGATCGTGGTCATCGCCGGTTCCTCCAATGCGCTCGACCGCGTCATTTCGGATGCCTGCGACAAGGGTATCGCCGTGGTGAACTTCGACAGCCTCGTCAACACGGACAAGGTGACGGCGAAGATCAACACCGATTCCAACGAATGGGGCGCGGGCGCTGCCAAGTGGCTTGCCGACAAGCTCGGCGGCAAGGGCAAGATCATCGTCATGAACGGTCCGGCCGGTATTTCCGTCAGCGATGACCGCCGCAAGGGTGCCCAGCCTGTGCTCGACGCCAATCCGGGCCTGGAAATCATCACCGAGACCAACACGGAATACAATGCCGCGCCGGCGCAGGAGGCGATGACCAGCCTGCTCTTCGCCAATCCGCAAATCAACGGCGTGCTCTCGCTCGGGGGCGCGATTTCGGCCGGTTCCGTCATGGCCTTCGATCGCCAGGGTCGCGAGCAGGTGCCGATCACCGGCGAAAACGCCCGCCAGTTCCTCGAACTGTGGAAGGAAAAGGGCCTGAAGGGCTGGGCCACCATGCAGCCGAACTGGCTTGGTGCGCTCTCGGTCTACACGGCCGTACAGGCGCTGGAAGGCAAGGACGTGCCGGCCTTCATCAAGGTGCCGCTGCCGGTCATCGACGACAGCACCATCGACACCTATCTCGCCCGCGCCGACAAGTTCCCGGCCGACGGTTACATCTATTCGGATTACGACAAGGCGCTGTTCGACAAGCTGCTCGCCCAGTAATTCCCTGAAGGATGCCGTCATGACGGAAACAAGACCCCTGCTGGAAGCCCGGCAGGTGTTCAAGGGATTTTTCGGCAATCCGGTTCTGAAGGGCGTCGATATCGCCCTTCACCCGGGCAGGGTCCATGCCCTGCTCGGGGAGAACGGTGCGGGAAAATCCACGCTGATCAATCTCCTTTCCGGCGCTCTCCAGCCGGACAGCGGCGCCATCCTCGTCGAGGGCCGGCCGGTCGGGCGTTTCAGCCCGGCTGCCGCCCGCGGTGCGGGTATTGCCGTGGTGCAGCAGGAGCTGAGCCTCACTGCCGACCTGTCGATCGCCGAGAATATCGGGCTCGGTGCCTTTCCGCGCCGTTTCGGCCTCATCGACTATGCCGCGCTTCACAGGGGCGTGCGGGAGGTCTGCGACATGGTCGGGCTTACCGAGCCGCTCGACATGCCGGTCGCCGACCTCGCGCTCGGCCGCCGGCAGATGGTGGAGATTGCCAAGGCATTGTTCCGCAAGCCGCGCGTGCTCATCCTCGATGAGCCGACCTCCTCGCTTTCCGCGCATGAGGCCGGCATTCTCGCCCGTCTCATCGAGACGCTGCGCGATCGCGGCACGGCGCTTCTCTATATTTCCCATCGGCTCAACGAGGTGCAGGCGCTCTGCTCGCACGTTACGGTGCTGAAGGATGGCGGCGTCACGGCGGACCAGTCGCTCGCCGGCATCGACGGTGAGGGGCTCGTTCGCCTCATGGTCGGCCGGGAGACGGGCGATCTCTTCCCGCCGCGCCCGGTTGCCGAAGCCGGTGCGACACGCATCACTGTCGAGAAATTCTCGGCCGGCCTCGTGCGCGAGATCGGCTTTTCCGCCCGCGCCGGTGAGATCGTCGGCATCGGCGGCCTTGTCGGGCAGGGGCAGGAAGACCTTTTGCTCGGCCTTTACGGTGCCATTCCCGCGAAGGCGAGCCATGCGGAGGTCTCCGGTCTTCCCCGCCTGCCGGCCCATGTCGGTGAGGCGAATGCAGCGGGCATCGTCTATGTGCCGGCGGACCGCAAGCACGAGGGGCTCGTCCTGCCCCATTCCATCGCCTCCAACCTCATCCTGCCCTCGCTCGGCCGGCTCGCGCGGCGCGGCTTTCGCGACCGCACGGCGGAGGCCGGGCTGATCGCCGACCTGGCGCGGCGCCTGACGATCAAGGGCGACGTCGCCCGGCCGGTCCAGGCGCTCTCGGGCGGCAACCAGCAGAAGGTGGCGCTCGCCAAGTGGCTGCCGCTCGATCCGTCCGTGCTGCTGCTCAACGATCCGACGCGCGGCGTCGATATCGAGACGAAGCGCGAGATCTACCTCATGCTGCGCGCCTTCGCTGCCGAGGGGCGGCTCGTCATCCTTGCAAGCTCCGACACACCGGAACTCGTGCACCTGTGCGATCGTGTCGTCGTGCTGCGCGAGGGGCGCGTCGCTGCCCGGCTTTCCGGTGCGGCGATCAGCGAGGAGGCCATCGTCGGCGCCGCCATGGGCATCCACAAACAGGGAGAGGCCGCATGAGTGCCGTTCCATCTTCCGGCTGGCTCTACGGCGCCATCCAGCGCGGTCGCAATCGCGGCCTTGGCGGCCTCTACCTGGTCGTCGCCGCCTTCCTCGTCCTTTATGCGGTGCTCTTTCCCGGCATCCTTTCGGTCGGTGGTTTTTCCAAGTTCACGCAGAACTGGTTTCCGCTGGCGCTCGTCACCATGGCGCAGGCACTCCTGATGCTGAATGGCGGCATCACGCTCGCCATCGGCCCGCTGGTGAGCCTTGGCGCCGTGATTGCGGCGACGACGATGGGCAGCGCATTCGGCGTGCCCGGCGGCATCCTCGCTGTCGCGCTCACCGGCCTTGCCATCGGTGCCGTCATCGGCGCCATCGTCGCGCATCTGCGGCTGCCGGCCATCATCGTCACGCTGACTGGCTCCTTCATCGTTACCGGTGTCGCGCTGATCCTGTTGCCGCGCCCGGGCGGTTTCATTCCGGACTGGCTGTCGACCATGCTCGCCGGCCACACGCCGGTTGCCTTCCTGCTGCTCGTCGTCGTCCTTCTCGCCTGGAAAGCATTTCTCGCGACACCGCTCGGCATCGGCATCTATGCCGCCGGCGACAACCCGATCGGCGCCTTCCGCTCGGGCGTTCCGGTCGAGCGGGTCAAGATCGTCGCCTTCGCGTTGTCCGGCCTGCTGGCGGCGCTGGCCGGCCTCTTTGTCGCGGCGCAGACGGGCTCGGGCGATCCGGTCATCGGCACGCCCTTCACGCTGAATTCGATCGCGGCCGCCGTGCTCGGCGGCGTCGGTTTCCTCGGCGGCAAGGGCACGATGCGTGGCGCGATCTGCGGCAGCCTGCTGCTCTCGGTCATGATCAACGTGATGTTCTTCCTCGGTTTTCCGCCGGTCGCACAATATGTCGCGCAGGGCCTGATCATCGTCGGTGCCGTCGCGGTGCCGGAACTCTTGAAACAGTGGAGGGCAAGGCGATGAAGGCCGTGAAATCCGTGTTCCGCAATCCGCCGCTCCTGACCTTCCTCCTTGTGGCGCTCGTCTGGCTTGTCGCCAGCCTCACGCTGCGCGGCTTCGGCGCCTACGGGCACCTGCGCTATCTCCTGGAGCTTGCCGCCGTCATCGGCATCGTCGCGGCCGGGCAGACGCTGGTCATCCTGATGGGCGGCATCGACCTCTCCGTCGGGGCCGTGATCACCGTCACGGCGATCCTGTTGCCGCTGATCTCGCCGGCCTCGGACCCGACCGGCCTCGTCGGCATCGTGCTCGTCCTTGCCATCGCCACCGGCATCGGCCTCCTCAACGGGGCGGGTGCGGCCTATCTGCGCGTGCCGCCGATCATCATGACGCTCGCCATGGCGACGTTTCTTCAGGGACTGCTCGTCATCGTCGCCGGCGGCAGCGCGGTCACGGTGAGCAACCCGGCGGTCATCCTGCTCGGCCAGGCGCGCCCCCTCGGCGTTCCCGCCGGCATCATCCTCTGGATCGTCGTTTCGATCGCGGTACTGCTCATCATCCATCGCACGCCGCTCGGCGCGCGCTTCCTCGCGCTCGGGGCCAATCCGCTGGCTGCCCGGCTTTCCGGCGTCAGCGTTGCCAGGAACACGCTGCTTCTCTATGCGCTGTCCGGCTTCTTCGCGGGGCTTGCCGGCATTCTGGTGCTCGGCATGAACCGGCAAGGCTATGTCGGCATCGGCGATCCCTATCTCCTGATGTCGATCGCCGCGGTCGTGCTCGGTGGCACCTCCATCCTCGGTGGGCGCGGCACCTATGCCGGCACCATTCCCGGTGCCATCCTGCTCGTCACCACCACGGCGCTGATCACCGTCGTCAACGCCTCGCCCGGCTGGCGCTCGATCATGTTCGGTTCGCTGATCCTCGCGCTTCTGCTCATTTCCGGCCGAGAGGCGCGCCGATGACGGTGCGTTATGGCGGGCCGGTCATCGACCCGCACCACCATCTCTGGGATCTGTCGCTCAAACGTCATCCCTGGCTGGAAACGGCCCGGGCGACCGGCGGCGAGATGGTCTTCGGCAGCTTGGCGCCGATCCTCAGGGATTATGGCGTTGCGGACTACAGCGCCGATGCGGCGAACCAGAACGTGGTGGCCACCGTGCATGTCGAGGCCGGCTGGTCCGACGCCCATCCGCTGGAGGAAAGCCGCTGGCTTGCAGGTCTCGACCGGTCCTCCGGCGTGGCGAAGCGTATCATCGCTCGCGTGCCGCTCGACAGCCCGGATGCCGCGCGCCTGATCGAGGCGGAGGCCGCCAATCCCGATGTCGCCGGCATCCGCGATATCGTCAGCTGGCATCCCGAACCGGCAAAGAGCTTCGCACCCCGCGCCCGCCGCATGGCCGATCCCCGCTGGCGCGCCGGCCTTGCCCGTCTCGCCCGTTTCGGCCTCGTTTTCGACCTCATGCTCTATCCGTGGCAGATGGATGAGGCGCTCGATCTCGTGCGGGCCTTTCCGCAGATACGCTTCGTGCTCAACCATGGCGGCAGCCCGGCCGATCGCAGCGCGGAGGGTATGGCGCTCTGGCGCGGTGGCCTTGCGGCGCTCGGTCGCGAGCCGAATGTCCGGTTGAAGATTTCCGACCTCGTCGCCTATGACAATGACTGGACGCCGGAAAGCCTGCGGCCGGTGATCGAGCATTGCCTCGCCTGTTTTGGCCCCGCTCGAACCATGTTCGCCAGCGATTTTCCGGTCGCCGGCCTGCACGCCTCGTTCGACGAGGTCTACGCCGTTTTCCGCGCCGCGGCCGCGCCGCTTTCGCTCGACGAGCAGCGTGCCCTCTTTTTCACGACTGCCAATGACACCTATCGCCTCGGGATCGTCGATCCCGTCGTGGCCAAGGGAGAAAACCATGCCTGACCTTTCCGTGACCGGACCGGACAATCCGGTGATCGACGACCGCATCCGCGGCTTCCCGCCGGGCCATGCGCCCCTGCCGCTCGATGCCGTCGGCAAGCAAGGCTGGAAGCCCTATGACGGTGCGATGGCGCTGCCGCTGATCTCGCTCGATCGTGCGGCCTTTGCCAGCAACGTCGCGCTGATGATGGGGTATGTACGCGATCACGGCGTCGCGATCGCGCCCCATGCGAAGACGCCGATGTCGGCGGCGATTGCCGGCACGCTGCTGGCGGCGGGCGCGTGGGGCACCACGGTGGCGGATATCCGCCAGGCGGCGGTACTGCTGAAGGCTGGCCAGCGCCGGCTGATCCTCGCCAACGAGATCGGCGGGGCCGCGGCTGCACGCCGGCTCGCAGCGCTTGCCGCAAACTATCCCGATGCAGTGCTGCATGTCTTCGTCGATTCCATTGATCTGGTCGAAGCCCTGCGGGTCGCCTGGCATGGCCGCAGCGGTCTGCCGCCGCTCGGTCTTCTCGTCGAACTTGGTGCGGGCCGCGCCGGAGCACGCAGCGCCGAGGCGGCAGGCGCGATCCTCGATGCCATCCTTGCCGCGGAAACGCCCACCTTCCGGCTGACCGGCATCGCCGCCTACGAGGGGGCCGCCGCAACGGCGGATGCGGAAGAGACGCTGCGCCGGATCGACGGGCTGGTGGCGATGACGGCGGCCTTCCTGCCGGAGGTTCGCGCCCGCATTGGCGATGCGCGGCCGCTGATCGTCACAGCGGGCGGTTCGGTCTTTTTCGACCGGGTGATCGCCGGTCTCTCTGCTGCCGTCGCGGCCGATCCCGATAGTTTGCTCGTGTTGCGCAGCGGGGCGATCTTCTTCCATGACCACGGCGTTTATGAGCGCGGTCTTGCCGGCCTCGACGCCCGTGCGGGCTTCCGGTTCGGCGGGCAGGTCCGCTCCGCCGGCAGCGACTTCAAGCCGGTGCTCCGGGTCTGGGCCGAGGTGCTGTCGCTGCCGGAGCCGGCGCTCGCGATCTGCGGTATGGGCCTGCGGGATGTCGCGATGGACCAGGGCTTGCCGCGGCCGCTGGCTCTCTATCGCGACGGGGTGCCGCTCGCCGCTCTTGCGGGGGCCGATGTGCTTCGTCTCAACGACCAGCATGCCTTCGTGGCGCTTTCCGCCGGCAGCGATGTACGCGTCGGTGATGTGGTCGAGTTCGGCATCTCGCATCCGTGCACCTGCCTCGACCGGCATGCGATCCTCTACGGCCTTGCACCTGACCACACGGTCACGGCGGCCTATACCACCAGCTTCGGCTGATCCTCCCGGGAAGAAAGGAAAACACCCATGATCCAGCGTTACCAGAAGGGTTCGCGCATGAGCCAGGCCGTCAGCTATGGCGGGCTCGTCTATATCGCCGGCCAGGTCGCGGAAAACCGCAAGGCCGGCCTTGAGGACCAGACGCGCGACGTGCTCGGCAAGATCGATGCCCTTCTGAAGGAAGCCGGTACGGACCGCTCGAAACTGCTCGCTGTCAATGTCTTCCTGCCGGCGATCGTCGATTTCGAGGCGATGAACGGCGTTTATGATGCCTGGATCGACCCGGAAAACCCGCCGGCCCGCGCCTGCGTCGAGGCGCGCCTTGCCGATCCGGACCTGCGCGTCGAGATGACTGCCGTCGCCGCACTCTGAAAACCCGCCCGAACTGGAGCCACCATGCACAGCGGCCTCGTCAATCCGATCGATCTTTTCCGGGAGGGCCGGCAGGCCGGGCATCTTGCGATTCCCTATTCCGTCGACCGTTCGCCCTACTACCAGATCCGCATCCCCATCCTGCGGCTGAAGAACGGCGAGGGGCCGAGCCTGCTCCTGATGGCGGGCAACCATGGTGACGAATACGAGGGTGAGCTCCAGCTCGGGCGGCTGATGCGCCAGCTCGATATCACGAAAATCCGCGGTGCCGTCACCATCCTGCCGATGGCGAACCTGCCGGCGGTGATGGCGGCCAAGCGCTGCTCGCCCTTCGACGGCGGCAATCTCAACCGCGCCTTTCCCGGCGATCCGGCCGGCACGCCGACGGCGCGGCTGGCGCATTTCCTTGAACATGATCTTTTCCCGCACCACGATGCCGTGCTCGACCTGCACTCCGGCGGTACCTCCATGGCGCATCTGTCCTGCACGCTGATCGAGCGGCAGGCGGATGCCGAGCGCTTTGCGCGCGCGGTCACGTTGATGCGGGCGATGGGGGCCGCACATGCCTTCATCGCCGATAACGGGCCGGCCGCGCCGACCTCGATGGGCGCGGCCGGTCGGGCTGGCACGATCGGCCTTTCGGGCGAGTTCGGCGGTGGCGGCACCGTGTCGCCCGAGAGCATGGCGTTTACGGCGGCGGCGATCGACCGTCTGCTCGTCGCACTCGGCATTGCGGGAGAGCCGGTGCTGTCGCGCGGGCCGCTCGCAGCTCCACCTGCCCTGCAGCTCCTGTCGCTCTCCCGGCACAGCCAGGGCATCTATGCTGGCCGCCGCGGCTGGTTCGAGCCTGCCGTGCCGCTCGGTGCGCACGTCTCGGCAGGTGATCTGGCTGGCTGGTATCACGATCTCGAACGGCTTGAGCAACCCGAGGAGGCGCTGCGCTTTGCCGAGGGCGGCATCGTCATCTCCCACCGGCTGCATTGCGACAGCCAGGCCGGCGACTGTCTGATCCAGGTCGCCGAGCCGATCGACGGCTGAGGCCTTGGGGTTTGTCAGGGAAAAGTGGAGCCCGATTTTCAATAAAAGACAAACGAAAACAAAGTACTATGGAGTTCGGCAGATTCAGTATGAAGCTGGCGGACTCTATGTGATCGCGCCGACGGCTTCCTTCACCCAGTCGAGGCGCTTTGCCGGAATGAGCCCGTAATTGTAGAAGTTCACGCCGTTCGCACCAGCCTCGACGGCTGCCTTTGCGCGGGCGGCGAGGATGGCCGGGCCATCGACCTCGGGATAGAAGACGCGCAGGCCCAGCCCCAGGAATTTGTCCGGGCCGAGCATCGCCCGGCCGGTGCGGATGACCTCGCCGACGGCCTCGGGCGTCATGCCGTAGCAGCAGAGGATCGCGCCGTCGCAGAGCTTTCCGACCGCCTCGAGGTCGACGCCGCCGAGCCAGCCGTCCTTCAGGTCGATCAGCACGATGCGCGTCGCCGGGTCGGCAGCCGCCTTGATCTCGCCGATCAGGTTCGTCACCGGCTCGGAGCGCCAGGTGAGGAAGGCGTGCAGCTCCGGATGGTCGCGGAAGGCGTCGATACCGGCGGTGGGGAAGTCGGGGAACTGTTTTTCAGGCACCGCCCGTTCGCACAGTTCGGCGATGAAGCGCGCCACCGTTTTTTGTGCACTGTCGACAGGTATGCCGGCCTTCCGCGCACGGGCGGTGCAATGGTGGCAGAAGCAGAGCGACAGGAGGAAGTCATCCTCGGCGTTGAGGCCGACACCGTCCTTCTCATGGTGGTATTCGTGGGCAAAGCCCATGAAGTTCGGGCTTTCCAGCTCCAGCATGTCGGGCTTGTGGTTCACCGTGATGTCGCGCACCAGCGTCACGACATAGTCGCGTGCCGCCGGGCTGGAGGGGCAGAGATTGTAGTAATTGGCATTGCCGAAGGCGTTGCGGGTCACATGATCGGGGTGCAGCATGCCGAGGCGGGTGTTGTGCAGGCAGACCGTCCAGCAGGAGACGGCAAGTCCTGTGGTTGCGCGCGCTCTGGTCAGTGCTTCCAGCATGTCGCCGCGGTCGGTGACGTTCTGCGCCACCAGGGGGCGGATCGTCTTGCCCTGCCACAGCGTTTCGTCGGGCTGGAAATAGACGGTGCCGTCTTCGGGGAAGTAGGCCTTCTGCTCAGGGCTGCGCGGCTGCAGGAAGCGGCCGGCATGGTAGGAGGTCGCAAGGCTCACCGTGTTGAGGCCGGCGCGGCCGGAAAGGTCGGCGGCGAGTGCCGCGATGCCCTGGTCCTGGATGTCCCAGGGGTAGGTCCACATGGAAAGATGCATGGCGAGCTCCCGTCGAATCTGTCCAGTTTATAGAACATGTGTCCATAATAGTGTCTAGAAGGATTTTTGCCAGGCAGGGGCGGTCTTGCATCGATGAAAGATTCGTTCGCGAGCTTCGTCAGGCCGGATCATGCGCGATGGCGCGAACCCGGTAGAGCGGGCTGTGAAGGCCCCACTTGGCAGTTTCGACGCATTGGATGTCGCGAACCGGAGGGATTCCTTGCAAGAGCCGGCGTAGCTTCTGGCCATTGCAGGGGCTTGCGCAGAGGCAAGCGGCCTGAAATATGCGCCAAGCCGTGAGTGCGGCCCGCAGACAAGGGGATCCGCCGGTGCCTTGCCCCCGCACCGGCCGAACGCGAGAAACGAACCGATGAAAAGCCACGTCCTGACCGTATCCTGCCAATCGACCCGCGGCATCGTCGCCGCGATCACCGGCTACCTCGCCGAAAAGGGGTGTTACATCTCCGACTCGTCGCAGTTCGACGACCTCGAGACGGGCCTGTTCTTCATGCGCCTGACCTTTCTCTCCCAGGAGGGTATTTCGGAGGAGGACATCAAGACCGGTTTCGTCCCCGTCGCCAAGACGTTCGCCATGACGTATCGCTTCAACGACAGCGACGAGCGCATGAAGGTGCTGCTCATGGTGTCGCGTTTCGGCCATTGCCTCAACGATCTGCTCTACCGCTGGAAGATCGGCGCGCTGCCCATCGATATCGTCGGCGTCGTGTCCAACCACTTCGACTACCAGAAGGTCATCGTCAACCACGACATCCCCTTCCACCACATCAAGGTGACGAAGGAGAACAAGCCGCAGGCCGAGGCACGCCTGATGGAAGTGGTCGAACAGTCCGGCGCCGAGCTGATCGTTCTTGCCCGCTACATGCAGGTCCTGTCGGATGCCGTCTGCAAGAAGATGTCGGGCCGCATCATCAACATCCACCACTCGTTCCTGCCGTCCTTCAAGGGTGCGAATCCCTACAAGCAGGCTTTCGAGCGCGGCGTGAAGCTGATCGGTGCGACGGCGCACTACGTCACCGAAGATCTCGACGAAGGCCCGATCATCGAGCAGGATGTCGCGCGCATCACGCATGCGCAGTCGGCCGAGGACTATGTTTCGATCGGCCGTGACGTGGAGAGCCAGGTGCTTGCCCGCGCCGTGCATGCCCACATCCATCACCGCACCTTCATGAACGGCAACAAGACCATCGTCTTCCCGCCCAGCCCGGGCAGCTACGCTTCCGAGCGTATGGGCTGATCCAAAACAAAAGGCCGGCGAATTCGCCGGCCTTTTCATGTTCGGACACGTCTGTGGCCGGTTCAGAGGTGTGCCGGCAGGCGCGGCAGGAAGATCGTGAGGATGCCGAGCAGCGGCATGTAGGAGCAGATCTGGTAGACGAAGTTGATGCCGTGGCTGTCGGCGAAGATGCCAAGGACTGCCGCACCCAGACCGCCTGCGCCGAAGGCGAAGCCGAAGAAGATGCCGGCGATCATGCCGACGCGGCCCGGGATCAGCTCCTGCGCGAAGACGACGATGGCGGAGAAAGCCGAGGAGAAGATCAGCCCGATCAGCACGGTCAGCACGCCGGTCCAGAAGAGGTTCGCATAGGGCAGCAACAGGGCGAAGGGGATGACGCCGAGGATCGAGAACCAGATGACGAAGCGCGTGCCGAACCGGTCGCCGATCGGCCCGCCCATGAAGACGCCGAGTGCCGAAGCTCCGAGGAAGAGGAACAGCATGAGCTGTGCGTCGCGCACGCCAAGGCCGAAATTCTCCATCGTGTAGAAGGTGAAATAGCTGGAGATACTGGCGAGATAGGCGTTTTTCGTGGTCGTCAGCAGCACCAGTACGGCAAGGGCCCAGGCGACGCGACCGCGCGGCAGCGGCAGTTCGCGGCTGACGGCCGGCCGGCCGGCTGCAAGGCGGCGCTCACCGGCATACCAGTTGCCGACCCAGGTGAGGATGACCATGCCAAGGAGGGCGACGGCCGAGAACCAGGCGACGCTCGTCTGGCCGAGGGGCAACACGATGAAGGCGGCGAGCAGCGGCCCGATCGCCGTGCCGGCATTGCCGCCGACCTGGAACAGCGATTGTGCAAGCCCGTGGCGGCCACCGGAGGCGAGACGGGCGACACGCGAGGATTCCGGGTGGAAGATCGCCGAGCCGAGACCGATCAGGCAGGCGCCGAAGACCAGAACCGGGAAGCTGTGCGCATAGGCGAGCATGATGAGGCCGACGAAGGTGCTGCCCATGCCGACCGGCAGCGAGAAGGGCATCGGCCAGCGATCCGTGACGATGCCGACGGCCGGCTGCAGCAGCGAGGCGGTGACCTGGAAGGCCATGGTCAGAAGGCCGATCTGCACGAAATCGAGCGCGTAGTTTTCCTTCAGCAGCGGATAGAGCGACGTCAGCAGCGACTGCATGATGTCGTTCAGCATGTGGCACGCACTGACGGCGACGATGATGGAATAGGTAGTGGTGGCGGCGCTGCGGGGTGCCGCGGGAACGACTGTCGACATGATGGCCTCGAATGATACGCGCAGATTCCGCGTCATGGCTGCTTCCCATACAGGGATTGCTATAGGCCTGCTTTCGTGCTGAGGTCCATTTCTTACGCGAATGGGCCAAAGATGGAAAAACTGAGCGATGCACGCCGCAGGGCGCTCGATGACGACCACATCCGCAACCTCTTCCGGATGGAACAGGCGAATACGGATGTTCTGGTTCACAGTTCGGACATTCCGGGCGGCTATACGGTGCCGCCGCACCGTCACCGCCGCACGCAGTTCCTCTGCGTTTTTGCCGGTGTAGTGCTGGTGGGGACGGAGCGTGGGCGCTGGATGATTCCACCCGGCCACGCCTTGCTCATTCCGCGCGGTCTCGAACATTCCGTCGAGATGATCAGCGATGTCAGCATGCGCTCGGTCTATATCTATTCACCGGAGGGCCGGGCCGCTTCGCAGGTGCCCACCGTGCTGGAAGTCACCGACCTTGCCCGCCAGTTGATCGCGGAGACCGTTCGGCATGATGGCCTGTCGGAGGATCGCCGGCGCAGCGACCTCGTCATGGCGCTGCTGCTTGACGAAATCGGCCGCCTGCCCGAGCGTCCGCTCGGCCTGCCGTTTCCGGCAAGTGGAAGGCTGGCGGGCCTTTGCCGCGATTTTGTCGAACAGCCGTCGCCGGTGGCCAAGATCGACGACTGGGCTCGAAGGCTGAACATGAGCCGGCGCACCTTCACGCGGTTCTTCCGCCAGGAGATGGGTGTCAGCTTCGTCACCTGGCGTCAGCAGGCCTGCCTTTTCGCCTGCTTGCCGCGCCTTGCCGCCGGCGAACCGGTGACGCGGGTGGCGCTCGATGCCGGCTACGAGAGCGTGCCGGCCTTCACAACCATGTTCAAGCGCATGCTGGGAACCGCGCCGCGGGCCTATCTGACGAGCCGCACTGCCGCCTGAGTCTCAAAAAGACCGGCAAAGGACGCGATTCGGGTACTGTTTTCCGCCGGCTTTTGGGATTAGGAAGGGGTGCGGGACCCAAGTCGGGCCGCGAACCGGGAGCGCAGGGTCGCACGGGAGACGGGCTTTTGAGAAAGATACTGGTCATCGGGATCGGCGCGGGCAATCCCGAGCACATGACTGTTCAGGCAATTCAGGCGCTGAACCGGGCCGATGTGCTGCTCATTCCGACGAAGGGCGATGAAAAGGCCTTTCTCGCCGATGCGCGCCGCGAAATTTGCGACCGTTTCCTCGACAATGCCACTTGCCGCATCCTCGATTACACCGTGCCGGTGCGCCGCGCCGACGGAAGCTACGAGGATGGCGTCAACGATTGGCATCGTGCCATCGCGGCCATCTACGAACGCACTCTCCTCAACGAGACCGGTGCGGACGAAACGCTCGGCCTGCTCGTCTGGGGCGATCCGATGCTCTATGACAGCACGCTGCGTATTATCGATCATGTGCGCATGGCCGGCCGTGTCGCCTTCGAGATCGAGGTCATTCCCGGTATCACCAGCGTCCAGGCGCTCTGCGCCAGCCATGCCATCACGCTCAACCGCATCGGCCTGCCGGTCGAGATCACCACAGGCCGCCGCCTTGCCGGCGCCTGGCCGGAATCCTCGCGCGATGCGCTCGTCATGCTCGACGGCGTCGAAGCCTTTCGGACGGTCGAGGATCCGGAAGCGGAGATCTGGTGGGGCGCCTATCTCGGCACGCCGCACGAGATCCTGTTGTCCGGCCGGCTTTCCGACGTCGCCGATACGATCAGCGAGACGCGCCGAAAGGCGCGCGCCGCGCATGGCTGGATCATGGACACCTACCTGATCCGTCGCCCGACGCCCGAAGCGGAGGAGGGCGCGGCATGACGGTGACCTGTGCGATGCTTCCGGGCCCCCTGGGCGAGATCGGCGCGTTGCGGCGCGGCGCCTGCCCTTCCCTCGCCACTCCGATGCGGACTGGCGACGGCCTGCTGGTGCGCCTGCGCCCCACCGCGGCGGCCCTCACCGCGCACGATCTCCTTGCGCTAGCCGATCTGGCGCGGGCGCATGGCAATGGCCTCCTCGAAATCACCGCGCGCGGCAATCTCCAGCTTCGCGGCCTTACGGATGCTTCCGTTCCACACCTTGCCGTCGGGCTCGCCGCGGCCGGCATCGTCCCGCAGACGGGTGTTGCCATCGAAGTGCCGCCGCTTGCCGGCATCGATCCGTCCGAACTTGCCGATGCCGCGCCGTTTGCCGATGCACTGCGGGCGGCTCTTGCCGATGCCGCTCTTGTTCTCGCGCCGAAGCTTGCCGTCGTCGTCGATGGCGGCGGTGTGTTGTCTCTTGCCGACATGGTTGCCGATATCCGCCTCGATGCGGTCGCCGGGACACGAGGCCTTGCCTGGCGGCTTTCCCTCGGTGGTGATCGCATGACGGCGCGGGCCGTTGCGCTGCTGCCCGGCGAAAAGGCTGTCGACGGCGTGATGACAGTCGCCGCTGCCCTTGCCGCCATCGGGCCGGCGGCACGGGGGCGGAATCTCGATCCCACGTTGCTGGCGGCGGCTCTCGGTGCAGCTCCGGTGCCGCCGATTCCGGTCGCTTCACCCGTTCATCCGCTCGGTGTGCACGGGATCGGAGACGAAACGGTTCTGGGGCTCGCCCCGGCCTATGGTCAGATCCATGCCGATCGGTTTGCCGCCCTGACACGGGAGCTGGTCGCCTGTGGCGCAACGGAGTTCCGCCTCGCGCCGCATCACGCGCTGCTGGTACGCGGGCTCTGCGCGGAAACGGTGGCCGCCGCGCAGGCCTGTGCGACGCGGGGACGTGTCTGGAGCACGCAGGATGCGCCGGGTCGGACCGTCTCCGTCTGCGCCGGTTCCGCCGGCTGCGCTTCGGCCAGCTTCGATACCCACGCCGCCGCCGATGCCCTTGTGGCGGAAGCCGGCGATCTCCTGGACGGTTCCTTCGACGTGCATGTTTCCGGCTGCCCGAAGGGCTGCGCCCATCCGGCCGCGGCCGCGGTCACGCTTTGCGGCACTGCCGCCGGCGTCGGTCTTGTTCTTGGCGGGCGTGCGGGCGATGGCGCCGCCGCGATCCTGCCCGCCGATGCGCTGCGGCCCGCCCTGCATCGTCTCGGTGCCCTCCTGCGCGCGCGTCGTGTGGACGGCGAGACGGCGGGAAACCTCATCGACCGCACCGCGTCCGACACCCTAGTTTCTGCTTATCAAGGCCAACAATGACCGATTACGACTATATCAAGGATGGCACGGCCATCTACGAAAAATCCTTCGCGATCATCCGCGCCGAAGCCGATCTCTCCCGCTTTTCCGAAGAGGAATCGGACGTCGCCGTGCGCATGATCCATGCCGCAGGCCTCGTCGAGGCGGCACCGCATTTCGTTTTCTCGCCGGGTTTCGTCACGGCGGCGCGCGGCGCGCTCCAGGCCGGTGCGCCGATTTTCTGTGATGCCGAGATGGTCGCGCGCGGCGTGACGGCCGCCCGCCTGCCGGCCGGCAACGAGGTGCTCTGCATGTTGCGCGATCCGCGCACGCCCGACATCGCCCGGGATATCGGCAACACGCGCTCGGCCGCGGCCATCCGCCTCTGGCTCGATCGTCTCGCCGGTTCCGTCGTCGCTATCGGCAATGCGCCGACGGCACTGTTCTACCTGCTGGAATTGCTGCGCGACGGCGCGCCGAAGCCGGCGGCAATCCTCGGCATGCCGGTCGGTTTCGTCGGTGCCGCGGAATCCAAGGATGCGCTTGCCGAAAATTCCTACGACGTGCCCTTCGCCATCGTGCGGGGTCGCCTCGGCGGCAGCGCCATGACGGCCGCGGCGCTCAATTCTCTGGCGAGGCCGGGGCTATGAACAGGGTGGCGACGGTGACGGGACGACTTTATGGCGTGGGCACGGGACCGGGCGATCCGGAACTCCTGACGCTGAAGGCGGTGCGGGCGATCGGCGAGGCGGATGTGCTCGCCTACTTCGCCAAGGCCGGCCGCGCGGGCAATGGGCGGGCGATCGTCGAGGGTCTCTTGAAGCCCGGAATGGCGGAGCTGCCGCTCTACTATCCGGTGACGACGGAAATCGACAAGGACCACGACGACTACAAGCGCCAGATCACCGCCTTCTACGACGCCTCGGCCGCCGCCGTTGCGGAGCACCTTGCCGCCGGCCGCACGGTCGCCATCCTCTCGGAAGGCGATCCGATGTTCTACGGCTCCTACATGCATCTCCACGTGCGGCTCGCCGATCGGTTCCCGACCGAGGTCATTCCCGGAATCACGGCCATGTCCGGTTGCTGGTCGCTGTCGGGCCTGCCCATCGTGCAGGGTGACGACGTGCTCTCCGTGCTCCCGGGCACGATGGGCGAGGGCGAGCTGTCACGCCGCCTCGTCGACACCGAGGCCGCCGTCATCATGAAGGTCGGCCGCAACCTGCCGAAAATCCGGCGGGCGCTGGAAAAGGCCGGCCGGCTCGGCGAGGCGATCTATGTCGAGCGCGGCACCATGCCGACCAGCCGGTCGATGCGGCTTTCCGAAAAGCCCGACGACACCGCGCCCTATTTCTCGCTGGTGCTCGTGCCGGGCTGGAGCGGTCGCGCATGACCGGCCGGCTTTTCGTGATCGGCACCGGGCCGGGCAATCCGGACCAGATGACGCCGGAGGCAAGACAGGCGGTCGAGGCTGCGCGCGAATTCTTCGGCTACTTTCCCTATATCGACCGGCTGAACCTCCGGCCGGACCAGATCAAGGTCGCCTCCGACAATCGCGAGGAGCTGAACCGGGCCGAAGCCGCGCTGAAGCGGGCGGCCGAGGGTGTCGATGTCTGTGTCGTCTCGGGCGGGGATCCCGGGGTCTTCGCCATGGCGGCTGCCGTCTGCGAGGCGATCGATGCGGGACCGGATGAGTGGAAGACGGTCGATCTCACCATCGTGCCCGGTGTCACCGCCATGCTGGCGGTCGCCGCGCGCATCGGTGCGCCGCTCGGGCATGATTTCTGCGCGATCTCGCTTTCCGACAACCTGAAACCCTGGGAGATCATCGAGAAGCGGCTGCGCCTGGTGTCCGAGGCGGGTCTTGTTGTCGCGCTCTACAATCCGATCAGCAAAGCGCGGCCCTGGCAACTCGGCCGGGCCTTCGAGATCCTGCGGGAGACGCTTCCGGCGACAACGCCCGTCATCTTCGGCCGTGCCGCGGGTCGCCCGGATGAGCGCATGCTGGTCATGCCGCTCGGCGAGGCCGAGGCGGAGCGTGCCGATATGGCGACTTGCGTCGTCATCGGTTCGCCGGCAACGCGCGTCATTTCCCGTCCGGGCCTGCCGGATCTCGTCTATACGCCGCGCTTCCTCGAAGAGCCGACGAGATGATCGGCGAGCCGCACCGCATCCTGGACGGTTCCTGCGTGGTGGCCACCCTGCGCCTCTGCCCGATCGACCAGAACGACGGGCAGGCCGAGACTGCTTGCCGCGACGATCTTGCCATAGGTGGCGTCTCCACCGGAATTCTTGCTGACGACGACATCGATACGATGGCCGCGCAGAAGTTCGACCTCCGCGTCCACGGTAAACGGGCCGCGGGCGAGCAGATAGTCGACATCGGGTGCGGCAAGCGGCGGGTCGACGGGATCGACGCTGCGCACGAGATAGTGGTGCTGCGGCGCGGCGTCGAAGGCCTTCGCCTCCTGGCGGCCGATGGCAAGGAACACGCGGCGCGGCACTTTGCCGAGCGCGCCCACGGCCTCCGTCATATTGGCGACGCGCGTCCAGCGGTCACCCTCCACCATATCCCAGCCGAGCCGTTCCAGCCGCAGCAGCGGAATGCCAGTCGCCGCGCTGGCGGCGCGGGCATTGGCGGAGATCTGCCGGGCGAAGGGATGCGTCGCGTCGATCAGGAGATCGATGGCCTCGTCGCGCAGATGGGCCGAAAGCCCCTCGACGCCGCCGAAGCCGCCGGTGCGCACGGGTACGGGTTGCGGCGCGGGGTCGAGCGTGCGGCCGGCGAGCGACAGCGTTACGGCAAGATCGGTTCTGTCGGCGAGCACGCCTGCAAGGTCGCGGGCTTCCGCCGTGCCGCCCAAGATGAGGATGCGTCGTTTGTCCACGCCTGATCAGTCCCTTTCGACAGCCGCTCCCTGGCTTTCCATCGTCGGGATCGGCGAAGACGGTCTAGCGGGTCTCGGCGACGAGGCCAAGGCCGCGATCGGCCGCGCGGAGATCGTCTTCGGCGGCGCGCGGCACCTGGAGCTTGCCGATGCGGCGATTCGTGGCGACCGCCATGGCTGGCTCAGTCCCTTCGAGCGCTCGGTGGAGGCTGTTCTGGCTGCGCGCGGCAGGGCCGTCGTCGTGCTCGCCTCGGGCGATCCCTTTTTCTACGGCGTCGGCGTCACGCTCTCCCGGCGCATCGCGCGGGCGGAGATGCGCGTTTTTCCTGCCCCCTCTGCCTTCAGTCTCGCTGCATCGCGTTTGGGCTGGGCCCTGCAGGACACGGTCTGTGTTTCGCTGCACGGCCGCCCCGTCGACCTCATCCGCCCGCACCTGCATCCCGGCTGCCGTATCCTGGCGCTGACCTCGGACAGCGACGGGCCGGCGGCGCTTGCCGCTCTTCTGGCTGAAAGCGGGTTCGGCGGCTCGGCGCTAACTGTGCTGGAAGCCCTCGGTGGCGCACGGGAACGAGTGAGCCACCATCGGGCCGGGCAGTTCGCCCTCGATGAGGCCGACATGCTGAATGTCTGCGCGGTGGAGATTGTCGCCGGAGACGGGGCGCGGGTGCTCGCCTACACGCCGGGCCTCGACGACGGGCTGTTCGAGCATGACGGCCAGATCACCAAGCGCGAGGTTCGCGCGCTGACGCTCTCGGCTCTCGCGCCGCGCCGCGGCGAGCTTCTCTGGGATATCGGGGCCGGCTCGGGCTCCATCGGTATCGAATGGATGCTGGCCGACCCCTCGCTCCGGGCCATCGCCGTCGAGGGCCATGCGGAGCGGGCCGCTCGCATTCACCGCAATGCCGGGTGCTTCGGTGTACCGGGTCTTGCGGTGGTCGAGGGCATGGCGCCGGAGGCTCTGGTGGGGTTGGCCGCGCCGGATGCGATCTTCATCGGTGGTGGCGGCAGTGAGGCGGGCGTCATGCCGGCGGCGATCGACCGCCTGAAACCGGGTGGCCGGCTTGTCGCCAATGCGGTGACGACGGAAATGGAAGCCGTGCTCCTCGCCCAGCACGCCCGGCTCGGCGGTTCGCTGATCCGGATCGACATCGCGCGCGCATCGCCTGTCGGGCAGATGACGGGCTGGCGGCCGGCCATGCCGGTCACGCAGTGGGCCTGGGTGAAGCCGGCGCAACCTATCGAGGACCAAGTATGACTGTTCATTTCATCGGCGCCGGCCCCGGTGCTGCCGATCTCATCACCGTGCGTGGCCGTGATCTCATCGGCGCCTGCCCGGTCTGCCTCTATGCCGGCTCCATCGTGTCGCCGGAACTCCTGCAATATTGCCCGCCGGACGCACGCATCGTCGATACGGCGCCGATGTCGCTCGACGAGATCGAGGCCGAATATCTGCGCGCCGCCGCGGCGGGCGAGGATGTGGCGCGGCTGCATTCCGGCGATCTCTCCGTCTGGAGTGCCGTTGCCGAGCAGATCCGCCGGCTGGAAAAACACGGGCTCGCCTACACGCTGACGCCGGGCGTGCCTTCCTTTGCCGCCGCCGCCGCCGCGCTCGGGCGTGAGCTCACCATTCCTGCCGTCGCCCAGAGCCTCGTGCTCACCCGTGTTTCCGGCCGTGCCTCACCGATGCCGAACCGCGAGACGCTGGCGAATTTCGGCGCGACGGGGGCGACGCTGGCGATCCACCTCGCCATCCACGCACTGGACAAGGTCGTCTCGGACCTGACACCGCTCTATGGCGCGGATTGCCCGGTGGCGATCGTGGTGAAAGCCTCCTGGCCCGATGAGCGCGTGGTGCGCGGCACCCTGGCAGATATCGCGGCCAGGGTTGCCGAGGAGCCGATCGAGCGCACGGCGCTGATCTTCGTCGGCCGCTCGCTCGGCGCTGAGGATTTTCGCGAAAGTTCGCTCTACGATCCCGCATACCAGCGTCGGTTCCGGGGGCGCGACGGGCTATAAAGCCATCCCAGCGAAAATGTACGGCGGTTTCGCGTTTCGAAGAAAAGCGGAAATGATCTAGACCAGCTCGGCCTCGAAGGCGAGCGAGGCCCGGGAGCGATAGCGCTCCTTGTGGCGGAGCAGGCGGAAGGCGCGTTCCGGCAGTTCGAAGGCGATGCGGGCCATCCGGCCGGCGGCAAGGTCGTCCTCTACGACGAATTCGGAGACCGCTGTCAGCGTCTGGCCGACGAGAACGGCGCTGCGCACGGCTTCGTTGGAAGGCAGGGAGAGCGCGATGTCGAGCGCCTCCTCGGGCAGCGCCGCCGTCAGGGCACGCCGCGTGCCCGAGCCTGGTTCGCGCAGCACCCAGCGGGCGGCGGCCAGGTCGTTCGCATCGATATCGGGCTTGCCGGCGAGCGGATGGCCCGACGGCGCGACGATGACGACCCGGTCGCGCGCCACCACGCGCTGGACGAGGGCAGGGTGGTCGATCTCGCCTTCGACGAAACCGAGTTCCGCCCGCCCGTCGAGAACCGCTTCGGCGGCTTCGTCGGTGTTGCCTCCGGTCAAGCGGATGTCGATCGCCGGATAGGTCGTGCGGAAATGCATGAGACGCGGCGGCAGCCAGTAGCCTGCGACGGTCTGGCTGGCGGCAAGCGTCAGTGTGCCGCGTTTCAGGCCGCCGATCTCGGTGAGGAAGAGGTCTGCACTGCCCGCCCGCGCCAGCGTGGCTTTCGCCTCCGGCAGGAAGGCCTCACCCGTCTCGGTCAACTCGATCCGCCGCCCCGTACGATGGAACAGCGCGATGCCGTAGCGCTCCTCCAGTACGCGGATGGCCGAGCTGACGGCCGAGGGCGTGAGGTTCAGTGCCTCCGCGGCCCTCGTCAGGTGCTCCCGTTCCGCCACGGCGACGAAGATACGGAGTTGTTCCAGCGTCATCATCTGTTCGATCCAGTCGAATGAAATGTCCGATATTTACCGATGGATCGAACAGGTTTTCAAGCGCATCGTCCGCGCATGGAAAATTCGCCTAATAAATCATCATTCGTTGGAATTCGTGTACTTTTGCCCGGGGTATTGCTCTCAGGCTTCGTGTCGGGCCTCGCCGTGCTCGCCGAGCGGCTGGAAATGCACCTGTCGGGCGGGGCGTGGATCGAGGCGTTGGTGTTGGCGATCCTGATCGGTGCCGTCTGCCGCCTGCTGCTGAAACGGCCGGCGGTGTTCGATCCCGGCATCGCCTTTTCCGCGAAGTACTTCCTTGAAATTGCGATCGTGCTTCTCGGTGCGGGCGTCAGCGCCATGGCAATTGCCGGCATGGGCTGGCTGCTGATCGGGGCGATCGCGGCGGTGGTGGGCGTCGTTCTCCTTGCAAGCTATGCCATCGGGCGCGGCCTCGGCCTCTCCCGCTCTGTTGCGCTGCTGGTTGCCTGCGGCAATTCGATCTGCGGCAACTCTGCCATCGCCGCGACGGCGCCGGTCATCCGCGCCGATGCGGAGGACGTCGCTTCCTCCATCGCCTTCACCGCCGTTCTCGGCATGGTCACGGTGCTGCTGCTGCCGGTGCTGGTGCCATTGCTCGGCCTTTCGGCGACGGGCTACGGCGTGATGGCGGGCATGACGGTCTATGCGGTGCCGCAGGTGCTGGCCGCCACCGCCCCGGTCTCCGCGCTCAGCATCCAGATCGGCACCTTCGTCAAGCTCGTGCGCGTGTTGATGCTGGGGCCGGTGATCTTCTTCCTGTCGCTTGCAGCAGGTAAGGAGAGCGGTCGTCGCCCGGCGCTGCACCGGCTGGTGCCATGGTTCATCCTTGGCTTCCTCGCCATGCTCGCTGCGCGCAGTTTCGGCCTGATCGATGCGGGGCTTGCCGAAGGCATGGCGCGCGCCGCGACCGTACTGACCATCCTCTCCATGGCCGCCCTCGGCCTCGGCATCGACCTCAGGCGCGTGATGCGGGCCGGCCCGCGGGTGACGGCCGCGGTCGTCCTGTCGCTCGGCGTGCTGGTCGCCGTGAGCTATGGCATGGTCGTGTTCTTGAACCTTGCGACGGCCTGAGGAAACTCAGGCCGCGTTTTCCCGCGCGGTCACTGGCACGTAGTTGAGTACCGGGCCGAGCCAGCGCTCCACTTCCATGACGGTCATGCCCTTGCGGCGGGCATAGTCCTCCACCTGGTCCCGCTCCACCTTGGCGACGCCGAAATAGTAGCTTTCCGGCGAGGCGATGTAGAGGCCGGAGACGGAGGAGCCGGGCCACATGGCAAAACTCTCGGTGAGTTCGACACCGATTTGCTTCTCGGCATCGAGCAGGCGGAAGAGCGCCGTCTTCTCCGTATGGTCCGGCTGGGCGGGATAGCCCGGCGCGGGGCGGATGCCGGCATAGGGTTCGCCGATAAGGTCGGTCGGGGAGAAGGTCTCGTCCGGCGCATAGGCCCAGAGTTCTTTGCGCACATACTCATGCATGCGCTCGGCAAAGGCCTCGGCGAAGCGGTCGGCCAGCGCCTTGACGAGGATTGAGTTGTAGTCGTCATTCGCCCGCTCGAAACGTTCGGCGATGGCGATCTCCCCGATGCCGGCCGTGACGACGAAGCCGCCGAGATAATCCGGCTTGCCACTGTCGACAGGCGCCACGAAATCGGAAAGGGCGACATTCGGCCGTCCGTCGCGTTTCGAAAGCTGCTGGCGCAGTGTGAAGAAGGTGGCGAGGTCCTTGTTTCGCGCCTCGTCGGTGAAGAGGCGGATGTCGTCGCCCACGGTTCCGGCCGGCCAGAAGCCGACGACGGCTTTCGGCGTGAACCATTTTTCGGTGATGATCTTTTCCAGCATCGCCTGCGCATCGGCAAAGAGCTGGCGGGCGGCGGGGCCCTGTTTCTCGTCGTCGAGGATTTTTGGATAGACACCCTTCAGCTCCCAGGTCTGGAAGAAGGGGGTCCAGTCGATATAGCGGGCGAGATCCGCGAGGTCCCAGTCCTGCCAGACGCGCGTGCCGAGGAAGGACGGCGTCTTCGGCCGGTAGGCAGACCAATCAGCCTTGAAGGCATTTTCACGGGCCTTGGCGAGCGGCAGGCGCTGTTTTTCGGCCTCGCTGCGGGCGTGGGCATCCGCGACCTTGCGGTATTCAGCCTTCAGCGTCTCGACATAACCGGGTTTCATGTCATCCGACAGCAGGCTGCCGACCACGCCGACGGCGCGGCTGGCATCGGTGACGTAGACGGTTTGGCCGCGGTCGTAGCGCGGATAGATCTTCACCGCCGTGTGCACGCGGCTCGTCGTCGCCCCGCCGATGAGGAGGGGGATGTCGAAGCCTTCGCGCTCCATTTCGGTCGCAACATGCACCATCTCGTCGAGCGAGGGGGTGATGAGGCCGGAGAGGCCGATGATGTCGACCTTTTCGGCCTTTGCCGTCTCAAGAATCTTCGTTGCCGGCACCATGACGCCGAGGTCGATGATCTCGTAATTGTTGCAGGCGAGCACGACGCCGACGATGTTCTTGCCGATATCGTGCACGTCGCCCTTGACGGTCGCCATCAGGATTTTGCCGGCGCTCTGGCGCTCGCCGCTGCCGCCATTGGCGAGCTTTTCGGCCTCCATGTAGGGCAGCAGCACGGCGACGGCCTGTTTCATCACGCGGGCGGATTTCACCACCTGCGGCAGGAACATCTTCCCCGCGCCGAAGAGGTCGCCGACGACGTTCATGCCGGCCATCAGCGGGCCTTCGATGACGTGCAGCGGGCGCTCGGCGTTCTGACGAGCCTCTTCCGTATCGATCTCGACGAATTCGGTAATACCGTTGACGAGCGCGTGTTCGAGGCGCTTTTCGACCACCCAGTCGCGCCAGGCGAGGTCACGCTCCTTGGCTTCCTTGCCGGCAGCGCCCTTGAAGCGCTCGGCAATCTCCAGAAGGCGTTCGGTAGCGGTGCCGCCGGTCTTCGGCATGCGGTTCAGCACAACGTCCTCGCAGGCCTCGCGCAGGTCCGGCTCGATCGTGTCGTAGACGGCGAGCTGGCCGGCATTGACGATGCCCATGTCCATGCCCGCCTGGATGGCGTGGTAGAGGAAGACGGCGTGCATCGCCTCGCGCACAGGCTCGTTGCCGCGGAAGGAGAAGGAGAGGTTGGAGACGCCGCCGGAAATGTGGGCATGCGGCAGTGTTGCTGTGATCTCTGCCGTCGCCTCGATGAAGTCGACGCCGTAATTGTCGTGCTCCTCGATGCCCGTCGCGACGGCGAAGATGTTCGGGTCGAAGACGATATCCTCGGGTGCAAGGCCTGCGACGTCGGTGAGCAGCTTGTAGGCGCGGGTGCAGATTTCCACCTTGCGTGCCTTCGTGTCGGCCTGGCCCTTCTCGTCGAAGGCCATGACGACGACGGCGGCGCCATAGGCGCGCACGAGCTTGGCATGGTGAAGGAAGGCCTCTTCGCCCTCCTTCAGCGAGATGGAATTGACCAGCGGCTTGCCCTGCACGCATTTCAGGCCTGCCTCGATCACCTCCCATTTCGAACTGTCGATCATCAGCGGAACACGGGCGATGTCAGGTTCTGCGGCGATGAGGTTCACATATTCCGTCATGGCCTTGGCGGAATCGATCAGGCCCTCGTCCATGTTGATGTCGATGACCTGCGCGCCGTTCGCCACCTGGTCGCGCGCGACATCGAGCGCCGCGGCATAGTCACCCGCGGTGATCAGCTTGCGGAATTTCGCCGAGCCCGTGACGTTGGTGCGCTCGCCGACATTCACGAAGGGGATAGCCTCGGTCAGCGTGAAGGGCTCGAGGCCTGAGAGACGCATGTGGCGCGGGATGTCGGGGATTGCGCGCGGTGCGTGGCGTGCGGCGGCCGCCGCGATGGCGCGGATATGGTCCGGCGTCGAGCCGCAGCAGCCGCCGACGATGTTGACGAGGCCATCGCGCATGAAGCCCTCGATCTGGGCGGCCATTTCCTCCGGCGTCTCGTCATATTTGCCGAAGGCGTTCGGCAGGCCGGCATTGGGATAGGCGCAGACGAAGGTTTGCGCGACGGAGGAGATCTCCGCGAGATGGGCGCGCATGGCGTTGGCACCGAGTGCGCAGTTGAGGCCGATGGAGAAGGGATCGGCGTGGCGTACCGAGTTCCAGAAGGCCTCCGGCGTCTGACCGGACAGCGTGCGGCCCGAGAGGTCGGTGATCGTGCCCGAGATCATGACGGGCAGCTCGATGCTCTTTTCCTCGAAGACTTCGCGGGTGGCGAAGATCGCCGCCTTGGCGTTCAGCGTGTCGAAGATCGTCTCGATCAGGATGATGTCGGTGCCGCCGTCGATGAGGCCGCGCAGCTGGTCCGCATAGGCGCGCTTGAGGTCGTCGAAGGTGACGGCGCGGTAGCCGGGATTGTTGACGTCAGGCGAGATGGAGGCCGTGCGGTTCGTCGGGCCGAGTGCGCCGGCGACGAAGCGGCGGCGGCCGTCCTTTTCGGTGGCCCTGAGGCCGGCGCGGCGGGCAAGGCGGGCGCCGTCACGGTTCAGTTCATAGACCATGTCCTCCATGCCGTAATCGGCCTGGGCGATGGTCGTGGAGGAGAAGGTGTTGGTTTCGAGAATATCCGCGCCGGCCAACGCGTAGCGATAGTGGATGTCCTCGATCGCGCCGGGCTGGGTCAGTGTCAGGAGGTCATTGTTGCCCTGCTGGTGACATGCGCAGTCGTCGAAGCGATCGCCGCGGAAATCCTCTTCCACCAGCTTCAGCGTCTGGATTTCCGTGCCCATGGCGCCGTCGAGCACCAGGATGCGCTCGCGTGCGGCGGCCTGAAGGGCAGCGAGAATCTCGCGCCCATCGCGTGGCGGCAGTTCAGGTCCGAACAGGGTGTCCAGGTGCGATTCGGCCACGGCAAAGCCCTCCGGTGCAATAATCCTGCACCGGAAATCACATAAAGATATCTTTATGTCAATATGTCTTTATGCCTTATCAGTCAGTGCATCGGTCGATTCGACCCGGCCAGGGAGGCGAACAGCGCCTTCAGTCTGGCGATGTCGGGATCGACCTTTTCATAGCGCGAGAGTTTCTGGACCTCCTTCAGCGCCTCGACGGCAAGGTCGGCGCCGTGCGGCTGCCAGAGCAGCCAGGAGATGAAGATGGATTCCGGTTTCCCGGCGAAACCATTGTCGGTGATGGCAAGCATTTCTTCCCCAATCGGAAAATTGGGGGATGACCGGACGCACGCTGCTGGAACTTCGCCCGGAGGCGACAAGCAAGCGCACCACTGGGACACCCCGCCCATGGACGTTACGACTGTCAGGGCAGGTCTCCTGGCTTGCGGGTCATCGCGTTTGTCTCGCCTTCCCGGTGAAATCCACCAGTGGCATGGAGCGACAGCAGCTCGCCGTTCACAGTTGCGGGGGCAGCGCCGGTCTTGGTGCTCCTTTCGGAGCATCGCACCGGCTTCCCTCTTAGCCTCCGAGCCAATCGACTCGGAAGACCCTGACGGCGTCAAACTGGCTTGGCGCCGGCACCGAGTCAATGGTGCAAGGCTCCGTTCGGCGGTTTGGACACAGCTTGGCGGGCAGCCAGATGGGCGGGCGGGAACTTTTTCCTGCCGCATCCATTTGCCATTCTCCTGCTCCTTGCGTCCGCTCGCCTCCTGCGAGGGGCGCACGATTCACCAAAACCGCAGATGAGGGTCGATGCTGCGCCATCCGGTCATGTTGACATGTTGCAAGTCTCTGTCCTTACGGCTAAAAAATGCCGTTTTCATGCACCACGCGGCCAGGATGCCAACCAGCGTGTCGCTTGAGCCATGTCCATTCCAATCGCGCCGTCCGGGCGCTGTTTGGTCACATGGCTGATCGCGGCACCGAGATGAAACCTGCCCGCAAAAAACCGTTCGGCGCAAAGGCCGTCGCCGGATGGTTCCATATGGCCGGATCCAGAATCAGAAACATGCCCCTTCACAATACGCCGCAAGCCCCTTCGCGCGACGCCGACGCCAAGCAGATCGATTATAACGATTCGATCCGCGCCACCTATCTGTCGCTGGAGGAGCTCGCCGATTGCGGTGAAGCGCTGGCGCGCGACAAGACCGCGGCGCTGCCCGGCTTCCACCCTTTCGAATTCCGCGCCCGGCACAAGGAAAACGAGAAGGAAATCTTCCGCGTCTATCGCGCCACGGCCAAGGATGTCGAAGCCGGTGCGCAGATCACGCCGGCGGCCGAATGGCTGCTCGACAACTACTACGTCGTAGAAGAGGCGATCCAGGAAGTGCGACGCGATTTTCCGCGCCGCTTCTATCGCCAGCTTCCGACCATCGAGATCGAAGGGCAGGTGATGCCGCGCACGCTGGCGCTTGCCTGGCTCTATGTCGCGCACACCCATAGCGGCGTCTCGCATGAGGGGCTGACGGCTTTTGTTCAGGGCTTCCAGAAGATCGACGCGTTGAAGATCGGCGAGCTCTGGGCGCTGCCCTCCTTCATCCGCTTCGTGCTGCTTGAAAACCTCCGCCGCATTTCGAGCCGCGTCGAGCGTTCGCGCAAGATGCGTTTCAAGGCCAACGAGGTGGCCGATGAGCTGATCCGCCTCAACGATCCGGAAAAGTCCATCGCGCATCTCCAGTCGCTGGAAAGCTTCATCGAGGACAATACGTTCGTCATCCAGCTGCTTTATCGCCTGCGCGATGGCCTCCAGGCCTCCGGCGCGGTGATCCAGTGGCTGGAGCGCAAGATCGAGAGCCGCGGCAGCGACCTCGAAGAACTGATCGTCGCGGAGAACAACCGCCTCTCCTCCGGCAACGTCACGATGAGTTCGCTCATCAAGAGCCTGCGCTCGGTGGACGATACCGAGTGGCCGGTCTGGTTCGAAAGCGTCAGCCGCCTCGACGAGGCGCTGCGCCAGGGGTCCGACTACAGCGACCTCGATTTCGGCTCGCGCAACAAGTACCGCAACACGATCGAGCGCTTCGCCCGCAGATCCGGCAAGACCGAGCTTGAGGTGACCGAGACGGCACTGGCGATGACCGCGGAAGACGCCGCGGCGCATGTCGAGGACCTCGACTACGAGGCCAATGTCGCCGCCTTCCTCGTGGGTAAGAAGCGGAAGCTGCTCGAAAAGCGCATCGGCTACCGGCCGTCGATCGTCCAGCGCATCGTGCGTTTCGGCCGCAAGCTCGACTGGTTCGCCATTGCCGGACCCAATATCATCCTGACGCTGCTGGCGATGATCGCGGTCTATTATTTCCTCGATCAGCTCGACATTCCCGACGGCGCATGGCTGATCATGCTGGTGCTTTTCGCGCTGCCGGCGTCCGAAGGGGCGACGGGCCTGTTCAACACGCTTGTCACCTTCTTCGTCACGCCGTCGCGCCTTGTCGGCTACGAGTTCAAGGACGGGATTCCCGAGGATGCGCGCACGCTCGTCGTCGTGCCGTGTCTGATCTCCAAGCGCGACCATGTCGACGAACTGGTGCGCAATCTCGAAGTCCACTATCTCGCCAATCCGCGCGGCGAGATCTATTTCTCGCTGCTCAGCGACTGGGCGGACAGCCAGGCGGAGGAATCCCCCGCCGATCTCGACGTGCTCGATTATGCCAAGCGCGAGATCGCGATGCTTTCAGCGCGCTATGCCTATGACGGCCGCACGCGCTTTTATCTCCTGCACCGCCGCCGCCTGTTCAACCCGTCCGAGGGGTGCTGGATGGGCTGGGAGCGCAAGCGCGGCAAGCTGCACGAGCTGAACCTCCTTCTGCGGGGTGACGGCGACACGACCTTCCTGCCGGGCGCCAACATCGTGCCGGCGGACGTGAAATACGTCATGACGCTCGATTCCGACACGCGCCTGATGCGCGATGCGGTGACCAAGCTCGTCGGCAAGCTGCACCACCCGATCAACCGTCCGGTCATCGACACGGAAAAGAACGAAGTCACCGCCGGCTACAGCATTTTGCAGCCGCGCGTCACGCCGTCCCTGACGACGGGCAAGGAAGCCTCGACCTTCCAGCGCATCTTCTCCGCCGACCGCGGCATCGACCCCTACGTCTTCACGGTCTCCGACGTCTACCAGGATTTCGCCGGCGAAGGCACGTTCACCGGCAAGGGCCTCTACCATGTCGATGCCTTCGAGGCGGCGGTGAAGGGCCGCATCGAGGAAAACTCGGTGCTCAGCCACGACCTGCTCGAAGGCTCCTTGGCGCATTGCGCGCTGGTGACGGATGTCGAGCTGGTCGAAGATTTCCCGACGCGCTACGGCGTCGAGACCTCGCGCCAGCATCGCTGGGCGCGTGGCGACTGGCAGCTGCTGCCGTATATTTTCGGCCCGTCGAGCGGCATTTCCATGCTCGGTCGCTGGAAGATGTACGACAACCTGCGCCGCAGCCTCATCCCGATCGGCTGGCTCGTCGCCTCCGTGATGGGCTGGTACTACATGGAGCCGCGCCAGGCGCTGATCTGGCAGCTCGTGCTGATCTTCCTGCTTTTCGTCGCCCCCACGCTCTCGCTGATTTCAGGCGTCATGCCGCGCCGCAACGACATTGTCGCCCGCGCGCACGTGCATCGCGTGATCTCCGACATCCGGGCGGCCAACGCACAGGTGGCGCTGCGTATCGTCTTCATCGCCCATTCGGCGGCGCTGATGGCTGATGCCATCGTGCGTTCGCTCTATCGCACGCTGGTCAGCCGCAAGCTGATGCTGGAATGGCGCACGGCCGCGCAGGCCGACAGCGCGGCGCGCGGCGGTATTCTCGCCCATTACAAGTCGATGTGGCAGGCTCCGGCGCTTGCCGCCCTTTCCGTGGCGCTTGCCATGATTTCGGATACGGGCCTTCCTTACATCGGCATACCCTTTGCGCTCGTCTGGGCTCTGTCGCCCATGATCGCCTGGTATGTCAGCCAGACAGCCGAGACCGAGGACCAGCTCGTCGTTTCCGATTATGTTGCAACGGAGCTGCGCAAGATCGCCCGTCGCACCTGGCGCTACTTCGAAGAGTTCGTCACGGCCGAACAGCATTACCTGCCGCCGGACAATTTCCAGGAGACGCCGCAACCGGTGCTCGCCGAGCGCACCTCGCCGACCAATATCGGCGTCTATCTGCTCTCGGTCATCTCCGCGCGCGATTTTGGCTGGATCAGCTTCGAGGAAACGGTCCGCCGCCTTGAACAGACGATCGCCACCATCGACGGCATGCCGAAATATCGCGGCCACCTCTACAACTGGTATCGCACCAACACGCTGGAAACGCTGGGACCGCGCTACGTTTCGGCGGTCGACAGCGGCAACCTCGCGGGTCACCTCATCGCCATCTCCTCTATGTGCCGCGAATGGGCCGAAGCCCCCTCGGCACATCTCCAGGGCAGCCTTGACGGCATCGGCGACGTTGCCTCGATCCTCTCCGAGACGCTGAAGGACCTGCCGGATGACCGGAAGACCGTGCGTCCGCTGCGTCGCCTCATCGAGGAGCGTATCGCCGGCTTCCAGAATGCGCTTGCCGCAGTCAAGCGCGAGCATGAGTTCGCCTCCATCCGCGTCATCAACCTCTCGGTGCTGGCGCGCGACGTCAACAAGCTGATCGTCAACCTCGACCACGAGATCAAATCGGCTGAGAGCGGCGAGCTTGCCAAATGGGCCGGCGCGCTGGTCTCGACCTGCGAGGCGCATATCGCCGACAGCGTTTTCGACCTCGGCAGCATCGAGGGCCTGCGCGAACGCCTCATCGTGCTGCGCGACCGCTCGCGCGACATCGCCTTCACGATGGATTTCGGCTTCCTCTTCCGGCCGGAGCGCCGCCTGTTGTCGATCGGCTACCGCGTCGAGACCAACGAACTCGACGAGGCCTGCTACGACCTGCTCGCTTCCGAAGCGCGCCTCACCAGCCTCTTCGCCATCGCCAAGGGGGACCTTCCCACCGAGCACTGGTACAAGCTCGGCCGTCCGGTCGTGCCGGTCGGCTCGCGCGGGGCGCTGGTCTCCTGGTCCGGCTCGATGTTCGAATATCTGATGCCGCCGCTCGTCATGCAGGAGCGCCAGGGCGGCATCCTCAATCAGACGAACAATCTCGTCGTCGTCGAACAGATGAACCATGGCCGCCGTCTCGGCACGCCCTGGGGCATTTCGGAAGCGGCCTTCAACGCCCGCGACCACGAGCTGACCTACCAGTACACCAATTTCGGCGTGCCGACGCTCGGCCTGAAGCGCGGCCTCGGCCAGAATGCCGTCATCGCGCCCTATGCCTCGCTGCTGGCGACGCAATATGCCCCGACGGCGGCGCTGGAAAACCTCGAACGCCTGCGCAAACTCGGCGCGCTCGGCGTTTACGGCTTCCACGATGCCGTCGACTTTACGCCGACCCGCGTGCCCGAAGGAAAAACCTGTGCCGTGGTGAAGAACTACATGGCGCACCATCACGGCATGTCGATCGCCGCCGTCGCCAACGTCGTCTTCAACGGTGCGCTGCGCGAACGCTTCCACGCCGACCCTGTCATCGAGGCGGCCGAACTGCTGCTGCAGGAAAAGGCGCCGCGCGACATTCCTGTTATCAATGCCAAGCGCGAGCCGGAAACCGTCGGCAGCACGCAGGCCGATTTGCTGCGCCCGGAAATCCGCATCATCAAGGAGCCCTTCTCCAAGGAGCGCGAGACCGTCTTCCTGTCGAACGGCCACTATGCCGTCATGCTGACGGCCACCGGTGCCGGCTATTCGCGCTGGAACGGCCAGTCCGTCACGCGCTGGAAGCCTGATCCGACCGAGGACCGCTGGGGTTCCTTCCTCTTCCTGCGCGATACCGCGACGAATGAGTGGTGGTCCGCTACCGCTGAGCCGAAGCGCATCGAGGGTGAGGTCACGAAAACCCAGTTCGGCGACGACAAGGCGGAATTCATCAAGACCGTCGGCACGCTGACCAGCGAGGTCGAGTGCATCGTCGCCACCGAGCACGACGCCGAAGGTCGCCGCCTGACGCTGCTCAACACCGGGCCGGAAGACCGCTTCATCGAAGTGACGTCCTATATGGAGCCCGTCATCTCGACGGACGAGGCCGATAACGCCCATCCGATGTTCTCGAAAATGTTCATCAAGACGGAGATCGGCAAGCGCGGCGACGTCATCCGTGCCGAGCGGCAGAAGCGCAATCCGAACGAACCGGACATGTCCATCGCCCATCTCATCGTGGACAATGCCGGTCCCTCGCGCCGCACCGAGGTCGAGACCGACCGCCGCCGCTTCATCGGCCGCGGCCGCTCGCTGACGACGGCCGCCGCCTTCGAGCCGGGCGCGCAGCTTTCCGGCACGGACGGCTTTACGCTCGATCCGGTGATGGCGCTGCGCCGCGTGGTGCGCGTGCCGGCGGGCAAGAAGGTCAAGGTCATCTTCTGGACCGTTGCGGCCCCGAGCCGCGCGGAGGTGGATGCCGCCATCGACCGCTACCGTCACCCGGACAGTTTCAACCACGAAATGATCCATGCCTGGACGCGCTCGCAGGTGCATATGCGCCATGTCGGCGTCACCTCGCAGGAAGCGGCGAGCTTCCAGATGCTCGGCCGTTACCTCACCTATCCGGACATGCATCTCAGGGCCGACACCGGCACGATCGAGAACGGCCTCACCGCCCAGTCAGCGCTCTGGCCGCTGGCGATCTCGGGCGACTTCCCGATCTTCGTGCTGCGCATCAACGACGAGATCGACGTGGAAGTCGCCCGCGAGGCGCTGCGCGCGCAGGATTACCTGCGTCATCGCGGCGTCGTCGCGGATCTCGTCATCCTCAACGAGCGCGCCGCCTCCTATGCGCAGGACATGCAGCACACGCTCGACCATATGTGCGAGAACCTGCGCATCCGCAGCCAGTCCGACGGTGCGCGCCAGCATGTCTTCACGGTGCGCCGCGACCTGATGGACGTCACCACCTGGCAGGCGCTGCTGGCGACGGCCCGCGCCGTCTTCCACGCCCGCAACGGCACGCTTTCCGACCAGATCGCCCGCACGGTCGCCCTCTTCTCGACACCGCGCGGCGAGGAAGAGGCGAAGGCGGAAGCAACGCCGGCGCCGGTGCCGAAACTGCCCGCCCCGGTCGCCGATGAACCGGTGGAGATCGACGGCAAGGGCCTGACCTTCTGGAACGGTTTCGGCGGTTTCAACGAGGAGCGCCGGGAATATGCCGTGCGCCTTCGCGGCGGCGAGGCGACGCCTCAGCCGTGGATCAACGTCATCGCCAACCAGCATTTCGGCTTCCATGTTTCTGCAGAAGGCGCGAGCTACACCTGGAGCCGCAATTCGCGCGATTTCCAGCTGACGCACTGGACGAACGATCCTGTGATCAACCGCCCGGGCGAGGCTTTCTACATACGGGACAACGACCGCGGCACGGTCACCACGCCGTTTGCCGCCCTGTCGCGCAAGAAGTCGGTCAAGTTCGAAACCTGGCATGGCCTCGGCTATTCCGCCTTCCGCAGCTGGGAGGACGGTATCGAACTCGATCTCGTGCAGACGGTCGATCCGGAAGAGCCGGTCAAATATTCCCGTCTCGCCCTCAAGAACACCGGTGAGACGGAGCGCAGCCTGACGGTCTATGGCTATGTCGAATGGGTGCTCGGCAACAACCCGGCGAAGACCGCGCCTTTTGTCCTGACCAGTCAGGACGAGGAGAGCGGTGCGCTCTTTGCCACCAATCCCTACAGCTTCGATTTTGCGGGAAGAACCAGCTTCTTCGCCGTCGATGCGCCGGTCGCAGGCTTCACCGCCAAGCGTCGCGAGTTCATCGGCCGTGGCGGCGATATCGTGCTGCCGGGTGCGGTCGTGGCGGGGCTGGCGCTGTCGGGTTCGGCCGAGGGCATTGGCGATCCCTGCGCGGCGCTCGCGGTCGAGATCGTGCTGAAGCCCGGCGAAAAGCGTGAACTGCTCTTCGTGCTCGGCGATACGGCCGATGCCGACGGTGCCAGGGCGCTTGCCGAAAAGAGCCGCTCGGCTGATTTCGACGCGGTCATGGCCACCGTCCGTGCCTACTGGAGCGATTTCACCGGAACGCTGCAGGTCAAGACGCCGGATGCGGCGCTCGACCGGATGGTCAACGACTGGCTGCCCTATCAGGCGCTCGGTTGCCGTATCCAGGCCCGGTCGGCCTTCTATCAGGCGAGCGGCGCCTACGGCTTCCGCGACCAGCTGCAGGATACACTGGCCTTTGTGCTTCACCGGCCGGAACTGGCCCGCCGCCAGATCCTCAATGCGGCAGCGCGCCAGTTCGTCGAAGGTGACGTGCAGCACTGGTGGCTGCCCGACAGCGGTGCCGGTGTGCGCACCATGATTTCCGACGACGTGGTGTGGCTCGCCCATGCGGTGGAGTATTACTGCCGCACCACCGGCGACCGCGGGATTCTCGATGAGACGCTGGCCTTCATCCAGGGCGCTTCGCTCGCCGAGGGCCAGCACGATGCCTTCTACACGCCGGAATGCTCGGGGGAAGAGGCATCCCTCTACGAACATTGCGCCCGTGCGCTCGATCTTGCGCTTCGTCGCACTGGAGAGAACGGCTTGCCGCTCATCCTCGGCGGTGACTGGAACGACGGCATGAACCGCGTCGGCGAGGCGGGCCGGGGCACGAGCGTCTGGCTCGGCTGGTTCCTGGCCGGCACGCTCTCGGGCTTCATTCCGGTCGCCCGCGAGCGTGGCGACCAACCGCGCGCGGACCAGTGGCAGGAGCATCTCGGCCGCCTCAAGGTCGTGCTGGAAACCACGGGCTGGGACGGAGGCTACTACCGCCGCGGCTACTTCGATGACGGCACGCCGCTCGGTTCGGCCGAAAGCGCCGAATGCCGGATCGATTCCATCGCGCAGAGCTGGAGCGTCCTGTCCGGTGTCGGTGATGTGGCGCGTTCGCGGCAGGCGATGGATGCAGTCATGGCCGAGCTGGTTGACCGGGAGAACGGAATCATCCGCCTGTTCACGCCGCCCTTTGTCGAGACGCCGCAGGATCCGGGCTACATCAAGGCCTATCCGCCGGGCGTGCGGGAAAATGGTGGGCAGTATACCCATGCCTCGACCTGGGTCGTGCTGGCGCTTGCCCGCCTCGGCCGGGCGGAGGATGCCTGGGCCTGCTTCAACATCCTCAACCCCGTCAACCACGCGCTGACGCCCGAAGCCGCCGAGCTCTATCGCGTGGAACCCTACGTCGTCGCCGCCGACGTCTACGGCGAAGGTGAGCGCACGGGGCGTGGCGGCTGGACCTGGTATACGGGCTCGGCCGGCTGGCTCTACCGCGCCGCGGTGGAAGGCATTCTGGGGATCCGCAAGGAAGGTGGCCGTCTTTTCGTCAATCCGGTGCTGCCGGCCTCGTGGGACGGCTATGAGGCGACGCTCGATCTTGACGGCAGGAAACTGTCGATCCGCGTCGAGCGTGGCGGTGACGGGGGATGGCAAACAACTGTGAACGGCTCTGTCATCAAATCTTCAAACGAGGGTTATTTGCTCTGATTCACGCCATGTGGATCAGAGTATCATGACAGACAGACAAGGACCGACGGGCGTCGTGCCGCGGCAACGCGACACGCGCCTCGATGTTTTCAGGGCCCTCGCCCTCCTGACGATCTTCGTCAATCACGTTCCCGGCCAGTATCTGGAGCACCTGACGCACAAGAATTTCGGCTTTTCCGATTCGGCGGAAGCCTTCGTGCTGATATCGGGCATGTCGGTCGGCCTTGCCTATGGATCGCGCTTCGCCATCGGCGAACGGCTGGCGGTGACGCTGCGCATCTTGCGCCGCGCCCTCACGCTCTATGTCGCCCATATCATGATGAGCGTCATCACTTTCGCCATCTTTGCCGGCGGGGCGCTGTGGTTCAGCCGGCCGGATCTCCTGTCGGAGATCAACCTGCGTGCCGTCGTCGACCGCACGGAGCAGGGCGTCGTCAGCATGGTGCTGCTCGGCCACCAGTTCGGCTACAACAACATCCTCTCCATGTATGCCGTGGTCTTCCTGATGCTGCCGGGATTTCTCTGGCTCTACCAGCGCAGCGCCTACCTGCTGCTCGCCGTCTCCGGCACGCTCTGGCTCTGTGCGGGCATCTGGCAGATCGCGCCGTCGAATTTTCTCGACGACGGCTACTGGTTCCTCAATCCGCTGTCCTGGCAGTTCCTCTTCGTCATCGGTTTTGTCGGCGTGCTGCGCGTGAAGAAGAAGGGTTTTTCGCGCAATCCGGTCATGATGGCGCTCTCGGCGACCTATCTCGCCGTCTCGTTCGTCTGGGTCGTGTTCTCTTGGTGGAACATCGACTTTTCCTATGGCTTGCCTGCCGTGCTCACCGGCTTCGACAAGACCTTTCTTTCAACGACCCGCCTTCTCCATGTGCTGGCAGGGGCCTATCTGTTGGCGGTCATCCCCGCCCTCTCGAACTGGGCGGCGCTGCCGCTCTCCCACCCGCTTGTCGCGGTCGGACGGCATTCGCTCGCCGTCTTCATTTTCGGCACGATCCTCGCCATGGTGGGACAGGTGATGATGTTCGTCACGGGCAAGAACCCGATCCTCGGCACGCTCTATGCCATCGTCGGCATTGCGTTGCATTTCGCCTATGCGCGGTACCTCGACTGGCAGGCCGCCGTCATCGCCCAGAATGCGAAACGGCAGGGCCTGAAGGCCCTGCCGGTCAAAAGCGATACGCCGAAGCGATGACGGCGGTTCAGGCGGCCGTGTGGCTCTTGCGCACGTCGTCATCCGTCAGGATGCCGCTGGCGCGCAGCAGGGCGGCGAAGCGGCCGTTGCTCTGGCTGAGGTCGTCGAACGTCCCCATTTCGGCGATCTTGCCGTGATCCATGAAGACGACGAGATCGGCTTCGCGGACCGTCGACAGGCGGTGCGCGATGATGAAGGTCGTGCGGTTGCGGCGCAGGGAATCGATGGCCGCCTTGACGCGCGCCTCCGTCTCTACGTCGAGCGCACTGGTCGCCTCGTCGAGCACAAGGATCGGTGCGTTCTTCAGGATTGCACGGGCAATCGCGATGCGCTGGCGCTCGCCACCCGAAAGGCGGTTTCCGCGCTCGCCGACATGGGTCTCGTAGCCGCTCTGGCGTGAGGTGATGAAATCGCCTGCCGCCGCCGCCGCCGCCGCCGCCTCGATTTCTTCCTGTGTGGCGCCTTCGCGCCCGAGGCGGATATTGTCGGAGATCGAGCGGTTGAGCAGGCCCGCATCCTGGAACACGGTGGCGATCGAGCGGCGCAGCGATTTGCGTGTCACCGTCGAGATGTCGACACCGTCGATGAGGATCTGGCCGGACTTCGGCTCGTAGACGCGCTGCAGCAGGTTGACCAGCGTCGTCTTGCCGGCACCCGTCGGGCCGACGATGGCGACGGTCTGGCCGGCCTCCACCGTGAAGGAGACGTCGTTGACACCCTGGGTGGCGTTGGCGAAGTCAAAGCTGATGTTGCGGTACTCGACCTTGCCCTTGACGTCGCCGAGATCGCCCGCGCCGGTCGGTTCCTCGCGCTCCTTGACGGCGTCCTCCAGCGAAAAGAAGTCTTCCAGCTTCGCACGCGCTTCGAAGATCTGCGTGGCGAAGGCCTTCATCTGGTCGAGGCGACCGATCAGCAGGCCGGCGAAGCCGATGAAGGCAATGACGTCGCCCACCTTGATCTCGCCCCGCTGCACGAGCACCGTGCCGATGACGAGGATCGTCATCATCGAGATCGTCGAGGCGATGCGGTTGAGGGCGCTGGCGAGTGCCCACCAGTCGAGCACCGGATACTGCGCATTGATCAGTCGCTCGGCAAAACGCTTCAACTCCCGCGTTTCGGCCTCGATTCGGTTGTAGCTATGCACGACCGAGACGTTGCTGATCGAATCCGACACATGGGAGAAGACGGTGTGATAATGGTTTTCGACCGAAGCCTGGCCCTCGCGGGTGCGGTTCATCACGACCTTGCCGATGATGACATAGAGCACGCCGAGCACCACGAGCACCAGCGAGAGGCGGTAGTCCATCACAAATGCCGTGGGAATGAGCAGGACGAGCGCGACGGCGGTGGCAAGGTGTGTACGCATGAATTCGAGCCAGAGGCCGAACAGCGTTTCGCAGGCGCGCAGCAGGGTGTGAAGCGCATTCGAGGTGCCGCGCTGGCTATGCCAGGCGAGCGGCATGGAGATGATGCGGCCGAAGGCTTCCGTCAGCAGGCTCGCCCGCCGGCCATGCGCCAGCCTGTCGGCCTCGCGCGCAACGAGCACGAAGGCGATCGTGTTGAACAGGCCGAAACCAGCCCACAGGAGCAGCATGGGCGTCACGTCGCCCTTGGTGGAAATGGCATCGATGATGCGGCCAAACAGGATCGGCTCGGCAATGGCGATCACCGCGAGCACGATGTTGGCGGCGACGACCGAGCCGACGCGGAGCTTGTAGACCCCGAGATAGCTGAGGGCTCTTGCATAGACCTGAAACAAAGACACGAATGCGGGCCTTTCCGGCGATACCTGTTGTGCGGTGCAGCGTTGGCACCTTCTGTCCCTTGGCTCAGCGTATTAATCAGCGGAAGAGGCAAAAGTTCTTCCCAGTCAAGCAAATTTCATGACTCGGGTGAAATCTTGCGTGATTATGCGATTTCAGGTCTGCCATGCATGCAAAGCGATTGATTTTCCCGCCGCCTTCCTGCCATCTGTCAGATGGGGACAATGAATGGGGCGCTTGGGTCGATTGCGGCCGGGTTCAGCTTTATCAGTTGCTTAACAAAGCTATTCAAGCGCGGGGCACATGAAGATCAACTTGCTGGTGCAGTTTCTTGCACTGATCGACGAGTTGCGCGGCCGGGAGGAAACCACGGCCGAGTTCGAACGTCTCATCAAGTTGTATGGGTTCGATTACTACGGGCTTCTCCAGGCGCCGAAGCTGGTGGAGGATCCGCCGAGCCTCTTGCTTGCCGGCCACTGGCCCAAGGGCTGGCCGGAAACCTATATGCGCAAGCGCTATATGCAGGTCGATCCGACGGTGCGTTATCTCGGCCATGCACAGGCAGGTTTCCGCTGGCGCGACACGCTCGGTGCTTTCCGCCTCAGCCCGCATCGCAAGCGCATGGAGCGCATGATGGTGGATGCGCGCCAGAATGGGCTGGAGGATGGCTACGTCTTCCCCGTTCACGGCCGCCGGGGGCTTCTCGGCAGCCTCAGCCTCGGCGGCAAGCCGATCGATCTGGAGAGCGTGGAGGTCGGGCTGTTCGACAGCATCGCGCGACGGCTCTACTGGAAGCTCATCCATGCCGCCGATCCGGACGCTGCCGCCCGTCTTTCGGCGGTGGTGGATGTGGAATTGACGCGCCGCGAAATGGAGGCGCTCAGCCTGCTTGCCGAAGGCATGACCTCCCACGACATCGGCCGTGTTCTCGGCATATCCAGCCATACGGTGGACTGGTACATGAACGGCATCCAGGAAAAGCTCGGTGCGCGCAACCGGCACCATGCCATCGCCATTGCCTTCCGGCTGGGGCTCGTCTCCTGAGCCTTCGTGGCGAACCGCGCTTTACGAAAACGCCGTATCCCCATTGATCTGCGCAAGAGCCTTGCGCCGGCACCGGCCTGTCTTTGCAGAAATTGCGCTCTCCGCCGCAAATCTTTCGCCGGATGGCGACTCCAAAATTGAACTTTGAAAATTACCCGCTAATAATTCTCTTCGCGGGTGCAGCATTTCCCGCTTCCAAGTCATTGAGGAGTCCGACTTGCCCATTTCCAAGATCCTTGTCGCCAACCGTTCTGAAATCGCCATTCGCGTGTTCCGCGCGGCCAATGAACTGGGGCTCAAAACGGTCGCGATATGGGCGGAAGAGGATAAACTGGCGCTGCATCGCTTCAAGGCGGACGAAAGCTACCAGATCGGCCGCGGCTCGCATCTTTCGCGGGATCTCGGCCCCATCGAGAGCTACCTGTCGATCGACGAGGTGATCCGCGTCGCCAGGCTTTCCGGCGCGGATGCCATCCATCCCGGCTACGGCCTTCTGTCGGAAAGCCCGGAATTCGTCGATGCGTGCGATGCTGCCGGCATCACTTTCATCGGCCCGCGGCCCGATACGATGCGCCAGCTCGGCAACAAGGTCGCGGCGCGCAATCTCGCCCTTTCCGTCGGCGTACCCGTCGTGCCCGCCACCGATCCGCTGCCGGATGACGAGACGGAAATCCACCGTCTGGCCGCCGAAATCGGCTATCCCGTCATGCTCAAGGCCTCCTGGGGCGGCGGCGGACGCGGCATGCGCGCCATTCGCGACCCGAAGGACCTGATCCGCGAGGTGACGGAAGCCAAGCGCGAGGCCAAGGCCGCCTTCGGCAAGGACGAGGTCTATCTTGAAAAGCTCGTCGAGCGCGCTCGTCACGTCGAAAGCCAGATCCTCGGCGACACCCACGGCAATGTCGTGCATCTCTTCGAGCGTGACTGCTCCATCCAGCGCCGTAACCAGAAGGTCGTCGAGCGGGCGCCTGCGCCCTACCTTTCCCAGGCGCAGCGCCAGGAACTGGCCGACTATTCGCTGAAGATCGCCCGGGCGACCAACTATGTCGGCGCCGGCACGGTCGAGTACCTGATGGATGTCGATACCGGAAAGTTCTACTTCATCGAGGTGAACCCGCGCATCCAGGTCGAGCACACCGTCACGGAGGTCGTGACTGGCATCGACATCGTCAAGGCGCAGATTCACATCCTCGACGGCGAGGCGATCGGCACGCCGGAATCCGGCGTTCCCAAGCAGGAAGACATCCGCCTCAATGGGCATGCGCTGCAGTGCCGCATCACCACGGAAGACCCGGAACAGAACTTCATTCCCGACTATGGCCGCATCACCGGCTACCGCTCGGCCTCCGGCTTCGGCATCCGTCTGGACGGCGGCACGGCCTATCCGGGTGCGGTCATCACCCGCTTCTACGATCCGCTGCTCGTCAAGGTCACGGCCTGGGCGCCGGGGCCGTTGGAGGCCATCACCCGCATGGACCGCGCGCTGCGCGAGTTCCGCATCCGCGGTGTCGCCACCAATCTCACCTTCCTCGAGGCGATAATCGGCCACGAGAAATTCCGTGACAACAGCTATACGACCCGCTTCATCGACACGACGCCGGAGCTCTTCCAGCAGGTGAAGCGCCAGGACCGCGCGACGAAACTGCTCACCTATCTCGCCGACGTCACCGTCAACGGCCACCCGGAAGCCAAGGGCCGTCCGAAGCCGCCGGCCGATGTCGCCAAGCCCGTCGTGCCCTTCATCGAGGGCGATATCCCTGCCGGCACCAAGCAGAAGCTCGACGAGCTCGGGCCGAAGAAGTTTGCCGAATGGGTGCGCGCGCAGAACCAGGTCTTCCTCACCGATACGACCATGCGCGATGGTCATCAGTCGCTGCTGGCCACCCGCATGCGCACCCACGACATCGCGCGTGTCGCCGGTACCTATGCGCGGGCGTTGCCGCAGCTCTTCTCGCTGGAATGTTGGGGTGGCGCCACTTTCGACGTCTCCATGCGCTTCCTGACGGAAGACCCGTGGGATCGCCTCGCCCGCATCCGCGAGGACGCGCCGAACCTGCTGCTCCAGATGCTGCTGCGCGGAGCGAACGGCGTCGGCTACAAGAACTATCCCGACAATGTCGTCAAATACTTCGTCCGTCAGGCGGCGAAGGGCGGCATCGACGTTTTCCGCGTCTTCGACTGCCTCAACTGGGTCGACAACATGCGTGTGTCGATGGACGCGGTGGCGGAGGAGAACCGCATCTGCGAGGCGGCGATCTGCTATACCGGCGACCTTCTCAATTCCGCCCGCCCGAAATACGACCTGAAATACTACACGGCCCTTGCGAGCGATCTCGAAAAGGCCGGCGCTCATATGATCGCGGTCAAGGATATGGCCGGTCTCCTGAAGCCGGCGGCCGCGCGCGTGCTCTTCAAGGCGCTGCGCGAGGCAACGGACCTGCCGATCCATTTCCATACCCACGACACGTCGGGTATCGCGGCCGCGACCGTGCTTGCGGCCGTCGAAGCCGGTGCCGACGTGGTGGATGCGGCGATGGACGCACTGTCCGGCAACACGTCCCAGCCTTGCCTCGGCTCGATCGTCGAGGCGTTGAAGGGGTCCGAACGGGATCCGGGCCTTGATCCGGAATGGATCCGTCGCATTTCCTTCTACTGGGAGGCCGTCCGCTTCCAGTACGCTGCCTTTGAAAGCGACCTCAAGGGGCCGGCCTCGGAAGTCTACCTGCACGAGATGCCGGGCGGCCAGTTCACCAATCTCAAGGAACAGGCGCGCTCGCTCGGCCTCGAGACCAAGTGGCACCGTGTCGCCCAGGCCTATGCCGACGCCAACCAGATGTTCGGCGACATCGTCAAGGTGACGCCGTCGTCCAAGGTGGTCGGCGACATGGCGCTGATGATGGTCAGCCAGGATCTCACCGTGGCCGACGTGGAAAACCCGGCAAAAGACATCGCCTTCCCGGATTCCGTCGTCTCCATGCTGAAGGGCGACCTCGGCCAGCCCCCGGGCGGCTGGCCGGCAGGCCTCCAGAAGAAGGCGTTGAAGGGCGAGGCGGCCTATACGGCCGTGCCCGGCTCGCTGCTGCCGGCCGCCGATCTCGATGCCGAGCGCAAGGCGATCGAAGACAAGCTGGAGCGCAAGGTCGACGATTTCGAGTTCGCCTCCTATCTGATGTATCCGAAGGTCTTCACCGACTACGCAACGGCCGCCGACATGTACGGTCCGGTCAGCGTGCTGCCGACGCCGGCCTATTTCTACGGGCTTGCGCCGGGTGAGGAGCTCCAGCCGGAAATCGAGAAGGGCAAGTCCCTCGTCATTCTGCACCAGGCGAGGAGCGAGCCGGACGCGCAGGGCATGGTCAAGGTGTTCTTCGAGCTGAACGGCCAGCCGCGCCTCATCAAGGTGCCGGATCGCAACCGCGCCGCCACCTCGGCCGTGCGCCGCAAGGCCGATACCGCCAATGCCGCACACCTCGGCGCGCCGATGCCCGGCGTCATCTCGACGGTCTCGGTTTCGGCCGGTCAGTCGGTCAAGGCCGGTGACGTGCTGCTCTCCATCGAGGCGATGAAGATGGAAACGGCGCTGCATGCGGAAAAGGACGGCACGATTTCCGAGGTTCTGGTGCGCGCCGGCGACCAGATCGATGCCAAGGACCTTTTGATCGTCTACGGCGCCTGACCGGCGGTGTGAGGATGTAAAATCGAGAAAGGATGTGGGATGGGCGCTCCATTCCACATCCTTCTCTTGTTTTCAGGCCGTTTCGGACGCAAAACCGGCGCTCGCTTTTTCTGAAATCGCCTTCGAGACCTTGAGGCTTCCATGAGCTTCGTCATCCGCACCGCCGCCCTCGGCGATATTTCCGCCTTCACCGAAATCTACCGCGAATCCGTGCTGAACGGGGTGGCGAGCTACGAGATCGACCCGCCGTCGCTCGACGAGATGGAAGTTCGATTCAAGGCGATCACCGACAGGGGCTATCCCTACATCGTTGCGGTGGAGCAGACCGGCCTCATCCTCGGTTATGCCTATGCGTCGGCCTTCCGCACGCGGCCGGCCTATCGCTGGCTGGTCGAGGATTCGGTCTATCTGGCGCCGGAAGCACGCGGCAAGGGCGTCGGCAAGGCGCTGCTGGCCGAACTGATCCGCCGCTGCACGGAGCTCGGCTTCCGGCAGATGGTGGCGGTCATCGGTGGGGCGCACCCCGCCTCCATCGCCGTGCACAGCGCGGCGGGTTTCGTGCATAGCGGTCACATGACGGCAACCGGCTTCAAGCACGGGCGCTGGCTCGACACGGTCTTCATGCAGCGCGCGCTCGGCGACGGTGCGCAAACCGAGCCCTCGGCGGCGGTTTTTCCGGGAACGATGGCGTAAGGCTTCACGTCTCGACGAGACGGAGCACCTTGTCGAAGACCTTCAGCACCTGTTTCAGCTCATGGCCGCGCTTCAGGATGGTGCCGTGCGTGTTGATGACGCTGTAGGCACCCTGCTTGGCAGCGAGCTTGGGGTTCTTCTCGATGCGGTAGAGCGGCATTTCGCCGGAACGCTTGAAGACAGAGAACACCGCCCTGTCGCGCAGATGGTCGATGGCATAATCCCGCCACTCTCCCTCGCCGACCATGCGGCCGTAGACCCAGAGGATTGCGTCGAGCTCGCGTCGATGGAAGGTCACCGGCAGCGGGTCCCTGCCGTTTCGATAGTCCAGCAGGTCGACCACGACGTTGGAAGCCTGCAAATCCGGCTGGTCGGTCATCGAATCTCCGCGCTTGGTGCATGACGGCTCGATGACAGTGTGCCTGAGCGGTGTCGAAATGCAAGGCGGCTGGTCGATCCGGGCGGTTTCGCAAAAATCCGTCTCGCCGCAATTCAGACAAACAGACGCCCAAATTACAGGAGAGAGTTCGCCGGTCGCAGCTTGTACCGGCCCGCTGCCTTGTGCGGGAAGCCGGCGCGGTACGGGCGGCGTCTGTCGAAGTCGCCCTGTATTCCGTTGCCGGTGACTTCGTCCAGGTCCGGTCCGTCTTTCTTCGAACCCTCAAGCCCCAAGCCCCTCGAAGAAGCCGGACCGGACCTCCCCTGAAACGCTTGCGCGCTCCAGGTTGTTCGTTTTTCCCAAACTGTTTCCGCAAAGCAGCCCGCAGGCGCTGCGCCCTATGCGGATGTTATCGCGTAGCCTTGTCGCCGGTCAGCACCGTCGCGCCCAGGATGGCGCCGGGCGTATCGGCCGTGCGCATGCGCTGGAGCAGCACGGCGCAGCCGCCGGACTTCTTTTTCTTCTTCAGCATGTCGGCAGGCAGGACCAGGTTGGTCTCCTTGCCCTCCCACATGCCGATCGTCTCCATGTCGGTGACGGCGTGCCAGTAGTTCACGGTCTTGCCGCGGTTCTCGCCCTTGTCGATGTTGATCGTGCGCTCGCGCTCGAAATAGGCGATGACGATGTTGGCCTTGCCTTCGCCGGGGCCGACGCGGATGCGCAGTTCGTCGTTCTTCACCTCGACATCGACAGGCACTTCGAGGCCCTTGCTCTCGCCGGGCATGGCGCTGATCCGCGAGCGGATGCCGGTGATGTCGGCGCCGTTGATGTGCTCGCGGCCGTTCAGCACGGCTTGCGGCGTGTAGACGCCGTTGCGGCCGAACATGCGGGCATAGGCATATTGCCGGTCGGTATTGTCCTTGGAGGCGAGCGTGTCGGCCCAGCCGAGATAGTTCCAGTAGTCGACATGGTAGGAGAGCGCGACCACCTCGCCCTCGCGCGCCAGCGTCTCCAGCGCCTTGTCGGCGGGCGGGCAGGACGAGCACCCCTGGCTGGTGAACAGCTCGACGACACCCTTGGGACGAATGGTCTCCCCGGCATGGGCAGCGTCAATGCCGGCTCCCAGCATCAGCAGGATCGCCAGACAGTGCGATATATGCGGTCTCGGCATGATCATTTCCAGTGGAGCGCCGGCAATGGCCAGCCTTTTGAGCCCGTCATACGCGCTTGCCGCTTCAACAGGAAGTCACGATGGAGTGAGCTTCATAGCTGAGAAAAATGCTCCGGAAAATAGAAATGCCGGGGTTTGCAACCCCGGCATGAGACTGTTGATCAAGTCCGCCCAACCTCCCCTCCGTCATGGTCGGGCTTGACCCGGCCATCCACAGCCGCAGATGCCGCATGGATCCTCGGGTTAAACCCGAGGATGACGGCGGCGGGTGGGGCACTGAAACCGTTCAAGCTGCGAGGTCTCTCAGGACGGTTTGCAGGATACCGCCGTTGTTCATGTATGTGACCTCGTCGAGGGTATCGATACGGCAGAGGAGGGGGACGTTTTTCACGGTGCCGTCGGCATAGGTGATGGTTGCGATCTTCTTCTCGCGCGGCTTGATGTCGCCTTCCAGGCCCTCGATGGTGACGGTCTCGTCGCCCTTGAGGTCGAGGGAGGCCCAGGTCGTGCCGTCCTCGAAGACGAAGGGCACGATGCCCATGCCGACGAGGTTGGAGCGGTGGATGCGCTCGAAGGACTGGGCGATCACGGCCTTGACGCCGAGAAGGTTGGTGCCCTTGGCCGCCCAGTCGCGCGAGGAACCGTTGCCGTATTCGACGCCCGCGAAGATGACGAGCGGAACGCCCTCCTGCTTGTATTTCATCGCCGCGTCGTAGATCGACATCTCTTCCCTGGAGGGATAGTGGATCGTGTAGCCACCCTCCTTGCCGTTCGGGCCGAGCATGTGGTTGCGGATGCGGATATTGGCGAAGGTGCCGCGCATCATCACCTCGTGATTGCCGCGCCGCGTGCCGTACTGGTTGAAGTCGGCAACGCCGACGCCATGGCCGATCAGGTAGCTGCCGGCGGGCGATGCCGCCTTGATCGAGCCGGCCGGCGAGATGTGGTCGGTGGTGATCTTGTCGCCGAAGAGGCCGAGCACGCGCGCGCCCTTGATGTCGGACAGGCCCGAGCCGGTCTTGCCCATGCCGACGAAGTAGGGCGGGTTCTGCACATAGGTCGACTGGTCGTCCCAGGCATAGGTCTGGCCCGCCGGCACCTGCACGGCCTGCCAGTTGGCATCGCCCTTGAAGACGTCGGCATATTTGGCGGCGTAGAGCGCGCGGGTGACGTATTTCAGGATGAAGGCCTGGATCTCCTGCGAGGAGGGCCAGATGTCCTTGAGATAGACCGGCTTGCCGTCCCTGTCCTCGCCGAGCGGTTCGCTCGTCAGGTCCTTCTGCACGGAACCGGCCAGCGCATAGGCGACGACGAGCGGCGGGGAGGCGAGGTAGTTCGCCTGGACATCCGGCGAGATGCGGCCCTCGAAGTTGCGGTTGCCCGACAGGACGCCCGCGGCGATCAGCCCCTTGTCGTTGATCGTCCTGGAGATCGGCGCCGGCAGCGGGCCGGAATTGCCGATGCAGGTCGTACAGCCGAAGCCGACGAGGTTGAAGCCGAGCGCGTCGAGATCGGCCTGCAGGCCGGACCTGGCAAGGTATTCGCCGACGACCTGCGATCCCGGCGCCAGCGACGTCTTCACCCACGGCTTGGTCTTCAGGCCCCTGGCGACCGCGTTGCGGGCGAGCAGCCCGGCGGCGATCAGCACCGACGGGTTCGACGTGTTGGTGCAGGAGGTGATGGCGGCGATCGCCACGTCGCCATGGCCGAGGTCGTAATCCGTGCCCTCGACCGGGTAGCGGTTCTCAAGCTGGCCCGGCTTCTTGTAGTCGTTGTCCATGGCGCTCGCAAAGCCCGCGGCGATGCTTTCCAGCGGGACGCGGCCCTCCGGGCGCTTCGGGCCGGCCATCGCCGGAACCACGGCGCCAAGGTCGAGCTCCAGCGTGTCGGTGAAGACGAGGTCGGAACCGTCGCCGTCACGCCACATGCCTTGAGCCTTCGAATAGGCCTCGACCAGCGCGATGCGCTGCTCGTCGCGGCCGGACATGGTGAGATAGTTGACCGTCTCGGCATCGACCGGGAAGAAGCCGCAGGTCGCGCCGTATTCCGGACCCATATTGCCGATCGTCGCGCGGTCGGCCAGCGTCATGTTGTCAAGGCCGGGGCCGAAGAACTCGACGAACTTCGACACCACGCCCTTCTTGCGCAGCATCTGCACGACCATCAGCACCAGGTCGGTCGCCGTCACGCCTTCCTTCAGCTTGCCCGTCAGCTTGAAGCCGATGACCTCGGGCAGCAGCATGGAGACCGGCTGGCCGAGCATGGCCGCCTCCGCCTCGATGCCGCCGACGCCCCAGCCGAGAACGCCAAGCCCGTTGATCATCGTCGTGTGGCTGTCCGTGCCCACACAGGTATCCGGATAGGCGATGGTCTCGCCGTCTTCCTCTTTGGTCCAGACCGTCTGGCCCAGATATTCCAGATTGACCTGATGACAGATACCCGTGCCCGGCGGCACCACGCGAAAGTTCTTGAAGGCCTGCTGGCCCCATTTCAGGAAGCGGTAGCGCTCGCCGTTGCGTTCGTATTCGAGCTCCACATTGCGGGCAAAGGCGGTCGGCGTGCCGAACTCGTCGACGATGACCGAATGGTCGATGACAAGATCGACGGGAACGAGCGGGTTGATCTTCTCCGGGTCGCCCCCGAGCGAGACCATCGCATCGCGCATCGCCGCAAGGTCGACGACCGCGGGAACGCCGGTAAAATCCTGCATCAGCACGCGCGCCGGGCGATAGGCGATCTCGTTCTCCACCGTGCCCTTGTTGCTCAGCCATGCGGCGACCGACAGGATGTGCTCCTTGGTGACCGAACGGCCGTCCTCGAAGCGCAGGAGGTTCTCAAGCAGAACCTTCATCGAATAGGGCAGCCTCGAAACCCCGGAAAGCCCGTTCGCCTCGGCCTTCGGCAGGCTGTAATACACATAGTCGATGCCGTTCACCGTCAAGGTCGTACGACATTGGAAACTGTCTAGGGATCTGGACACGTTATACCCCGTTCCGTCTGGTCGCCAGAAACTGACGTACGAACGCCCGCGCGCAAAAAGCCCTTCGGGATGCGGGTGCGGCCATTTCCGCTGTCCGTACCCGGAAATCACTCCCGCGTTCGGCGCTGATCATCAAATTCACGCCGACCGCTGGCGTGATAAGCGCCTTATAGATAATTTCCTGGAAACGTTCCAGACTGCCACCGGCAAATCGGGCTATTTTTGCGTTGCGACCAAGGTTGCAAAAAGAAAGTGAACACCATGCGGCTCGTCGCCGAAGGATTGAGTGCCAAGCGCGGCGAAGACTTGATTTTCCACGATATTTCCTTTGAAATCGCCGGGGGGGAGGCCCTTGTCGTCAAGGGGCCGAACGGTTCCGGAAAGTCCACCTTGCTGCGGGTCCTCGCCGGACTTCTGCCGGCGGAATCAGGGACGGCAAAACTTCTTGCTGCGGTGCACCCGGTGGAGCGTGTCGGCGAGGCCGCGCACTATCTCGGCCATCGCAACGCGATGAAACGCGAGCTGACGGTGGAGGAGAATCTTACCTTCTGGAAAGCCTTCTTCGGTGATTTTGGTGGGGGGCAGGGCGTGGCGGTCGATGTGGCGGTGGAGGCCGTCGGCCTTGGCGGCATCGCACACCTGCCGTTCGGCTACCTCTCGGCCGGCCAGCAGCGCCGCATGGCGATGGCCAAGCTGCTCGTTGCCTGGCGCCCTCTCTGGATCCTCGACGAGCCGACGGCGGCGCTCGACGTTGCGGCCGAGGAAATGTTCTCCGGCCTCGTCATGGCGCATCTGGCCCGCGGCGGCCTCGCCATTGCCGCGACGCACCAGCCGCTCGGGCTTGAAGGGGCGCGGGAGTTGCGGATGACGGGATTTGCGCCGGCCGATGCGGGAGCCTGGGCATGATTTCCCTGTTCCTGCGCGATGTAAAGCTTTCCGTGCGCGCCGGCGGCGGGGCACTGATCGGCGTCCTGTTCTTCATGACGGTCGTCGCGGTCATTCCCTTCGGTGTCGGACCCGACCTCAACCTGCTCTCTCGCATCGGCCCGGCGATCCTGTGGATCGGTGCGCTGCTTGCCGCGCTGCTCGGACTCGACCGGCTGTTCCAGGCCGAGCGCGAGGACGGGTCGCTCGATCTTCTCCTGATGCAGGAGACGCCGCTGGTGCTGACGGTGTTCGTCAAGTGCCTGGCGCACTGGATCGCGACCGGTCTGCCGCTCGTCGTTGCCTCGCCGCTGCTCGGGCTCTTCATGAACATGGACGAGACGGCGATCGGTGCGACGACGCTGACGCTGCTTGCCGGCACGCCGGCGCTTACCTTCATCGGGGCGGCGGGCGCGGGCATCGCCGTGGCGCTGCCGCGCGGCGGCCTTCTCGTGTCGATCCTCGTTCTGCCGCTTGCCATTCCCGTGCTGATCTTCGGCGTCAGCGCGGTCTATGCGGCAATCGAGGACCCGGCGCCCTTCCTGCCTCCTTTCCTCATCCTCGTCGCGCTCAACCTGTTTTTTGCCGTCATTGGCCCCGTGGCGGCGGCGGCGGCACTCCGGCTCTCCAGCGACTGACGCGGCGAATTGACAGGAATGTGATTGCGGCAGATCAATTGAAGCCGGGGGGCTTCCACGTTAAAGAACCATCATGAGCGAACCGAGCCTTGCCATCCGCAAATTCAGCGACCTCGCCAACCCGACCCGGTTCCTGGCGCTGGTTGCGATCATCTGGCCCTATCTTGCCGGGCTGACGCTCTGTCTTTTCGCCGTGGGGCTCTACCTGTCCTTCACGACAACGGGCGACTACCAGCAGGGCGAGACGGTGCGCATCATGTATGTGCATGTGCCGGCGGCCTGGCTTTCCATGATGTGTTACACGGTGATGGCGCTTTCGGCGCTCGGTACGCTCGTCTGGCGCCACCCGCTTGCCGATGTGTCCGCCAAGGCCGCCGCGCCCATCGGCGCCTGTTTCACGCTGGTCGCCCTCATCACCGGCTCGCTCTGGGGCAAACCCATGTGGGGTACCTGGTGGGTGTGGGATGCGCGGCTCACCTCCGTCTTCGTATTGTTCCTGATGTATCTCGGCCTGATCGCGCTCAACCGCGCCATGGACGATCCGTCACGGGCGGCCAAGGTCGGCGCCGTGCTGATCCTCGTCGGCTTCGTCAACATCCCGATCATCAAGTTCTCCGTCGAGTGGTGGAACACGCTGCACCAGCCGGCCAGTGTGATTCGGCTCGACGGACCGACCATCGACCCGGAATTCCTCTGGCCGCTCCTCGTCATGGCGATCGCCTTCACCTTTGCGTTCTTCACGCTGCACATCCTTGCCATGCGCAACGAGGTTCTGCGCCGGCGCATCGCCGTGCTGCGCCGGCATGCCGCCCGCTCGGCCGGCCGTTCGGGAGATGCGGCATGAGCCATGCCTTCTATGTCACGGCGTCCTATGCCGCCGCCTTTGCCGTTACAGCAGGTCTTGCCCTGTGGGTCTGGTTGGATCACCGCGCACGCCACCGCGAACTGGCGCAGCTCGAAGCGGCGGGTATCCGCCGACGTTCCGCCCGCAGCGGGGAAAAACAATGAGCAGCACCGACAACACGGAGAGCGGCGGCAAGCGTACGCGTTTCATCCTCGCGGCGCTTCCCCTGGCGATCTTCGCAGGTATCGCGGTGATCTTCTTCGCCATGCTGACGGATCCGGATCGCAACACGTCTGAAATTCCCTCCGCATTGATCGGCACCAAGGCGCCCTACCGCGATCTCGAACCGCTTGTGGGGGCGCTGAAGGACGGCGCGCAGGTGCCGGCGCTGACGGCCGAGAGCGGTAAGGGCAAGCTGACGCTCGTCAATTTCTGGGCGTCCTGGTGCGTGCCCTGCCGGCAGGAGCATCCGGTCATCCTGGCGCTGTCCAGGGATCCGCGCCTCAACGTCGTCGGCGTCAACTACAAGGACGGCAGCGAGAATGCGCTGCGTTTCCTCGGTGAACTCGGCAATCCCTTCTCGGCCATCGGCCTCGATCCTGTCGGCAAGATGGCGATCGACTGGGGTGTCTATGGCATCCCGGAGTCCTACCTCGTCGGCCCTGACGGCACGATCCTCTACAAGAAGGTCGGTCCCTTCGACGAGCGGAGCCTCAAGGACGGGCTCTATCCCGCCATCGAAAAGGCGCTCGGCGCGCCGGCACAGGCTGGCTGAGCCCGATGCCCGGCCGGGCCATGGAGCCCGGCCGGAAATGGCTCCTCAGGCGGCCAGGCCCTTCTTTTCCAGCATGGCCTCGGGGCTCGGCAGCTTGCCGCGGAAGGCCTTGTAGGCGTCTTCCGGATCGACGGAGCCGCCAACGGCGTAGATATAGGTCTTCAGTCGGGCAGCCATGGCGGGGTCGAAGGCATCCCCCGTCTCGGTGAAGGCGGCGAAGGCATCGGCATCGAGCACCTCCGACCACATGTAGGAATAGTAGCCGGCCGAATAGCCGTCGCCCGAGAAGACGTGCTGGAAATGCGGCGTGGCGTGGCGCATGACGATGGAGTTCGGCAGGCCGATCGTTTCCAGCACGTCTCGCTGCACCGCCATCGGGTCCTCGACGGCCCCCCGCGTGTGAAAGGCCATGTCGACCAGTGCCGAGGAGGTGAATTCCACTGTCGCGAAACCGGAATTGAAGGTGCGGGCGGCGAGCACCTTGTCGAGCAGTGCCGCCGGCATCGCCTCGCCGGTCTGATAGTGAACCGCATAACGCGTCAGGATGTCCGGAACGGTCAGCCAGTGCTCGTAGAGCTGCGAAGGCAGTTCGACGAAATCGCGCGAGACGCCCGTGCCCGAGACCGAGGGATAGGTGACGTCGGAGAGCATGCCGTGCAGGGCGTGGCCGAATTCGTGGAAGAGCGTGCGCGCATCGTCGAGCGAGAGCAGCGCCGGCTTGCCCTCGGCGGGTTTGGCGAAGTTGCAGACATTGTAGATGATCGGCAATTCACCGACCGCGCCGTTCTTGAGCGGCAGGCGATGCTGGCTCTGGTAGGAACTCATCCAGGCGCCGGAGCGCTTGGACGAGCGCGCGAAATAGTCGCCGAGGAACATGGCGACCAGCTTATCCTCGCGGTCGCGGATCTCGAAGACGCGGACATCGGGGTGATAGACCGGCACCCCGGTCTTCTCGACGGCGCGGATGCCGAACAGTCGCTCGGCGACGTCGAAGCAGGCGTCGATGATCTTTTCGAGCTGGAAATAGGGTTTCAGCTCCGCCTCGGAGAAGCTGAACTTTTTCGCGCGCAGCTTTTCGGCGTGGTAGCGCCAGTCCCAGGGCATGACCGCGTGGTTGTGGCCTTCTTCCGCAATGAGGGCAGCGAGCTCGGCCTCCTCCTCGCGGGCTCGCGCAACGGCTTTTTCCCAGACCTGCATCAAGAGGCCGTTCACCGCGTCGGGCGTCTTGGCCATGGTGTTGTCGAGCTTCAGCGCGGCGAAATTCGCATAGCCGAGCAGGTCGGCCTTTTCGGCGCGCAGTGCCAGCGTTTCCTTGACGATGCCGCGGTTGTCCGTTTCACCATCGTTCTCGCCCCGAGCCACCCAGGCGCGGAAAGCCTGTTCGCGCAGGTCCCGGCGGGCGGAGAAGGTGAGGAAGGGTTCGATGATCGAGCGTGACAGCGTGACAGCGAAGCGGCCGTCCTCGCCGCGTTCGCGGGCCGCGGCGGCCATGGCGTCCTTCAGGAAGTCGGGCAGCCCGTCGAGCGCCTCGCCCTCCTCGAGGAACAGCGCCCAGTTCTTCTCATCGGCCAGCACGTTCTGGCCGAATTTCGCGCCGAGCCCGGCGAGCGTTTCGTTGATCGCGGCGAGCCGATCCTGCTCGGGCTTTGCCAGCTTAGCGCCGGACTTGACGAAACCCTTCCAGTGCCGCTCCAGCACGCGGGTCTGTTCCAGCGAGAGGTTCAGCGTCTCGCGCGCCTCCCAAAGCGCGTCGATACGCGCGAAAAGCACGGCATTGGTGCCGATCTTTGAATAGTGCCGCGACATCTTGGGCGCGATGTCACGTTCCAGGGCCTGGATCGTGTCGTTGGTGTTGGCGCCTGCCCGGCTCCAGAAGAGCGCGGAAACACGCGAGAGTTCGTCGCCGGCAATTTCAAGCGCGACGATCGTGTTGTCGAAGGTCGCAGGTTCGGGATTGCCTGCGATGGTGTCGATCTCCGCCTCGTGTGCGGCAAGCGCGGCGGCAAACCCGTCTGCAAAGGCATCGTCCTTCACGAGATCGAAACGCGGCAGGCCGTTGAGGCCGGTCCACTCGACGAGGGTGGGATCGATACGCGTTTCAGTCATGGGGTCTGGTCCTTTCCGGCAAATCAGCGTGGGGCGAATATAGGAATGGAGGAGGGCTTTGGTACAGGGCAGCCGTGCAAAATAGGCGGGAACCGCGGAACACCCGCGACGCCGGGGCGTGCGCAGCGGCCTGCCTCTTGACGCAGAGGGCAACTTCGGTGAAAAGATGGTTCATCCGCGGCCTTTGACATCGGGTTGCCGCGGTGAACCTGGTGCCGGGCCCCTCTGGCGAGAGTTTTTACGGCGCTCTCGTGATGTCGGTACCGCCAGCAATTAGCCGGCGGATTCATATGCACATGAACATCCTGACCATGCCTTACACGCATGCCCTTTGTGGTATGCGTTTTCCGCTTTCCCGTACCCCCAACATGGAGGTCCTGCCATGATCGGCAACGGCGAAGGCAAATCCAACCTTTCCTACCTGAAGTGGGCGCTCATCGTTACCGCCATCGGCCTGGTGCTCGGCGCCTGGCTCGGCTGGCAGACGACCGGAACGCTTTCCGGCATGGCGACCGTCTTCTTCATCTGCGCCGTTCTCGCGGTGCTGGAGATCTCGCTCTCCTTCGACAACGCCATCGTCAATGCGAACAAGCTCAAGGACATGACGCCGGTGTGGCAGCACCGCTTCCTGACCTGGGGCATCATCATCGCCGTCTTCGGCATGCGTATCGTCTTCCCGCTCCTGATCGTGGTGATCGCGGCGCGCATCGGCCCGTTCGAGGCGATCTTGCTGGCGGCGCGCGAACCGGCGGAATATGCGCGCATCATGAATGAGGCGCATCTGCCGATCGCTGCCTTCGGCGGCACCTTCCTCATGATGGTCGGACTCACCTACTTCTTCAACCATGAGAAGGACGTGCACTGGATCGGCTTCATCGAGAAGCACATGGCCCGCTCGGCAACCGTCAAGGGTATCGAGATCGCCTTTGTTCTGCTCCTGATCTTGGTCTTCTCGAACCTGCTCGAGGGTGAGGAAGCCAATACCTTTGTCTTCTCCGCCATCTACGGCCTCCTGACCTTCCTTGCGGTGGAAGTCGTCGGCGGCCTGCTCGACGCTTCGCAGAAGGCGATGTCGGAAGCGGCCAAGGGCGGCCTCGGCGCGTTCATCTATCTCGAAGTGCTGGATGCCAGCTTCTCCTTCGACGGTGTCATCGGAGCCTTCGCACTGACGCAGAACCTCTTCGTCATCGCGATCGGTCTCGGTATCGGCGCCATGTATGTGCGCTCGATGACGATCATGCTCGTCGACAAGGGGACGCTTGCCGAATACCGCTATCTGGAGCATGGCGCGTTCTACGCGATCCTGATCCTCTCGGTGGTCATGTACTGCCAGACGCTGGTGCATATCCCCGAGGTCATCACCGGCCTTGGCGGCGCGACGCTGATCGGTATCTCGCTCTGGTCGTCGATCCGCTACAACAAGCGCGAACGCGCGCAGGAAGGCCACGCCGAAGCGCACAGCTCCGACAGGGTGGCGGCCCATCTCGGCGAAAGCGCCTGAGGCAACACGATCGGCCGGCCGTCTCGACGGCCGGCTTTCTCGATCTTCGAAGAAGACGAAACCGAAATACAGAAGGCCCGCTGGTCTTGCGACCAGCGGGCCTTTTTCATTCAGGGAATTCTCTCTGCGGCGTTAGACGCGCGGGAAGTCGGCAGGGTTGATGCCGAGCGTTCTCAGGTCGCGTTCCTTCGGGCGGCGATGCCCTTCGACAGCCGCGGCGGCTGCATTGGCAGCGCTCAGTACGGCGAAGGCCCGGCCGAAGAAGCCCTGGGCGAAGGAATTGCGGAGGGTAGTCATTGGATTGCTCGCTTTCTGTTTTAGCTTACGAGCAGAAGATGATGTGTCGGGGCCAAAAGAACAACCGACAGAATCTCAGGCCAGCCATGCAACGGATGCAGGCCGGAAACGGGCGTTTCCGGCCTGCATTCTTTTCGGTCTTGGGAGGGACCGTTGGTAGGTCTTAGTCTTCGTTGACCGCAAACTGCGAGAGCACTTCGCCCTTGCCGCGGGCGCGCAGGATGAGCGGCACGACGACGGCGAGAATGGCGAGCACGAAGAGTACGGCGGCGATCGGCGACATGAAGAGCGCGGAGACATCGCCCTGGCTGATCGCCAGTGCGCGGCGCAGCTGCTGCTCTGCCATGGGGCCGAGGATGAGGCCGACGACGACGGGTGCGATCGGATAGCCGAAGATCCGCATGGCAAAGCCGAGCAGGCCGAAGGTCAGCAGCATGCCGAGTTCGAAGACCGAGGGGTTGGCGCCGATCGTGCCGAGCGTCGCGAAGAGCAGGATGCCGGCATAGAGCCAGGGCTTGGGGATCGTCAGAAGCTTCACCCAGAGGCCGATCAGCGGCAGGTTCAGCACCAGCAGCATGAAATTGGCGATGAGCAGGCTGGCGATCAGGCCCCAGACGAGCTGCGGATTGGTCGCGAACAGCAGCGGGCCGGGTTGCAGGCCGTATTGCTGGAAGCCGGCAAGCATGATCGCGGCGGTCGCCGTGGTCGGCAGGCCGAGCGAGAGCAGCGGCACCAGCGTGCCGGCGGCAGAGGCGTTGTTCGCCGCTTCCGGACCGGCGACGCCCTCGATGGCGCCCTTGCCGAACTCGTCCTTGTGCTTGGAGAACTGCTTTTCCGTCGAATAGGACAGGAAGCTGGCGATATCGGCACCGCCGGCCGGCATTGCGCCGATCGGGAAGCCGATGAATGTGCCGCGCAGCCAAGGTTTCCACGAGCGGGCCCAGTCCTGCGCACTCATCCAGACGGAGCCCTTGACCGCCTCGACCTTGTCGGGAATGCGGTCACCCTGGCAGGCGACGTAGAGCGTCTCGCCGATGGCGAACATGGCGACGGCGAGCGTCGTCACCTCGATGCCGTCGAGCAGATCCGGAATGCCGAAGGAAAGCCGCGCCTGACCGGTCTGCTGGTCGATGCCGATGACGGCAAGGCCGAGGCCGATGAAGAGGGCGGTCAGGCCACGCAGCGTCGAATCGCCAAAGGCCGCCGAGACGGTGACGAAGGCGAGCACCATCAGCGCGAAATATTCCCGCGGGCCGAAGGAAAGCGCGAACTTGACCACGAAGGGTGCGATGAAGGCGAGACAGAGCGTGGCGATGAGGCCGGCGACGAACGAGCCGATCGCCGCCGTCGCGAGCGCCGGTCCGCCGCGGCCGGCGCGGGCCATCTTGTTGCCCTCGAGAGCGGTGACGACCGAGGCGCTTTCGCCCGGCGTGTTGAGCAGGATCGAGGTGGTCGAGCCGCCATACATGCCGCCGTAGTAGATGCCGGCGAACATGATGAGCGAGCCGGCCGGATCGAGCTTGTAGGTGACTGGCAGAAGCAGCGCGACGGTGAGGGCCGGGCCGATACCGGGCAGAACGCCGACGGCGGTGCCGAGCGTCACGCCGATCAGCGCATAGAGCAGGTTCATCGGCTGGGCCGCGATGGCGATGCCCTGCAGCAGGAATTCGAATGTACCCATCGTCAGCTCCTCAGAAGAACAGGTGTTCCAGCGGCCCGGCGGGCAGCGAGAGCTGCAGGAAACGGCCGAAGATGATGTAGACGACGAAGCTGAAGGCGATGCCTATTGGCAACGAAATCCAGAGCTTGCGCCGGCCGAAACCGAAGGCGGTCAGCGCGAAGAGCACGCCCGTCGCAATGGAGAAGCCTGCGGTCTTGAGCAACAGCATCTGCCCGGCAAGGCCTGCCACGATGAGGACGACCGGCTTGACCTCGATCGGCTCGCGTTCCGGGAAGTCGCCGCGCCAGGCTTCGAAGCCCGTCCAGACGGCGAGCAGGGCAAGACCGATGGCAACGACATGCGGCACGGTGGCAGGGCCGATGCGGGAATAGTTGCTCATCTCCGCAAGACGCCCGGCATCCCACCAGATCACGGCGGCAAGGACGAAAAGAACGGGGGCGATGACCAGCGCCGCCCGGTCGGGGCGGCGCCTTTCGTTGGAGGAGGAGACCTCGCTCATTTGACGAGCCCGATGTCCTTGAGGATGCTTTCCGTTGCGGCGACATCCTTGTCGAGCTGTTCCTTGAAGGCGTCACCGGCAAGATAGGTGTCCTGCCAGCCCTTGGTCTTCAGGGTGTCCTTCCAGGCGGCGGAGGTCACGACCTTCTCGATGTCGGCGTTGATCGCCGCCACCTGTTCGGCCGAAAGGCCCGGGGCCGCGGCGACCATGCGCCAGTTCTGGACCACGACGTCGAGACCGCCTTCCTTGATGGTCGGGGCGTCGATGCCTTCGATGCGCTCGGCGCTGGAGATGGCGATCAGGCGGAGCGTACCGGCCTTCACCTGGGCCTCGAACTCACCATAGCCGGAGATGCCGGCCGTCACCTGGTTGCCGAGAATCGCGGCAAGCGCCTCGCCGCCGCCGGAATAGGCGACATAGTTGATCTTGGTCGGATCGACGCCGGCTGCCTTGGCGATCAGGCCGGCCGTGATGTGGTCGGTACCGCCGGCCGAGCCGCCAGCCCAGGAAACCGCGCCCGGATCGGCCTTCAGGGCCTTCACGAGGTCATCCATGGTCTGGATCGGCGAAGCGGCCGGAACGACGATCGCTTCATATTCGCCGGTCAGGCGGGCGATCGGCGTCACGTCCTTGATGGTTACCGGCGACTGGTTGGTGAGGATCGCGCCGACCATGACGTAACCGCCGACGATGAGAGCGTTCGGGTTGCCGTTGTTCTGGCTGGCGAACTGGGCGAGGCCGATCGTGCCGCCGGCGCCCGGAACGTTCACCACCTGCACGCTGCCGGAAATCTTCTCGTCCTGCAGGACGGTCTGCAGCGAACGGGCCGTCTGGTCCCAGCCGCCGCCCGGGCCGGCCGGGGCGATGATCGAATAGTCGGCAGCAAACGCCGGAAGCGCCATGGCGCCGGCGATGAGGGATGCCAGGAAGAAATGTTTCAAGAGTGTATCCTCCGTCAGGCGCGGCTTTGCGCGCATCGTTGCTTTTGGCGAGAGGATGGGGCGGCCGGTGGCGGCGCGAACTTTGTGTCCGCGGGCGATATCGGCAGAATTCTCCTCCCGGTCTTCCGTCCGCCTCCACGGACGATGAAGAGCCCAAAAGCACCACAGGAAGCTGACATCTACCTGACATTGCGCTGCCGCATGGAAGCGCCTTGCGCTACTGGGTGCGCAGAACCTCGTTCCAGCGGGCGATCAGCCGGGCCCGCTTCACTTGGTCGAGATAGACCATCAGGCCCGGACTGACCGGCACGGGCTTGAGCTGCGCGCCGAGCAGCGCGCTCATCGTGCGCGCGGTGTTCGAGCCCGACACCTCGGGGCTGACGGCGGCGATCTGGAGTTCGCGGGCCATGATCGTCTGGCCCTCCTTCGACATGAAGAAGGCGAGATAGCGCCGGCCGAGTTCGGGGTTGGCGGCGGCCTGCGGCACGAGGCCGATTCGCGACATGACGACGGTGTAGTCCTTCGGCAGCACGATGCCGACATCGGGATGCCGCGAGGCCCAGTCCGCGGCATAGGAACCGAGAATGTTGTAGCCGAGCACGAAACGCCCGTCGGCGACGCGTTCCAGAATGGCCGAGCTGGTGGAATAGAGCTTGACCCCCGCCGCGCCCATCGCCTGGATCACCGTCCAGATGTCCCCGAACTGCTCCTGGTCGCGGGCCATGAAGAGGAAGCCGACGCCGGAGCGCTCGATGTCGTAGGTGCCGATGCGGCCATAGACCTTCTCGCCCTGCCGCTTGAGGTAGTCGACGAATTCCGCGCGCGAGGCCGGCGGCTTCTCGCCCTTGAAGCTCGGCTTGTGATAGACGAAGACGGCGGGCTCGAAGGTCAGCGCATAGGCGGTGTTGCGCCAGTTGGCCCAGGCCGGCCAGCGGTCGCTCATCGGCAGGTCGCTGCGCTGGGCATAACCGTCATTGCTGAGCTTGACCTGAAGGTCCATGGCCGAGGAGAAGGCGAAATCGGCCGTTTTCTCTCCGGCATCGGTCTCGCGCACGATGCGGTCGTAGACCTCGCCGGTCAGCATCTCGTCGTAGCGCAGCGCCACATCCTGGTTGGCCTCCTGGAAGCCCTTGATCATCGGCCGGGCGAGCGGTTCGTCCAGCGAGGAATAGACGACAAGCACGGGGGCGTCGGCATTGCCGTTGCGCGCCGGAAAGAAGGTCGGCTCGGAAAATGCGGGCAGGGGCGCTGCCAGGAGCGCAAGAAGAATGAGGACAAGACGCATGGCGCGACCTTGCCAAAGCGCGAGGCCGTTCACAAGTGCGCCGCCCGCCGTTAAGTTCGCGGCGGAAGGAGAAAGACGTGCGCATTCTGCTGGTCGAGGACAACGAAGCCCTGGCGGACGGCCTGTCCGCCATCCTGAAGGGCACCGGGCATGCGGTGGACGTCGTGCGCGACGGCGCTTCCGCCGATGCCGCCATCGCGTCGGAGAGCTTCGATCTCGTCATCCTCGACCTGACACTGCCGGAAATGGACGGTCTCGACGTGCTCCGCGCCATGCGGGCCCGCCGGAGCAAGGCGGCCGTCCTGATTCTTACGGCCCGCGGCGCGCCGGAGGAGCGGGTGCGCGGTCTCGATCTCGGCGCCGACGACTATATGATCAAGCCCTTCGATATCTCCGAATTCGAAGCGCGCGTGCGCATGTTGCTGCGCCGGCAGGCGGGGCTTCGCTCGGCGGCGATCACCTTCGGCGGCGTCGTGCTGGATCTCAATTCGCGCAGCTTTTCCGCTGACGGCGCACCGCTCGACATTCCCGCGCGCGAACTCGGCCTGCTCGAAATCCTCTTCATGCGCGCCGGCAAGGTGGTTGCCAAGGAGGCGATCATGCAGTCGCTCGCGGCCTTCGACGACGACCTCTCGGCCAATGCCATCGAGCAATATGTCAGCCGGCTTCGCAAGCGGTTGGCACCGCACGGGCTGACCGTGCGCACCGCGCGCGGCATCGGCTACTATCTCGACAAGGCGCCCGTCGCTTGACGCTCCTTCCGGCCTCATCGCTGCGCCGTCGCCTGCTGCTCTGGCTGCTCGTCTCCACGGCGGTGATCGGCACGGTGGCGCTCTTCGACACCTACCACGAGGCCGTCAAGACGGCGAACGAGGTTTCCGATCGTGTGCTGGCGGGCTCGGCGCTGGCGATTGCCGAGCGGGTGGTGGTGACGGAGCACGGCACGCTCGAGGTGGATATTCCTTATGTCGCGCTGGAGATGCTGACGTCGGCCGCGCAGGACCGGGTGTTCTACCGCGTCGACGGGCCGCCCGGCCGGTTCATCACCGGCTACCAGACCCTGCCGACGATCGCGCCGACGGCCGGCCAGTCGATCGGTTTTGCGGATGCGACCTTCCGCGGCGAGCCGATCCGCATTGCCGTCCTGCAGCGCTCGGCATCGACCGGCATCAATTCCGTGCCCTTCGCGGTGACGGTTGCCGAGACAACCATTGCCCGCCGGCAGCTGACCCAGACGATCCTGCTACGCTCGGCGCTGCGTCTTGCCATGATGATTGCGGGCGCCGCTCTCATCGTCTGGATCGCCGTTACCGTGTCGCTGCGTCCGCTCTACAGGCTCAGCGATGCCATTGCCGAGCGCAGCCCGAACGATCTGCACCCCATCGAGCAGCGCGTGCCGAGCGAGGTGCAGGGCCTCGTCGATACCGTGAATTCCTTCATGGTGCGCCTGCAGTCGGCGCTCGATGCGCTTCGCCACTTTTCCGGCAATGCCAGCCACCAGCTGCGCACGCCACTCGCCATCATCCGCACCCAGCTCGCGCTGGCGAGCCGCGCCGGCACGCTGGAGGAGGCGCAGGAGGCCGCCCGCAAGGGCGATGCTGCGGTTGCCCATGCCGAGCGCATCCTTGCCCAGCTGCTGCTGATGGCCAAGATCGATGCTGCCGGGTCCAACGAGCCGCAGAAGCCGGCACCCGTCGATATCGCTGCGCTTGCCCAGCAGCTTACCGCCGACCGCGTGCCCACGGCTGCCGAGGCCGGCATCGATCTCGGCTTCGAGGGAGACGGGCCTGCCTTCGCCCGCGCCGAGCCGCTGCTTTTCGGAGAGCTTCTGCGCAATCTCCTGGAAAACGCCATCGCCTATGCCGGCAAGGAGGCAGAGGTGACAGTGCGCGTCCGGCGCACCACGGGCACGGTGCTTCTCGATGTGGAGGACAACGGCCCCGGTATTCCTCCCGAGCGCCGCGGCCTCGTGCGCCAGCGCTTTTCCCGTGGCGAGCATCGTGATGCGCCGGGCATGGGCCTCGGCCTGCCCATCGTGGAGGAAATCGCCGCGCTGTTCGATGCGACGATGACGCTGGACAGCGGCGCGAACGGGCGTGGCCTCCGCGTGACGATCCGCTTTCCCGGGATGGACGGCTAGCGTCGTTGCTACCCCCGGCAAGGTCAGCCATGCCCGCGGCCTGCTGCGTGTTGTCCTTCCACCATGGAGCCGGGAGTGTCGAGCGGGAAGCAGGGCAGCCATGACGGTGTGGAACAGCAGGTCGTGATATACGGCTATCCAATTGATTTCTTGATTATTATTTTTGATTTCATCCGTGTTTTTCCGGCATGTTTTGCCGTTCGCAAGGCAGCCATGCGTGGCAGTCGTGGCTTGGTGGTTGTTCCTTCCTGCAATGCATAGTAAGCTCCCCTTACAATAAGCCAGAAAGTGAACATGTCCCCTCGTCCCGATCCCGACGCCCTCGGTTTCGTCCTCATCGACGTTGCCCGCATGCTGCGTAGCGCCTTCGAGCGTCGCATTGCCACCGCCGGTCTCGGCCTCACGCCGGGCGAGGCGCGGACCCTTGTGCGCATCGCCACGCTGGAGGGCAGCCGCCAGTTCGATATCGCCCAGCGCATGGGCATCGAGCCGATGACGCTTTCGACCTATCTCGACCGCCTGCAGAGCCTCGGCCTCATCGAGCGCCGCCCCGATCCGGCCGATCGCCGGGCCAAGCTGATCTTCACCACGCCGACCGCTGGCGCTCTCATCGCCAGTATCCGCACCGAGCAGATCGAGCTGATGGAGCATGTGACCAGCGGCATCGGTCCGGAGGAGCTGGAGCTGATGCGCGACCGGCTGAAGCGGCTGCGCGCGAACCTTTGCGCCCTTGAGGAAGACAGTGCCGCGCCGGCGCTGGCAAAGGAAGCCGGCCGATGACGACGGCGCGCATGAGCGAGCGCCGCACCAGCATCATCGCCGCCTTCCTCGTTGCGCTCGGCCCCGTTTCCATGGCGCTCTACACCCCTGCTATGCCCGAGCTGGTGCGCGCCTTCTCGTCGACGGAATCGGCGATCAAGCTGACGTTGTCGCTCTATTTTGCCGGTTTCGCGCTGTCGCAGCTCGTTTCAGGTACGATGTCGGACGTGCTCGGCCGGCGGAAGACCACGCTGATCTTCATGACGGTCTATCTCGCCGGCAGCCTGATGGCGGCCTTCGCGCCGAGCGTTGGTGTTCTGCTGGCCGGCCGCCTCGTGCAGGGCATCGGTGCATCGGTCGGCATGACGGTCTCGCGCGCCATCGTGCGCGATCAGTTTACCGGGACCGAGGCCGCCCGCATCATGAACATGGTCGGCATGATGCTCGCCATCGGCCCGGCCGTTTCGCCGACCCTCGGCGGCTTTGCGCTCGGCGTGTTCGGCTGGCAGTCGATCTTTTTCCTGATGGTAGGCTTTGCGTTGGCGGCCTGCGGTGCCGTCTATTTCTGCATGGCCGAGACCACGGTGCCAGATCCGGCGAAGGGCCGCGTCGGTCCGATCCTTGCGGGCTATGCAGCGCTTGCCACGAGCCGCCGTTTCGTTTCCGCCACGCTTGTCATGGCCGGCGCCGTCGGGGCGCTCTACGGCCAGGCGACCATGCTGCCCTTCGTCCTGATCGGTACGGTTGGCCTGACGCCGACGGAATTCGGTGTCGGCATGCTCATGCAGTCGGGTTTCTTCTTTGCCGGCACGGTCTGCGTGCGCCTTTTGATGCGCAAGGTCGCCCCTGCCCGGATCGTCCTGCCAGGCCTGTGTTTCATCGGCATCGCGAGCATCCTGATTGCGCTCGCCTCGCATCTGGTGACGCCGAGCTTCCTCAGTGTCATGGGGCCGGTCGGCATCTACGCCTTCGGTATCGCCTTCGTCATGCCCTACATGATGACGGCGGCGATGGAACCCTTCCCCGAGATCGCTGGCTCTGCTTCCGCCGCCATGGGCTTTATCCAGATGGGGGCCGGCTTCCTTGCGGGCCTGCTGGCCGCGGCCATCGGCATGCCGCTTTTCGCCTTCGGCACGATCATCCCGGCCATGGGTCTGATGGCGATCCTGTCCTATGTCTGGTATCGCGCGATCTGCAGCCGCGATGCACAGCTTGCCGCCGAGCCGGCGGAATAAACAGTCACCGGACACGAAAAGGCCCGCTGCCGAAAACGGCAGCGGGCCTCTTGTCTGACGGTGATCAGGCGATCAGCCGCGGCGCTTGCGGGCGGCGAGCGTGCGCAGGCGCAGGGCGTTCAGCTTGATGAAGCCGGCGGCGTCCTTCTGGTCGTAGGCGCCTTGGTCGTCCTCGAAGGTGACCAGCTTGTCGGAATAGAGCGACTTGTCCGACTCGCGGCCGATGACCATGACATTGCCTTTGTAGAGCTTGAGCGTCACTTCGCCCTCGACATGTTCCTGGCTCCTGTCGATCAGTGCCTGCAGCATTTCGCGCTCCGGCGAGAACCAGAAGCCGTAATAGATCAGCTCGGCGTAACGCGGCATCAGCTCGTCCTTGAGATGCGCGGCGCCGCGATCGAGCGTGATGCTCTCGATGGCGCGGTGCGCGGCAAGCAGGATCGTGCCGCCGGGCGTCTCGTAGACGCCGCGCGACTTCATGCCGACGAAGCGGTTTTCAACAAGGTCGAGACGGCCGATCCCGTTGTCGCGGCCGTAATTGTTGAGGGTCGCAAGCAGCGTTGCCGGCGACATGCGCACGCCGTTGATGGAGACGGCATCGCCGCGCTCGAAGCCGACCTTGATGACGGTCGCCTTGTCGGGCGCCGATTCCGGCGAGATGGTGCGCATATGCACATATTCCGGCGCTTCGACGGCCGGATCTTCCAGCACCTTGCCCTCGGAAGAGGAGTGCAGGAGGTTCGCGTCGACCGAGAAGGGGGCTTCACCCTTCTTGTCTTTCGCAACCGGGATCTGGTGCTGCTCGGCGAACTCCAGAAGGTGCGTGCGGCTCTTGAACGCCCAGTCGCGCCAGGGTGCGATGATCTTGATGTCGGGGTTCAGCGCATAGGCGGAGAGCTCGAAACGGACCTGGTCGTTGCCCTTGCCGGTCGCGCCGTGGGCGATGGCGTCGGCGCCGGTCTTGGCGGCGATCTCGATCAGGTGCTTGGAGATCAGCGGACGGGCGATCGAGGTGCCGAGCAGATAGACGCCTTCATAGACCGCATTGGCGCGGAACATCGGAAAGACGAAATCGCGCACGAATTCTTCGCGCACGTCCTCGATGAAGATCTCCTTGATGCCGAGCATCTCGGCCTTCTTGCGCGCCGGCTCCAGCTCTTCGCCCTGGCCGAGATCGGCGGTGAAGGTGACGACCTCAGCGTTGAGTTCGGTCTGGAGCCATTTCAGGATGATCGAGGTGTCGAGGCCGCCCGAATAGGCCAGCACGACTTTCTTCACGTCTTTATATGATGCCATGGTGATGAGGTCCGTTGCATGAAGGGGCGCGGTAAACCCGCGGAGGCCCGGTATCGCGGCACTTTTAGCGAGATTGGCGCGTGACGCAAGGGCGCGCGCTGATGCAGGGTGGCGTGCAGGCGGATTTGACAGGGCCGGATGGCGACCCATATTCGCCGCAGCGAACCCATGGAAGGAGGCGAAGCCATGACGACCCTTCGAGACATCATCAAGGAAGCCAATGTCGCCGTCATCACGGGCGGCGGTGCCGGCATCGGCCTTGCCGCCGCGCGGCGCTTTGCCGAGGCGGGCATGAGCATTGCCATCGCCGACCTCAATGCCGACCGGCTGGGCGAGGCGCGCGCCGAGCTCGAAGCTATCGCCGGCGAGGCGAATGTCATGGCCGTGGAGACGGACGTCGCGCACCAGCATGAGCTGGAGGCGCTGGAGCGCGCCGTGCTGCAACGCTTCGGCCGTGTCCATGTGCTGATGAACAATGCCGGCATCCAGCCGGACACCTCCATCTTCAGCGCGGAGGCCAACTGGGACCATATCCTCGCCGTCAACCTGATGGGCGTCATCCACGGCACGCAGGTCTTCGGCCCGAACATGCTGGCCCATGGCGAGGCGAGCCTCATCATCAATACCGGCTCCAAGCAGGGCATCACCACGCCGCCCGGCAATCCCGCCTACAATGTCTCCAAGGCGGGCGTGAAGGTCTTCACCGAGGCGCTCCAGCACGAGTTGCGCAACACGGCGGGCGCAAAACTCTCCGCCCATCTCCTGATCCCAGGCTTCGTCTTCACCGAGTTGACGAAGGGGGACCGCACGGAAAAGCCGGATGCCGCCTGGACGCCGGCGCAGACCGTCGATTTCATGATGGACAGTCTCGAGCGCGGCGATTTCTACATCCTATGCCCTGACAACGATGTGCCGCGGGCGCTCGACGAGCGCCGCATGGCCTGGGCGATCGGCGACGTCATCGAGAATCGCCCGCCGCTCTCGCGCTGGCACAGGGACTTTTCCGGGAAGTTCCGGGCTTTCGTCGAAGGGGCGTGATGCCGACAGGCCCTGCTGCGAGCACTCCACCACAGTCGGGTGAGGTCCGATGATGAGGGAGACAAGCGCGCGGAAATCCGCTGTAACAGCGCATCATAGACTTTGATTGGCATTTTCCGGGAAGCCGGATTAGAGGTTTCCATCCTCACCGGCTTTCAGGGCTTTGCCATGGACTTTCTGCCCACCCTTCCGACGCTTCTCGCCTTTGCGGCCGCCAGCCTGCTCCTTGCGATGACGCCCGGCCCCGACATGACGCTGTCGATCAGCCGTGCGCTTTCGCAGGGGCGCGGACCGGCGCTCTTCGTCGTGGCGGGCACGAGCCTTGGCATCGTCGTGCACACGCTGCTGGTTGCCTTCGGCATCTCCGCCCTCATCACGGCGTCGCCGACCGCCTTCCTGATCCTGAAAACCGGTGGCGCCGCCTATCTCCTGTGGCTTGCCATCCAGGCGATTCGCTACGGCTCCAACCTCTCGGTCAAGGCGACGGCTGGGCCGCGCGGCACGGCGCTTGCCAATATTTCCAGCGGCTTCTGGGTGAACCTCCTGAACCCGAAGGTCATCATCTTCTTCATGACCTTCCTGCCGCAATTCATCAGCGCGGGTGATCCCGATATCACCGGCAAGCTGATCTTCCTCGGCCTGTTCTTCATCGTCGTCGGCATTCCCGTGAACATCCTGGTGATCCTCGCCGCCGACAAGCTCGCGTCCTGGCTCCAGCAGAATCCCAGGGTGCTGCGCGGCATCGACTACACCTTTGCAGGCGTCTTCTCCGTCTTCGCGGCAAAAATCCTGTTCACACAGGCGCGCTGAGCGGGATCACACACGGTAGCGGTAGTGCCCGGTGAGGGGGTAGGCGAAGAGCACATCCTCCAGCCGCGCGCCGGCGCCGATATTGTGCACAAGGAGGGGGCGTGCGCCGTCAGCGCTGCGGGCGTCCGCCACGATGCCGATATGCGGCAGGTTGCCCGGCAGCATCTGCGAGACGATATCGCCCGGCCGGTAGTCCGCGCCGTCCTTGCTGACCGGCAGGGCGGCACCCTGCCGCTTGAGGAAGGCCTGCAGATTCGGCACACGGCGATGGTCGATGTTGCGGTCGGTGCGTTTCAGGCCCCAGAGTGGCGGATAGGCAGAAAAGGCCCTGCGCATGTCCTCGTGCACGAGAACCTGGAGATCGATGGCAAGGCCGTCGCGATAGGCGCGCACGATGACATCGGTGCAGACGCCCCGCGCCCGCGGCACGTCGCCGCCGGGATAGTCCAGCCGGGAATAGGCGGGATCATAGGTCAGCGTCACGCCGATCTGCTGCCGTGCCGCTGCTACGAGTTTTTGTGCGTCGTCTTCGGCCGGCTGCGCCCGCAAGCTTGCCGGTAAAACGAAGGCGGCGCCCGAAACCAGGCCGCCTGCTAGCAGCGCGCGACGAAACAGCATGAACGCCTCCTTCTCCGATGCAGCAAGCTGCGGAGAGAATCGGGCGCTTTGTTGGCGCCTCAGCCGATCAACAGCGCATCGTCGTCCAGCGTCTGGCCACGCATCTTGCGGAACATGGCGATGAGGTCCTCGACCTGCAGCGTCTTGCGGCTGTCGCCGGCGACATCGAGCACGATCTCGCCACCATGCAGCATGACGGTGCGATGGCCGTAGTCCAGCGCCTGCCGCATGGAATGCGTCACCATGAGCGTCGTCAGCTTGCGCTCGGAGACGATTTTCTGCGTGAGGTTCATGATGAACTCGGCCATGCCGGGATCGAGCGCTGCGGTGTGCTCGTCGAGCAGCAGCACGTCGGACCCGGCGAGCGTTGCCATGACGAGGGAGACTGCCTGGCGCTGGCCGCCGGAGAGCAGGTCCATGCGATCGCGCATACGGTTTTCGAGGCCGAGATTGAGCTCGGCGATGCGCTCGCGGAAGACCGTGCGGCGCTGCGGACCGAGCGCGGAGGCAAGCCCGCGCCGTTCGCCGCGGCGGGCGGCAAGCGCAAGGTTTTCCTCGATGGAGAGGGCGCCGCAGCTGCCCGTCAGCGGGTCCTGGAACACGCGCGCGACGCGGCCGGCGCGGGCGGCGGTGCCCTGGCGGGTCACGTCCGTCGTGCCGATCCTGACCTGGCCTTCTGTGGCGATGACATCGCCGGCGAGAACGCCGAGCAGGGTCGACTTGCCGGCGCCGTTCGAACCGATGACGGTAACGAACTGGCCTTCCTCGATGGTGAGGCTGACGCCGTTCAGCGCCTGTTTCTGCAGCGGTGTGCCCTTGCCGAAGACGACCTTGATATCGGAAACGGAGATCATCAGGCGGCTCCCCCGCGGCGAAGGCGCGGCAGGACGAGCGCCACGGTGACGAGCAGGGCCGTCACGAAGTTGAGGTCGGAGGCTTGGAGGCCGAGCACATCCGAGGAGAGCGCCAGCTGGATGGCGATGCGGTAGAGGATCGAGCCGAGCACGCAGCCGATCAGCGCCATGAGGATGCCCCTCGTGCCGAACAGCGTCTCGCCGATGATGACGGCGGCAAGGCCGACAACGATGGTGCCGACGCCTGAGGTGACATCGGCAAAACCGTTCGTCTGGGCAAAGAGCGCGCCGCCGAGCGCCACCAGCGCGTTGGACAGCGCGATGCCGAGATAGATCTGCCGGTTGGTGTCGACGCCCTGGGCGCGGGCCATGCGGGCATTGGCCCCGGTCGCGCGCATCGAGAGGCCTGCATCGCTTTCCAGGAAGCGCCAGACCAGCACGACGGCGATGACGACCAGGATGCCGACGAAGAGCGGGCGGACATAGAAATCCCGAAGGCCGAGGCCGAAGAACGGACTGATCATCGTATCGGCATTGATCAGCGCGACGTTCGGCTTGCCCATGACGCGCAGGTTCACCGAGAAGAGCGCAATCATGGTGAGGATCGAGGCGAGCAGGTTGAGGATGCGGAAGCGCACGTTCAGCATCGCCGTGACGAGGCCGGCAACGGCGCCCGCCATCATGGCGACCAGGGCCGCGATCCACGGGTTGACGCCTGCAATGATCAGTACGGCCGCGACGGCGGCGCCGAGCGGAAACGAGCCGTCCACCGTCAGGTCGGGGAAATCCAGCACGCGGAAGGCAAGGTAAACGCCGATCGCGACGAAGGCATAGACCAGCCCCAGTTCGACGGCACCCCAGAAGGCAATCAGGCTCACGGCTCTTGGCTTTCTCTCTTCACCCATTTCCCGCGGGTTCTGCGGGAGGGGTCTTCTTAACAGATCAACCGCTGCCGGGCGATCCGGCAGCGGTTGATTCCGATTGGAAATGTCCGGAACGTCCGGGGATTATTCGATCACGCGGGTGGCGCGGCCGACGAGAGCTTCCGGCAGCGTGACGCCCATCTTGGCGGCGGCGCCCTTGTTGACGACGAGGTCGGTGCCGGCGGCAACCTTTACGGCGATGTCGCCCGGGTTCTCACCCTTGAGGATACGCACGACGATTTCGCCCGTCTGCTTGCCGACGTCCTTGTAGTTGAAGCCGAGGGCTGCGATGGCGCCGCGCGAGACGGAATCCGTGTCGGCGGTGAAAAGCGGGAGCTTGGCTTCTTCGGCGACGGCGACCGCGCCTTCGAGGGCGGAGATGATCGTGTTGTCCGTCGGGATGTAGATCGCATCGGCACGGCCGACGAGCGCACGGGCGGCGCCCTGCACTTCGGCAGACTTGGTGGCGGCGGATTCGACGACCGTCAGACCGGCCTTCTCGGCTTCAACCTTCAGCACGGCGAGCAGCGACACGGAATTGGCTTCGCCCGAATTGTAGAGATAGCCGATCGTCTTGGCGTTCGGCAGGATTTCCTTGATCAGCGCGATATGCTCGGCAACCGGCGACAGGTCCGAAAGACCGGTGACATTGCCGCCGGGCTTGTCCATGTTGGTGACGAGCTGCGCACCGAGCGGGTCGGACACGGCAGTGAAGACGACCGGAATGTCCTTCGTCGCGGAAACGACGGCCTGCGCGGACGGCGTGGAGATCGGCACGATGACGCTTGGATCTTCGCCGGCGAACTGGCGGGCGATCTGGGCGGCCGTCGCGGGGTTGCCCTGCGCCGATTCGTAGAGGAACTTCAGGTTCTCGCCTTCCTTGTAGCCGGCCGCTGCCAGCGCTTCCTTCACGCCGTCGCGGGCAGCGTCGAGCGCCGGATGTTCGACGATGGCGGTCACGGCAACCGTGACCTCTTCGGCCTTGGCCGGCAGCGTAATCGCGAGCGTTGCCGCGAAAGCAAGCAGAAGGTGGCGCATGGATGGTCTCCCTAGAATGATTTTAGGCTGTTTCTAGGCAAAACGGGCCTTCAAATCAATTCTCGGAATCGGCTTCATCAATCACAATTTCTGATAGGAAGCCGCGGCGGAACGGCTTTCAGTCGTCCTCGCCGTGCCCGACAATCATCATTGCCTCGAACGCCATGCGATCGACCTTGCGCATGCGCTCGGATTCCGATTTCAGCTGGCCGCAGGCGGCGAGGATGTCGCGGCCGCGCGGGGTGCGGATCGGCGAAGCATAACCGGCCTGGTTGATGAAGTCGGCAAAGCGCTCGATCTGCTCCCAGTCGGAACACTGGTAGTTGGTGCCCGGCCAGGGGTTGAAGGGGATGAGGTTGATCTTCGCAGGAATGCCCTTCAGCAGCTGGATGAGCAGCTTGGCGTCCTCCAGCGTGTCGTTGACGTCCTTCAGCATCACATATTCGAAGGTGATGCGCCGGGCATTCGACAGGCTCGGATAGGCGCGGCAGGCGTCGAGCAGCTCCTTCAGCGGATACTTCTTGTTGATCGGCACCAGCATGTCGCGCAGGTCGTCGCGCACGGCATGCAGCGAAATCGCCAGCATGACGCCGATTTCCGAGCCGGTGCGATAGATTTCCGGCACGATGCCCGAGGTCGACAGCGTCACCCGGCGCTTGGAGAGCGACAGGCCGTCGCCGTCGGTGGCGATCAGCAGCGCGGTCTTGACGCTTTCGAAATTGTAGAGCGGCTCGCCCATACCCATCATGACGATGTTGGAGACCTTGCGGCCTTCCGCCGGAACGATGGCGCCGGCTGGCGTGTCACGGTCCGGGAAGTCGCCCAGCCGGTCGCGGGCGAGTAGCAACTGCGAGAGAATTTCCTCCGATGTCAGGTTGCGCACCAGCTTCTGCGTGCCGGTATGACAGAAGGAGCAGGTGAGCGTGCAGCCGACCTGGCTGGAAATGCAGAGCGTGCCGCGGCCTTCCTCGGGAATGTAGACGGTTTCGATCTCCACCGGCCGGCCTGCACCGCGCGGGGGAAAGCGCAAGAGCCACTTGCGTGTGCCGTCGCTGGAAATCTGCTCGTCGACGATCTCGGGACGGGCAATGGTGAAATGCGTCTTCAGCATTTCGCGCATGTCCTTGGAGACATTGGTCATGTCGTCGAAATCGGAGACGCCGCGCACATAGAGCCAGTGCCAGAGCTGGCTGACGCGCATCTTCACCTGGCGCTCGTTGACGCCTTTTTCGACGAGCGCCCGGCCCATCTCCTCGCGTGTGAGGCCGATCAGCGACGGCTTTTCGGCGGCGGGAAGGGTGCGGATGGCCGGCGCCTTGACGGGCTCGGCCGTGTTGAGAAAGTCCATGCTTGCAGCCATCGGGTCATCCTCAAGAACAGGGCACGCCGGCGCAGGCTTTTGCGCCACAAGCGGTCCATGCTCGACAGAAGTTCATTGCGGGCCTGCCGGTGCCGCTCGATGCGGCGCAAGGCCCAGTTGCCGGCCCTTTAGCACTGTTCCGGCGCAAAGTCACCTGCCCGCCCGGTTGTGCAAACGAAAAGGCCGGCGAGGGCGCCGGCCTTTTCGGTTTCTGTCCGCCTCGAGACTCAGCGGCAGCTTTCGATCTGCTTCAGCGCTGCCGAAATGCCGGACAGCGAATAGGAGTAGGACGTGCCCGTGCCACGGCGGGATTTCGCCTCGACCCGCATGTCCTTGCCGCCCTTCATGGCGGCGACGAGGGCCGGCTCTTCGGCGGCGTTCTCCACCCAGGCCGAGTTGCCCTTGGTGAACATCACGAAGGTGCGGCCGTCGATGACGACGTTGACCTTGGAGGCTTCCTGCAGCGGATAGCCCATCATCGCCTGCGGTTCGTAGCTGATGTTCTGGCCCGGGCGCTGCGAGACGAGGAAGAAGACGTCGCCGTGGTCTACGCCGGCCGGGTTCTTTTCCTTCGGCACCGACAGCACGTAGCAGACCTTGCCACCGTTCGCCTGGTAGGAATAGGCGCCCCAGGCATTGAACTGCTGAATGCGCGTCGGCGACTGGGCCGAGGCAACGCCTGCGGTCACGACGACGAGGGCGAGTGCGGTTGCGAGCTTTCTTACGAACATGTTTTCCTGCCGGTTGTCTTGCCAGTGATTGCCCGGCCGAAGGCGGCGCCTTCGATGCCGGTGTCGGCCACGCATGATGACGATTTGATTTATTTTGACTTAATTCAGGTTACCAAACCGTCAACATGCACGCATTTTACTAAGGTCTTCCGCGCCGCACCGGGACAAATTTGCGTCGAAACACGCCGCTGCCTTTCAGGTGTTTTTGCCATTCGCAAAGACACTGTCGTTCTTCGTCGGCACAACTCCGCATGCAAAGCTGCCAAGCCTGTTTGCGGGAAGTGCCGAGAACGGCGGGCGTGCCCAGTCCCCATGTGGTGAGATTGAACCTGTCGAAGCCATTTAAGGCATAAGGAATAGGGCAAGAATTTGACTTCTCGCCCTTGGGTCGAGAACGGCAAGGGCTGCAGCGGGAGGCTCAGCCAGCCGGCTGTGCGTCCGGCTCGTCCGCAAGAGCCTTGTCTGCAGCCACATAGTGGTCTTCGCGGATATGTCCGCGGATGGCGGCGAAGGCGGCCGTCAACACGGCGATGTCGTCGGAAAAGCCGACGAGAGCGAAGAAATCGGGTACGCCGTCGAGCGGCAGCACGAAATAGGCGAGCGCAGCGAGCAGGATGCCGCGAACCTTGGTCGGCGTGCGGGAATCCAGGGCGCAATAGTAGGCGGCGACGAGATCGCGGGAGAACGGCACCTGCCGCATTGCACGCTTGAGGACCGGCCAGAACCGCTTCTTCACGCGGCCCTCCTGACGCTCCTGCTCGTCCTCATCTCCCGGCAGAAGGATCTCGCCGATCTTCACGTCATCCATGCATGGCCTCCTTCAGGTGGCGATGCCGGAAAAACCCGGCGCGAAACATATGGGAACGGCTTCACGGGTCTTCAACTCTTCGTGCGCAGAGCCGCCGCCTTGTCCATTGCGGTCGCCAGCTTGAAGTCCAGCTCCGTCAGTCCGCCCGCATCATGGTTCGTCAACCGCACCTCGACGCGGTTGTAGACGTTGAACCATTCAGGGTGATGGTTGAATTTTTCCGCTGCGAGCGCCCCCTCGGTCATGAAACCGAACGCCTCGCGGAACGATGCGAACTTGAATTTCCTCTCGATGGCGATGCCGTCTTCCGATCGGGCCCAGCCGTCAAGACTTGCCAGCGCTTCGGCGATCGCCGCGTCGTCGAGCTTTTCCTGTTTCATGACGTCGTCTCCTTCTCCGCACTCTACCATAGAAAACGGCGCCCGAAGGCGCCGTGTTCCGTTTGCCGAAAGGCCGGTCAGACGAAGAACTGGCCGCCATTCGCCGAGATGGTCGAGCCGGTGATGAAGCCGGCGTCGTCGGAAGCGAGGAAGACGACGATGCGGGCGATCTCGTCCGGCTCGCCGAGGCGGCCGACGGGGATCTGCGGGATGATCCGCTCGTTCAGCACCTTTTCCGGGATGGCGCGCACCATTTCCGTACCGATATAGCCGGGGCATATGGCGTTGACCGTAATGCCCTTTGCGGCGCCTTCCTGGGCGAGCGCCTTGGTGAAGCCGAGGTCACCGGCCTTGGCGGCGGAATAGTTCGCCTGGCCCATCTGGCCCTTCTGGCCGTTGATCGAGGAAATGTTGATGACGCGGCCGAAGCTGCGGTCGCGCATGCCGGTCCAGACCGGATGGGTCATGTTGAAGAGGCCGGTGAGGTTGGTGTTGATGACCGCGCCCCACTGCTCCGGCGTCATCTTGTGGAACATCGCATCCTTGGTGATACCCGCATTGTTGACGAGGATGTCCACCGGGCCGAGGTCGGCCTCGACCTTGCCGATGCCTTCGACGCAGGCCTCGTAGCTCGCGACATCCCATTTGTAGACCGGAATGCCGGTCTCCGCCTTGAAGGCGTTCGCGGCATCGTCATTGCCGGCATAACTTGCAGCCACCTTGTAGCCGGCCGCCTTCAGCGCTACCGAAATGGCAGCGCCGATGCCCCGCGACCCACCCGTTACCAATGCTACCCTGCTCATGTGGCTCACTCCCCTAGAACTGTTTTTGAGTCGACCCGTCGCCCTGCCGGCGGCAGGTCATGGCAAAGCAGCCCGTAAGCTGATGCTTACATGCTCTCAACGCACATCGCCACGCCCATGCCGCCGCCGATGCAAAGCGTGGCAAGGCCCTTCTTTGCGCCGCGGCGCTTCATTTCGAAGAGCAGCGTGTTGAGGATGCGGGCGCCCGACGCGCCGATCGGGTGACCAATGGCAATGGCGCCGCCGTTGACATTGACGATGGACGGATCCCAGCCAAGGTCCTTGTTGACCGCGCAGGCCTGGGCCGCGAAGGCTTCGTTGGCTTCCACAAGATCGAGATCGCCGATTTTCCAGCCGGCGCGCTCGAGCGCCTTGCGGGAGGCCGGGATCGGGCCGGTGCCCATGATCTTCGGGTCGACGCCGGCCGTTGCCCAGGAGACGATGCGGGCGAGCGGCTGGATGCCACGGCGCGCGGCTTCCGCTTCGCTCATCAGGAGCGCGGCAGCGGCGCCGTCGTTGAGGCCGGAGGCGTTGGCGGCGGTCACGGTGCCTTCCTTGTCGAAGGCGGGGCGAAGCTTGGCCATCGATTCGAGCGTCGCCCCATGACGGATATACTCGTCGGCATCGACGCTGACGTCACCCTTGCGGCCCTTGACGATGAAGGGAACGATCTCGTCCTTGAAGCGGCCTTCCTTCTGCGCGGCCTCGGCCTTGTTCTGCGAGGCGACGGCGAAGACGTCCTGCTCGTCGCGCGAAAGCTGCCACTGCCTGGCGACGTTTTCGGCGGTGATGCCCATGTGGTAGCCGTAGAAGGCGTCGGTCAGGCCGTCCTTGATCATCGTGTCGATCATCTTGAAATCGCCCATCTTCACGCCGCCGCGCAGATGCGCGCAATGCGGCGCCATCGACATGGATTCCATGCCGCCGGCAACGATGATGCCGGCATCGCCCGTGGCGATCTGCTGCATGCCGAGCGCGACGGCGCGCAGACCCGAACCGCAGAGCTGGTTCATGCCCCACGCGGTCGCTTCCTGCGGAATGCCGGCCTTCATGGCAGCCTGGCGGGCCGGGTTCTGGCCTTCACCGGCCGGCAGGACCTGGCCGAGGATCACCTCGTTCACCTCGCCCGCTGCCACGCCCGCGCGCTCCAGAACCGCCGAAATGACCGTCGCCCCGAGCTCATGGGCAGGCGTGTTGGCGAAGGCTCCATTGAAGGATCCGACCGCGGTGCGGCCGGCGCTGGCGATGACGATGGATGGGGTGCTCATATGTGCTTCCTCAGTTCTGACAACCTTGCGGTCGGCCTTGGAACCAGGCCCGGCGCACGAACGGCGCGAGCGTGGCGGTTCTCCCGAAATCAAAACTGGCAAAGCGGAGGGGGAGAGTCAAACGGGATATCCGGCGCCGCTAAAATTTCATGGAAGCGGCGTGCAGCATGAAAATCCATGTTGCGCAGCATTGCTCGCCGCATCGCACAATTCGATTGTCAGCGCGCGTCTTTTTGCCGATACTCGCGAGGACCAAAAAAGAAATGGAAATACGGGGATGAGGAGACCCTAATGGCCAGGAACGACGGTCAGATCGTCATCAAGAAATATGCGAACCGGCGGCTCTACAACACGGGCACGAGCACCTATGTGACGCTGGACGATCTCGCGGTCATGGTGAAGAAGGGCGAGGAATTCACCGTGCAGGATGCCAAATCCGGCGAGGACATCACCCATTCCGTACTGACGCAGATCATTTTCGAGCAGGAATCGAAGACCGGCAACACGCTTTTGCCCATCTCGTTCCTCCGTCAGCTGATCTCCTATTATGGCGATCAGATGCAGATGGTGGTGCCGAGCTATCTCGAGCACTCCATGCAGGCCTTCACCGAGCAGCAGTCGCAGATGCGCGAGCAGATCAACAAGACGTTTGGAGATACGCCGCTCGGCAAGAACCTGCAGGTGCCGATGGCGCTGATCGAGGAGACGACGCGGCGCAACACGGAAATGTTTCAGCAGGCGATGAAGATGTTCTCGCCCTTCGCCAATGCGACGCCGCCGAAGGAGACCCGCAAGGCGGAGCCCAAAGACCTCGACGAGCTGAAGGAACAGTTGCGCGCGCTCCAGACGAAGCTCGACAATCTCAGCTGAGAAAACCGGCCAGCGCGGGCTTGTCCCGCGCTGCTACAGCCCGATCGAAAGGTCTCGGCTCGCCGTGCGGATCGACACGGCAAAACCCGCGATGACATCGATGAACGTGATCGTCATCAGGATGAAGAAGATTTGTGTCGCCGCGCCCTGCACGAGCAGAAATTCGACGAGAAACACCACGAACAGCACCATCGACAGCATGTGATCGAGCAGCGCGCGCGAACCCGGGCGTGTGGCCTTCAGGATTTCCACGAAGAGCAGAACGAGCGCGATGAGGATCAGGAGATCGCCGAAGGCCATCGTCCAGGTCGTGCCGGACAGCATGTTGACCGCTATCACCTCGCTGTCGAGAACGGCGACGCCGCCATCGCCGAAGAGACCGGTCATGGCAAGGTTGTAGAGGGCGAAGGGGATGATCAGCAGCGGTATGGCCAGAAGCATGGGCGGCGGTCTCCTAACGGCCGTCTTCGCACGAGCGGCCCTATGGCCCTCTTAGCCCAAGAATTGGCACAAGAAAATGTCGCTGCGTCGTCGGCCAAGCCTTTCGGGGCGTCTGGCCAAAAGAAAAGGGCCGGCAAGCCGGCCCCTGATCTCAGCTGATGCCGAAAACGCTTATGCGCTTTCCTTCGGCGTCAGAACCTGGCGACCGCGGTACATGCCGGTCTTCAGGTCGATGTGGTGCGGACGGCGCAGTTCGCCCGAGTTCTTGTCTTCGACGTAGGTCGAACCCTTCAGAGCGTCTGCGGAACGGCGCATACCGCGCTTGGACGGGCTCGTTTTTCTTTTCGGTACAGCCATTTCACTAACTCCACTTATCGGGCAAACACATCCACAGGCCACCGGATGGGCGACAGGGACATGTCTTTATCTCGGAAATTGGGCCGGCTTATACACAGCAAAATCCCGCTTGACCAGTCCCCGGGCGGTTTTTTTCGATTCCGCCGGTCAGGCCTCGTCTTCGGGCACGATCCACGGTTCGGCGAGCGCCGCCGTCTGCCACTTCTGCCAGGCCGGGTGCGCCTTCATGCGCGCCATGTAGGCCAGCACGGTTTCGTCGCGGGTCAGGCAATAGGCTTCGAACCGGTTGACGACCGGGGCATACATCGCATCGGCGGCGGAAAAGGCGCCGAACAGGAACGGTCCGCCGGAGCGCGCGAGCGCCGTCTTCCAGATCGTCTCGATGCGGGCGACGTCATCCATGACGCCGTCGGGCAGCTTGATTTCGCTCGGCTTGCGACGGATGTTCATCGGGCAGGCATTGCGCAGCGCGCGGAAGCCGGAGAGCATTTCCATCGATATCGCCCGTGCTTCGGCCCGTGCCGCTGCGTCTTTTGGCCAGATACCAGCGCCAGGAAAGAGCTCGGCGACATATTCGATGATCGCCAGCGATTCCCATACCCGCACCGCGCCATGGTGCAGAACCGGCACCTTCCCGCTTGGCGAGATCTTGATGAATTCCGGGTTGCCGGCGGGAAAGTCGAAGGGGATGACCTTGTCCGTGAACGGCACGCCGGCTGCCGCCATGGCGATCCAGGGCCGGAAGGACCAGGAAGAATAGTTCTTGTTGCCGACATAGAGGATGAGGTTCGACATGGTGTTCCTGCGCTTCTGAGATGACGCAGACCCTAGGCCTTCACCGGAGCCTTCACCAATGAAAAGGCCTGAACCTACTCATAAAGGCATTTGATATATTCGCCCGATCGGCTGGCGCGCCGCTCGATGAGGCGGGCGAGACGCTGCAGACCACGACCCGGTTTTCCGGCGTTGCGCTCATAGGGGTTCGGCAGCGAGACGGCGAGAAGCGCGGCCTGCCGGCGTGAGAGCTTGGCGGCCGGTACCTTGAAATGGTGCTGCGCCGCGGCCTCGATGCCGTAGATGCCGGGACCCCATTCGGCGATGTTGAGGTAGATTTCCATCAGCCGCCTCTTGCTCCAGACAAAGTCTGCCGCGACGGCAAGCGGCAGTTCCATCGCCTTGCGTACGAAGGAGCGGCCGTTCCAGAGGAAGAGGTTTTTCGCCGTCTGCATCGGGATTGTGCTGGCGCCGCGGGTCTGCTCACCGGCCAGCGCCTCGTTGACGACGGCGCGCATCTCGCCCCAGTCGACCCCGCCATGGCGGCAGAACTGGCCGTCCTCGGACATCATGACGGCCTGCACGAGATTGGGTGAGATGTCGTCGAAGTCCACCCACTGCCGGTCGTAGCCGCGCAGGAGCGCGAGATCGCGCAGCATCAGCGTGGAAACCGGCCGCACGAATTCGACCGTGTAGAGCAGGATCAGCACATAGGGCAGCGCGACGATGGCGAGGACGATGAGCACGAGGCGACGCCAGTTCCGGCGAAGCCGGCTCATCCAGCCATCCTTCTCACCGGCCTCTGTCTCCGTGTTGACCGCATCTGCGCGTGTTTCCGGTACGATGTCCAAGAGCCGGCGTCCGTCCTTCCGTCGTTGGGCCTTCATACCGTTACGGCTCGGCAAAAACCAGTCTGCGCCGCGATTCTTTGAAGCAGCCCAGGCATGGCCGTTGCTTCGGCCCGGAGCCCATGCCAAAGAGCGGCCATGAGCGAACGTTACCAGGAATTCCAGTCTCTCCTGAAGGGCAATGCCGAAGCGGTGGAAACACTGCTTGCCACGCTTTTGTCCGGCACTGTCGCGGCGGATGAGATCGCCCGTCCCGAGCGGCTGCTCGCCGCCATGCGCCACGGTGTGCTCAACGGCGGCAAGCGGCTGCGGCCCTTCCTCGTCATCGAATCCGCCGCGCTCTTTCCGGGCGTGGAGCGCATGGCGGCGTTGCGCGTCGGTGCGGCGCTCGAATGCATCCATTGCTACTCGCTCGTGCATGATGACCTGCCGGCCATGGATGACGACGACCTGCGCCGCGGACAGCCGACCGTGCACATCGCTTTCGACGAGGCGGCCGCGATCCTTGCCGGCGACAGCCTGCTGACGCTTGCCTTCGACATCGTCGCGGCACCCGAAACGCATCTGCCCGATGCCACCAAGACGGCGCTGGTGCTGGCACTCGCCCGTGCCGCCGGTATCGGCGGTATGGCCGGCGGCCAGGCGCTCGACCTTGCGGCCGAGACCGAGGCGCCGGACGAGGCGGGTATCGTGACGCTGCAGAAAATGAAGACCGGCGCGCTGCTGCGCTTTGCCTGCGAGGCCGGTGCGATCGTTGCGGGCGCTTCGGCTGAGGAACGGATCTCACTGCGCCGCTACGGCGAAACGGTCGGCCTTGCCTTCCAGATCGCCGATGACCTGCTCGATCTCACTGCCGATGCCGCGACCATGGGCAAGGCGACTGGCAAGGACGCCGATCGCGGCAAGGCGACGCTGGTCGCCCGGCGCGGCCAGACCTGGGCGGAGAACCGATTGCGCGAACTCGTTGCGGAGGCCGAGACGCTTCTTGCGCCGTTCGGCCATCGCGCCGGCATCCTCATCGAAACCGCCCATTTCATCGCCAATCGCAGGAACTGACGCCATGAGCAAATTCTGGTCGCCGATCGTCGCCACGCTCAAGCCCTATGTCGCCGGCGAGCAGCCGCGCATCCAAAACCTCATCAAGCTCAACACCAACGAAAACCCCTACGGCCCTTCGCCAAAGGCGATCGCCGCCATGCAGGCTGCCGTCGCCGACAGCCTGAAGCTCTATCCGGATCCGGGTGCGCTGGCGCTGCGCCAGTCGATCGCCCGTTTCCACGGCGTGGATGCGGATGAGGTTTTTGTCGGAAACGGTTCCGACGAGGTTCTGGCGCATGCCTTCGTCGCGCTTCTCAAGCACGACAAGCCGCTCGTCTATCCCGATATCACCTACAGCTTCTACCCGACCTATTGCCGGCTCTTCGACATCCGGGCGGAGGAGATTGCGCTGAAGGACGATTTTACCATCGACCTTTCGGACTACGACCGGCCCTGCGGCGCCATCATCCTGCCGAATCCGAATGCCCCCACGGGCATCGGCCTGCCGCTTTCGGCGATCGAAAAACTGGTCGCCGGGCACCCGGACCAGCCCGTGGTGGTGGACGAGGCCTATATCGATTTCGGCGGTGAGAGCGCGATCCCGCTGACCCGGAAATACGACAACCTGCTCGTCATCCACACACTGTCGAAGTCCCGCTCGCTGGCGGGTCTGCGCGTCGGCTATGCCATCGGCCGGCGCCCGCTGATCGATGCGCTGGAACGTGTCAAGGACAGCTTCAACTCCTATCCGCTCGACCGTGTCGCGCAAGCCGGTGCCGCCGCCGCGATCGACGACCGCGAATGGTTCGACGAGACGCGGGGAAAGGTCATCGAAACGCGTGAACGCATCACCGGAGCGCTCCGCCAGCGCGGTTTCGAGGTGCTGCCCTCGCAGGCGAACTTTGTCTTCGCCCGTCATCCCGGCCATAGCGGCGAGGCGCTGGCGAAGGGGTTGCGCGAGCGCGCCGTGCTGGTGCGCCACTTCGCCAAGCCGCGTATCTCTGATTTCCTGCGCATCACCATCGGTACGCCCGAGGAATGCGACCGGCTGATCGCGGCGGTCGAGGAGATCGTCTGACGTTTTCGGACGATACCCGCCTCCGCCGAACACGGGGACATGTGGTGCAATTCTCCCGCTAGGCGGTGAAAAGGCGATCGGCTATCGTCTGCCGATAGCCACCGGTGCCTCATGACCGATCTCACACCCTACCTGCCGCAGCTCGCCGTCGCCTGGACGGCCTATTTCATCGCCACGGCGTCGCCGGGGCCGGCGATCATCGCCATCATCGCGACCTCGATCAGCCGGGGCCGACGGGCCGGACTGGCACTGGCCTGCGGGGTGCTGACGGGATCCTATATCTGGGCCATCCTCACGGCTTCCGGCCTTTCCGCCCTCATTCGTACCTATGGCGAGGCGATCGTCGTCCTGAAGATCGTCGGCGGCTGCTATCTGCTCTGGCTGGCGTGGAATGCCTGGCGTGCGGCGCGCCGGAGCGAGGAGGTCTATCGCATGCAGATGGCCGCAATGCCCGCGCTGTCGCCGCGCCGGCAGTATCTCAAGGGCCTCGGCATCCACATCACCAATCCAAAGGCGATCTTCAACTGGATCATGCTGACGTCGCTCGGCATGCCGCCGGGCGCGCCGGGCGAGGTCATGGCGACGTTCATTGCCGGCTGCATGGCAATCGGGGTCTGCGTCTTCCTCGGCTTCGCGCTGGTCTTTTCGCTCGGCCCGGTGCACCGGGCCTATCTCAGGGCGCGCCGCGCCATAGAGGGCGTCATGGCCGCCTTCTTCGCCTTTGCCGGCTTCAAGCTGCTGACGGCACGGCTGTGATCGCGCAAGGGCAGCCCGCCTATTCGGCGGCTGCCTGGCCCTGGCCGTAGCGCTTTTCGATATAGTCGTTGACCAGCGTCTCGAATTCGCCGGCGATATTGGTGCCGCGCAGCGTCATCGCCTTCTTGCCGTCGACATAGACGGGGGCGATCGGCAGTTCGCCGGTGCCGGGCAGCGAGATGCCGATATCGGCATGTTTGCTTTCGCCGGGCCCGTTGACGATGCAGCCCATGACCGCGACCTTCAGCCCCTCGACGCCCGGATATTTCTCCCGCCAGACCGGCATGTTCTTGCGGATATCGTCCTGGATCTTCTGGGCGAGCTCCTGGAAGACCGTGGAGGTGGTGCGCCCGCAGCCCGGACAGGCGGCGACGACGGGAATGAACTGGCGAAAGCCCATGACCTGCAGCAGTTCCTGCGCCACCTGCACCTCGCGGGTGCGGTCGCCGCCGGGCTCGGGCGTCAGCGAGATGCGGATCGTGTCGCCGATGCCCTGCTGCATGAGGATGCCCAGCGAGGCGGAGGAGGCGACGACACCCTTCGTGCCCATGCCGGCCTCCGTCAGGCCTAGATGCAGCGCATGGTCGGAGCGCGCCGACAGCATCGCATAGACGGCGATGAGGTCCTGCACGTTGGAGACCTTCGCCGAGAGGATGATATGGTCGCGGGCAAGGCCGATCTCTTCGGCAAGCTCGGCGGACAGCAGCGCGGACTGGCAGATCGCCTCGCGCATCACCTGCTGGGCGGTCAGGGGAAAGCCCTTGTCCTGGTTCTCGTCCATCAGCCGGGTCAGGAGTTCCTGGTCGAGGGAGCCCCAGTTGACGCCGATGCGGACCGGCTTGTCGTGGCGGATTGCCGTCTCGACGATCGCGGCGAACTGCTTGTCCTTCTTGTCCTTGAAGCCGACATTGCCGGGATTGATGCGGTATTTTGCCAGCGCCTCGGCGCAGGCCGGATGATCGGCGAGCAGCTTGTGACCGATATAGTGGAAGTCGCCGACGAGTGGCACGTCCATGCCGAGCCTGAGCAGGCGCTCGCGGATCTTCGGCACCGCCGCCGCGCTCTCGTCGCGGTCGACCGTGATGCGCACGATCTCCGAGCCGGCGCGGTGAAGGGCCGCGACTTGCGCCACCGTCCCGTCGATATCGGCCGTATCCGTATTGGTCATCGATTGCACGACGACAGGTGCGTCACCGCCGACGAGCACGCCGCCGACATCGACGCCGACGGACCGGCGCCGCGGCTTCGGTTCAAAGTCGAAGGAGAAGGACATTCGGGAGCCTCTTGCTCGAAAACCGGCCGCATGCGGCATCGCGCGCGCGGCCTTTGCCCTCAGGTGGATCAGGAAACCGGGCTTGTCAACCATTGGGGCCGGAACGCGCGACGATTTGATTGCCGCGCGTCCTGCGTTCAGGGGCGTTCGCGCACGTCGGCATGCACGGCGTGGTGCGAGAGCAGCAGCACAACGACGAAGAGTACCGGCAAAAGGGCGAAGATGATGGAAAAGCCCGTATGTTCGGCGATGAAACCGATGACGGAGGGGGCGAAGAGCGAGCCGGAATAGCCCATCACCGTCGCGACGGAGAGTGCCACACCCTGGGCAAAGCCCGGCAGGTTGCCGGCGGCGGAAAAGGCGATCGGCACCATGTTGGAGATGCCGATGCCGCAGATGGCGAAGCCGAGCATGGCCATATAGGCATTCGGCGCCAGCCCCGCGACCACCATGCCGATCATCGCCATGACGGTGCAGAAACGCAGCGTCTTCACTGCGCCGAAACGGTCGCGCACATGGTCGCCGGCAAAGCGCATGGCGGCCATGGTGAGCGAGAAGGCGCCGAAGGCGAAGCCCGAGAGCGCCAGCGAAGCGCCGAGTTCGTCGCGCATGTAGAGCGCGCCCCAATCAAGGATCGCGCCTTCCGGCACCATGGAGAACAGCGCCATGAGGCCGATCATCCAGGGCAGCAGCGTCATCGGCAGGCGCACCTTCTGGCGCTCCTCGTTCGGATGCGGCGCATCGTGCAGCACGAAGGGCCAGGTAACGGCGAGCGTGGCGGCGCCCAGCACGGTCAGCAGGACCGCATGGCCCAACACGCCGAGCGTCTCGATGAGGAAGCCGCCGGTTGTGGCGCCGATAAAGGCGCCGAGGCTCCAGAAGGCATGGCAGGACGACATGATCGCGCGCCGCATGGATTTTTCGACCTCGACCGCATTGCCATTCATCGCCACATCCATGGCGCCCATCAGGCCACCGAAGAGGAAGATGGCGAGCGCGCCGAGCGGAACGGTCGGGGCAAGGGACAGCAGAATGAGGGGCAACAGGAAGAGGACGGATGCTGCCTTCACCGTACGGGTGGTGCCGTAATGCGCGATCAGGAAACCGGCGATCGGCATCAGCACGAGCGAGCCGATGCCGAAGCACATGATCATCAGACCGAGGCCGGATTCGGAGAGCGACAGGCGGCTGGCGAATTCCGGGATCTTGGGTGCCCAGGCGCCGGCGAAGGTGCCGTTCAGCAGGAAAAGGCTGGAGACCGCCAGCCGTGTCGGCGGGAAGGCGGTTTTCGCGAAGCTGCTGCCTTTGATGGCATTTTCGGGCGTCGTCATGGGAGGTCCGTTTCAGGATGCTGGGAGAGGCGCCTATCCGGCCCGCAGGGTGTCGATGCCGGCGGCGGCGAGCACCGCCGCCTCCGTTTCACCCGCATCCGCCTCGATCACGGCGCTTGCCACGCGGGACAGGGGGGCGACAGAATAGGGAGCTGCGGTGAAAAGCTTGTCATTGGTGACGATGACGATCACCGTCCGGCTGCGGGAGGCGACGAAACGCTTGAATTCCGCCTCCTCGAAGCTGTCGGCTGTGACGCCGGCCTCGGGATCGATGCCGCAGACGCCGAGCACCAGCACGTCCGGCCGAAGGGCCTCGGCGTCCCGCATCGCCTTGGCGCCGATCGCCGCGCCCGAGCGGGCATCGATCAGTCCACCAAGCTGGATCGTCGTGATGTCGTGCTCGAGCAGCGCGGCCGCAATGGCCGGCCCGTTGGTCGCGACGGTGAGGCCTGCGGCTTGTGGCAGGGCGCGGGCGAGCGCGACATTGGTGCTGCCGGCATCGAGAAAGACGGTGGCGCCGGCGGGGATGAGGCCGGCGGCGGTGCGGGCGAGCGCTGCCTTGCGCTCACCGGCGATCGCCATGCGCTCGTTCATCGTGGTGGAGGCGTGCGTCATGCGCAGTGCGCCGCCATAGACCCGGCGGCAGAGGCCGGAGGCGGCCATTTCACGCAGATCTCGCCGGATCGTGTCTTCCGACACGCCCAGCTCCTGCGCCAGTTCCGCCGCGATGACCCGCCCCGAAAGGTCGAGCCGCGCGCGGATCAGGTCTTGTCGTTCCCCGAGCAGAAGAAGGTCCTGTCCAGACATTACCGAATCCAATCGTGCATGATTGCGTAGCAATGCGCACAAGTCGGCAGAAACGTCAATGAACGGGGACAATCACATTTGATTGCTGTCCGAAACGGGGCGGTTTTACAGAGGGGGCCGGAAACGAGCGGAGGCCCCCTTGGGGAAGCCCGCCGTCAGGCGTAGGCGAAGTCCGTGGTCTTGCCGACCAGAACGGAGCGTAGCTTCTCCAGCGCGCGGTTTTCGATCTGGCGCACGCGTTCCTTGGAAATGCCGAGCACGGCGCCGAGTTCCTCGAGCGTTGCTCCGTTTTCCGCCAGTCGCCGGGCACGAATGATCTTCATTTCACGCTCGTTAAGCTGGCCGAGGGCGGCGTGTAGCCAGTGATGGCGGCGTTCGCCGTCGATGCTGCCTTCCGCCTGCTCGTCGGGAAGCGGTGCGTCACTGGTGAGAAAATCGAGCCGGTTTGAGCCTTCGCCTTCGGCGGAGGAGATTGGCGCCTGGAGCGAAACATCGGAGGAGGAAAGGCGGGCATCCATGGTGCGCACGTCGGCGGTGCTGACCCCGAGCGCGGCGGCGATCTCCTGATGCATCGCCTCGGCGGTGAGGTGGGTGTCGCCGCGCGCAAGGCGCGCGCGCAGGCGTCGCAGGTTGAAGAAGAGCGCCTTCTGCGCCGAACTGGTGCCGCCGCGTACGATCGACCAGTTGCGCAACACATAGTCCTGGATGGAGGCGCGGATCCACCAGCTGGCATAGGTGGAAAAGCGGACCTGCCGTTCCGGTTCGAAACGGGCGGCCGCCTCCAGAAGGCCGATGTAGCCTTCCTGCACGAGGTCGCCCAACGGAAGGCCGAAATTCCGGAACTTTCCGGCCATGGAAACCACCAGCCGCATATGGGCCATGGCGATGCGGTTGCGCGCTTCCTGATCCTTGTTGTTCTTCCAGGCCTGGGCGAGTGCCTGCTCTTCGTCCCGTTCGAGATAGGGCGCGGACATTGCGAGCTTGATCATGCGGCGGTCTGCGGTCGTCGTAGCCATGGGGGTCTCTCCACGTTAACCGAACCGGCGCAAGGAGGCCTGTTTCTGCCTCTGGTCTTGCGCCCTGCTTGATGATGACGTTTCGTAAAGGCCGGCGGATCGCTCGAAATCGGCTTTCAAGAAAATAAAGTGGCGAGCCACCTCCGCGGCCGCCCGAAGCCGGTCGTCTTCGGGGTGGAAAACGACCCAGGGCCGGAAAAGTTCCCACAAAAAAACCCGGCTGTTGCCAGCCGGGCTTTAAAATCGAACGTACCGCCCTAGATCAGGCCGCCTCGTCCTGCGAGTCGTCCTCGTCGATGGTCTTGCCGCGCTTCGGACCCTTGGCGAGGTTCGTTTCAACGAGGCGAACGGCTTCGGTTTCCGACATCTTGTTGACGGCGGCGATTTCACGGGCCATGCGGTCGAGCGCGGCTTCATAGAGCTGACGCTCGGAATAGGACTGTTCCGGCTGATTTTCCGCGCGGTAGAGGTCACGGACCACTTCGGCGATCGAGATCAGGTCACCCGAATTGATCTTGGCATCATATTCCTGCGCGCGGCGCGACCACATGGTGCGCTTCACGCGGGCCTTGCCCTGGACAACCTTCAGCGCGCGTTCGACGAAATCGGTCTCCGACAGTTTGCGCATGCCGATCGAAACGGCCTTGGCAACCGGCACCTTGAGACGCATCTTGTCCTTTTCGAAATCGATGACAAAGAGCTCAAGCTTCATGCCGGCGACTTCCTGCTCCTCGATGGCCACAATCTGGCCAACGCCGTGAGCGGGATAGACGATCGATTCACCGGTCTTGAAACCCTGGCGCGTGGAAGATTTCTTCTGCTGGGTCGTCATTCTGTTCAAATACTCCCTGTTACGCTCCCGGCATGGCCGGGTGGGTCCGGGGACCCGGGAAAGACGGGGGCACCGTTGCGGTGTCACCACTCTGGTCCGTCCGCCATGCGCAAAAAAGGTCCCTGGCGACGCGTTCACATTTGAGCAACCGGAGCTGCCTATGGGAGGTGAGCGGCGTTGAGGGATCGTTTGCTTTCGTGGTGGTGTTCGGGCACGCAAAATGCCGCGATGTGGATCAGTATCCGGACCCTACCACAAAAAAGTGCCGAAATCAATAATTTGCTTCGCATGGGTCATCAAGCCTGTCCCATCGCCTTTTGACGGGAGCACGCTTTTTTCCCCAGCTTCGGTTGCCGCCCTATGCGGCGATCAATCGCCCTGGCCCGGATTGGGAGAGAAGTATTTCTCGTACTTGCCTTCCTCTCCGTCCATTTCCTTCGCTTCCGGCATCGCATCGCGCTTGACCGTGATGTTGGGCCAGACGGCGGCGAATTCCGTGTTGATCTTCAGCCATTTGTCGAGGCCCGGTTCGGTATCCGGCTTGATCGCCTCGGCGGGACATTCCGGTTCGCAGACACCGCAGTCGATGCATTCGTCGGGGTGGATGACGAGGAAATTCTCACCCTCGTAAAAACAGTCGACCGGGCACACTTCCACACAGTCCGTGTACTTGCAGCGAATGCAGTTGTCGGTCACGACATACGTCATGAGGAACTCCAGAATCGTCATAAGGCGGGCGCGGACGAGACCATCCGTCACCGCAGGATCCGTCACGCGATCGGCTTGCCGGACAAGGGAGACCGCGCGTATCGAGGGCCGTCCGGAGGCTGAGGTAAAGGCTTTGCGGGCGGTTTGCAAGCGTAATACATGCGCCGCCGGGCGCTTGCGAGGTATAGAATTCTAATCCTCGTCGTCGCCGGGAAAACCGTGCAGGCGGTCTGTTTCGCGGCGTTCCCGCTTAGTGGGCCGGCCTGCGCCGCGCTCGCGTGTCGCCTGCTCGAAAAGTGAGCGTTCCTCGCGCGGCGGCGGGGGCGGCGTCATGTCGCTGTAGAGAAGGCGGGCCTCCTCGTAGGGTCCGCGGCGTTCGCCCGAATGCAGCACCTTCACGACCATGTCGTGTCGGTCGAGCGAGATCAGCACGACATCGCCGGGGTGCACTATATGCGAGGGCTGGCGGATTTTCTGGCCGTTGATGCTGACATCGCCCGCTTCCACGGATTTCGCCGCCAGCGAGCGGGATTTGCGCAGCCGCGCGAAGAACAGCCATTTGTCGATGCGCTGTCGCGCCTGACCCGCCGGCTGTTCCTCGTTGCGTGCCATCGGCTTACTTCTTCAACTGCTCCTTGAGCGCTGCGAGCTTGGCGAAGGGAGAATCCGGGTCGATCGGCTTTTCCTTGCGGGGCGGTCGGGCCTCGAACTTCGCCTGCTGCGGCTTGCCGCCGCGATCGTTGCGATCGGGGCGGTGCTCGTTTCGATCGGGGCGATTTCCGCCCTGCGGCTTTCCGTCGCGGCCCTTGGCCTGATCGGGGCGGCCGCGGCCGCCGTCACGCCGCTCGCCGCGTTCGCCGGCCGGCTGGCCGCGATGGCGATCACCGCCGCGCCGCTCGCCCTGACCCTGACGCTCGCCCTGGCGATCCCCATGGCGCTCGCCGCCCTGGCGGTGACCCTGGCGCTGGTTGTCGTGGCGAGAGCCCGGACGCCAGAGCAGCACCGGCTTCACTTCGACCGGTTCGCCTTCGACGATACCTTCTGTCGGTGCTTCCGCGCTCTCGGTGGCCGGAGCCTCCGTCGGTGCAGCCGAAGCGTCTGCGGCAGCGACAGGTGCGTCGTTGTCGCTCTCCGCTGCGTCAGCATCGTGTTCGTCGGAGATTTCCGCGCTTGCCTCGGCCGGGGCTGCAGCGGCGGCATCGGCCGGTGCCTGCGCGGCGAGATGGGCGGCGACCTCTTCTGCCTTTACGCTATCAGCACGGTAGCCGAGGCCCTTCAGGATTTCTTCCATGTCGTCCGGCGTCGCACCGAGAATGGAGAGCATGGCGGTCGTCGCCATGAAACGGCGGCCGTCATAGGCGCCCTCGGGGCGCGGCGTGCCCGATTTCCACTGCAGCAGCGGGCGGATGAGGTCGGCAAGGCGTTCGAGAATGTCGATGCGCACGGCCCGCTTGCCGAGGAAGCGGAAGCCGGCAAGCTTGTAGAAGGCGCGCTCGAAGCTCGGATCGGTGACGACCGAGGTGCGGCCGGCGGCGAGCACCGGGATGAGGTCGCCGTATCCCGGCTTGTCGAGGCCGTCGTTCTTCAGCGCCCAGAGCAAGGTGATGAGTTCGGCCGGGGCGGGCTTCAGAAGCGCCGGCATGAAGATATGGTAGGCGCCGAAGCGGATGCCGTGCTTGCGGATCGATGCGCGGGCTTCCTGGTCGAGCGACTTCACGTCTTCCGCCACGTCGCGGCGGAAGAGCACGCCGAGATTTTCGACGAGCTGGAAAGCGAGGCCCTTGGCGAGGCCTTGCAGGTCTTCCGCGCGCGAAAGGTCGTCGAGCGGCTTCAGCACGGTCGCGATGTGGTGGTTCACGAAGCGCTCGATGCGGGCGGCGACGTGGTCGCGCGCATTGCCGGTCAGCTGCTCGTCGGAGAGCAGGATGACGCGCGGACGCATGACATGGTCGCTCGCCGTCAGGCGTGCGACGGGATCGCCGAGCCAGCGCACGGTGCCGTCGGAGCCGAGCGCGAGGTCGCCGTTGCCGGCAGCATGCAGGCGTGCGGCCCGGGCTTCGAACTCCAGCGCGAGCGCCTTCTGTGCAGCCGTCTGCACGGCCTTCGCATCGGGGCCTTCTGTTCCGGAGGCCAGCGTAAACCGGAAACCGGCCAACTGCCCGACATGATGTCCCTCTACGAAGACATCGCCATTCACACTGATTTCAGCTTCCAGCATCGCATTCTCTCTCAGGCGCTTCATGAGCACAGATGTCCTGCGATCAACAAAGCGTTTCGTCAACCGTTCATGTAGCGCATCGGACAATCGGTCTTCGATTTCCCGCGTCTTTTCCTGCCAGTGTGTCGGATCGGCAAGCCATCCGGGCCGATTCGACACATAGGTCCACGTCCTTATCTGTGCGATTCGCGCCGAAAGCGTGTCAATCTCGCCATCGGTTCGATCGGCGCGGCGCACCTGATCGGCCATGAAATCTTCGTTAACCGTGCCGCGCTTTACCAGATCCGCGTAGAGCGTCGAGATGAGGTCGGCGTGCTGGGCGGGGGTGATGCGGCGGTAGTCGGGAAGTGCGCAAGCCTCCCAGAGCTTTTCGACGCGCTCGGGTGTCGTCGCAAGGTCGCGGACGTCGGGGTAACGCGACAGGTGCTCCAGTGCCTGCTGGTCGACGGCCGGCAACGCCCGCGTCAGCCCGCTGATCGGCGGCGGGGCATCGAGCGACTTGCGCAGGTTCACGAGGGAAGAATAGTCGAAGCGGGGCGTGCGCCATTGCAGCACGCGCACAGGGTCGAACTGATGCGTCTCGATGCGCTTGACCAGCTCGTCGTCGAACGGATCGACACGGCCCGTCACGCCAAAGGTGCCGTCGCGCAGGTGCCGCCCGGCGCGGCCGGCGATCTGGGCGAGTTCGGCGGGATTGAGGTTGCGGAACTGGTAGCCGTCGAACTTGCGGTCCTGCGCGAAGGCGACATGGTCGACGTCGAGGTTCAGACCCATGCCGATCGCATCGGTGGCGACGAGATATTCGACGTCGCCTTCCTGATAGAGCGCGACCTGCGCATTGCGGGTGCGGGGCGAGAGCGCGCCGAGCACGACGGCTGCTCCGCCACGCTGGCGGCGGATCAGCTCGGCGATCGCATAGACCTCGTCGGCCGAGAAGGCGACGATGGCCGTACGCTGCGGCAGGCGGGTGATCTTCTTGGAGCCGGCGTAGAAGAGCTGCGACAGCCGCGGGCGCTCCACCACATGGATGCCCGGCAGGAGCTGCTCCAGAATGGGCTTCATGGTGGCCGCACCGAGCAGCAGCGTCTCGTCGCGCCCTCTCAGATGCAGGACCCGGTCGGTGAAGATGTGGCCGCGTTCGAGATCGCCGGCAAGCTGCACCTCGTCGATCGCTACGAAGGAGGCGCGCGTCTCGCGTGGCATCGCCTCCACCGTGCAGACCGAATAGCGCGCCATATGCGGCGTGATCTTCTCCTCGCCGGTGACCAGCGCCACATTGTGCTGGCCGACCTTGTCGACGAGGCGCGTGTAGACCTCGCGCGCGAGAAGGCGCAGAGGCAGGCCGATAATGCCCGTCTCATGTGCCACCATGCGTTCGATTGCGTAGTGGGTCTTGCCCGTATTGGTCGGGCCGAGCACCGCGGTGACCCCGCGGCCGCTCAAGATCATGGGTGCTTGCGACAAGTCACGCCCCGGCAGGTTTCCATCTCCGCCGGACGCATCCGGCAGGCAACAGATGCCCATCGAGGCGCCCGATGGCAAGGGGCAAGGCGAAAAGCGCCGCTTTTCTCGCGCTTCTGCGACCTTTGCGGAACAGTCTGCGAACGAATCGGAGACGAATCGCTGACTCCGGATGATTCAGGGTTTGTTCACCACAAGGGATTGACGTGATTCGGGTAGGTGCCGCGAAATGCTGAATCGGAACAAGGGGGACGAAGGCGGTCCAGCGGAGACCCATTCCGGCCGTGCTCATTTCGTGTTCTTGCGTGGACACCCGCATTTCCCGGGTGCTATCGCTGCGCGAGAGGCAGAAGAAAGAAAAAACATGTGCAATGTTCTCTTCGTGTGCAGCCAGAACAAGCTGCGAAGCCCGACGGCCGAACAGGTGTTCGCAAGCTGGCCGGACATCGAAGTTTCCTCCGCCGGCACAAACAACGACGCGGAAAATCCGCTCTCGGCAGAAGAGATCGGCTGGGCGGACATCATTTTCGTGATGGAGAAAGCCCATCGGAGCAAGGTCCAGGCAAAGTTCCGGTCCGCTCTCAAGGGTAAACGGCTCATCTGCCTGGATATTCCGGATGACTACGCGTTCATGGACCCCGCGCTGGTCCAGTTGCTGAAGACAAAAGTCCCTCAGCATCTGTAGGTGTTGCGGTGGGAGCATTAAAGGCCGGTTTGCCGGGCTCGGCTGCGGCAAAGGTCGTCTCAGGCCCGGGCCGATTGCCCTATGATAGCTTGCCGATCAAATCAGGTGATCGCGCAGGTCCGCGCTATCCCAGCCGCCGCCGGCCTCGTAGAGTGGGAAAACCTCTTCCGTGAGGTATGGCCCGCCACCGACGGATTCTTTCGAGGACATCAGCACGAAGCGGTTCACGGTGAAGGGGGCGGTGTAGAAATTGCCACGACCGGAAAGATAGTGGGCGACGTCCTCGGTGCGGGCGTTGCGCAGGCGCGCGAGCGTGACGTGGGGTGTGAATTTGCGCGGATCGGCGGGAAGGCCGAGGCGCTGGCAGATGCGCTCGATCTCGCCCTGGAGGGCGTACATTTCCGGCGCCTGCGTCACCCCGGCGAAGACGGAATGCGGTTTCTTCGAGCCGAAGGAGCCCATGCCCGACAGGGCCAGCTGGAATTCCGGGCGCTCTATGCGGTCGAGCTTGTCGACCACCTCGTCGGCGGTGCGGCCGTCGATGTCGCCGATGAAACGCAAGGTAATGTGGAAGTTCTCGACATCGATCCAGCGGGCCCCGGGAAGTCCGCCTCTCAGCAAGGAGAGGCTCATGGCAGCATTGCGCGGCACTTCGAGGGCGACGAAAAGTCTCGGCATAGCGACTTCTCCCTGCTGGAATGTACTGTCAGCGAATCACGCAATGGATTTTTGCGCAACCCTTATTTCGCACCCGCGAAAACTACTCCTTCGCCGGTATCGATTTGATGAACGCTTCGGCGGCGGGAAGAATCGTCGCCACCATCACGTCCACCCCTTCGGAGTTCGGATGCATGCCGTCCTCGAGCTGCAGGTTCGCCTTGGTGACGACCCCGTCCAGGAAAAAAGGATAGAGCGCGACGCCGTGTTTTTCCGCCATGCGCTGGTAGATGCCGTTGAAGCGCTCGCCGTATTCGGGGCCCATGTTCGGTGGTGCCAGCATGCCGGCAAGCAGCACCGCAATGCCGCGCTCCTTGAGACGCGTCAGCATGGCGTCGAGGTTCTTTTCCGTCTCTTCCGGTGGAATCCCGCGCAACGCGTCGTTGGCGCCGAGCTCCAGAATCACGCCCTGCGTGCCTTCGGGGATCGACCAGTCGAGCCGGGCAAGGCCGCCGGAGCTGGTGTCGCCGGAAACGCCGGCATTGGCGATCTCGACCTCGTAGCCATTTTCGCGCAGCGCCTTTTCCAGCTTCACCGGAAAGGCATCCGCCGCGGGCAGTTGGTAGCCGGCCATCAGGCTGTCGCCGAAGCCGACGAGCTTCACCGGTTCCGCCCGGGCGCTGCCCACGGATAACAAAGCTGTGATTGCAAGTGAGGCGAAAAATGAAAGCGCCGCTTTAAACGACATGTCGCTGATCCTAGATTGCTGGCATTCCGGTTGTTTGAAGACATATAGGGCAGAATTCCTTGGCCAAAACCATCATCGATCTCAAAAAAGCCGATCTCACCCTCGGCCGGGCGGCCGCCTCCGTGCATGTGCTGAAGGGGATCGACCTTGTCATCGATGGCGGCGAATCGGTCGGTATCGTCGGCCCGTCCGGCTCGGGCAAGTCGACGCTCCTGATGGTGCTGGCCGGGCTCGAGCGGCTCGACAGTGGCGAGATCCATATCGACGGCGCGGGCCTGCACGGCATGAACGAGGACCAGGTGGCCGATTTCCGTGGCCGCAATGTCGGTATCGTCTTCCAGTCCTTCCACCTCATTCCCAACATGACCGCGCTGGAAAACGTCGCGGTGCCGCTGGAACTCGCCAATGTGCGGGACGCCTTCGAGATCGCCCGGCGGGAGCTGACGGCGGTCGGCCTCGGTGAGCGCCTGTCGCACTATCCCGGCCAGCTTTCGGGCGGCGAGCAGCAGCGCGTGGCGATCGCCCGGGCGCTCGCACCCTCGCCGAAGCTCTTGATCGCCGACGAGCCGACCGGCAACCTCGATACCGAGACGGGCCGGCAGATCGCCGACCTTCTTTTCGCCAAGCAGGCCGAGCGCGGTATGACGCTGGTGCTGGTGACGCATGATCCCTCGCTTGCCGCCCGGTGCAGCCGGCAGGTCGCCATGCGCTCCGGCGAGATCGTTTCCGGCGCGGCGCCCGTCAAGGCGACACTGGCAGAGGCGGTACCCGCATGAGGGTCGGCGCGGTCCTCAGGCAGGTTCCACTGGCGCTTCGCCTGGCGCTGCGCGAAATGCGTGGCGGCCTCAAGGGGTTCTACATCTTCCTCGCCTGCATCGCGCTCGGAACGGCGGCGATCGCGGGCGTCAATTCGGTGTCGAGCGCCATCACCCAGGCGATCGCCTCGCAGGGGCAGACCCTGCTTGCCGGCGACGTGCGCTTCGAATTCAACAATCGTTTCGCAACCCCGGAAGAGCTGAAGCACTTCCAGGGGCTCGGCGATGTTTCTCTTTCCTCCAGCCTGCGCTCCATGGCGCGCCTGCCCGATGGATCCGACCAGACGCTGGTCGAGGCCAAGGGTGTCGACGGCGCCTATCCGCTCTACGGCACGCTGGGAACCAGCCCGCAGCAACCGTCCGCCACGCTCTTCGCGAAAGAGGGCGAGCGCTATGGCGCGGTCGTCGCGCCGCTGCTGCTCGACCGGCTCGGCATCGCCGTCGGCGACGAGATCCTGCTCGGCACGGCCCGTCTGAAGGTGACGGCGACGCTGGTTCGCGAGCCGGACGCGGTTTCGGAAGGTTTCGGCTTCGCGCCGCGGCTGATGGTCTCGGAAGAGGCTCTGCAGGCGAGCGGTCTCGTGCAGACCGGCAGTCTCGTAGAGAACGCCTATCGTATCCGGCTTGCCGATACCGACGTTTCGCTGGCGAAGGTGCGGGCGGATGCCACGAAAGCCTTCCCGAAGGCCGGCTGGTCGATCCGTACCTCCAACAGCGCGGCCCCTTCGCTGACCAACAACATCACGCGTTTCTCGCAGTTCCTGACGCTGGTCGGTCTGACGGCACTGATCGTTGGCGGTGTCGGTGTCGCCAATGCGGTGCGCGCCTATCTCGATTCCAAGCGCTCCGTCATCGCCACCTTCAAGTGCCTCGGTGCGCCGGCCTCGCTGGTCGCGCTGGTCTATCTCGCGCAGATCGCCCTGATCGCCGCGGTGGGCATCCTGATCGGCCTCGTGGCGGGTGCGCTGATGCCGATGGTGGCGATGCGCTTCCTCGACGGCGTGCTGCCGGTGCCGGCCGAGGCGACGATCTATCCTTCGGCGCTTCTGCTTGCCGCCGTCTTCGGTCTGCTGACGGCGCTCGCTTTCGCCATCATGCCACTCGGGCATGCCCGCGAGGTGCCGGCGACGGCGCTCTTCCGTGAGCAGGGATTCGAGACCGGCCGCCTGCCGAGCTGGCCCTATGTCGCGGGTGCGGCGGTCTTCCTTGCGGCGCTGGCCGGGCTCGCCATCGTCACGGCCTATGACCGCTACATCGCCATAGTCTTCCTCGGGGCAATTGCCTTTGCCTTCGTGGTCCTGCGTGTCGTTGCCATGCTGATCACCGCGATCGCGCGGCGCAGTCCGCGCGTCAATTCGCCGTCGCTGCGGCTTGCCATCGGCAATATCCATCGGCCCGGGGCGCTCACCTCGTCCGTCGTGCTGTCGCTCGGCCTCGGTCTTGCGCTCCTCGTCACGCTGACGCTGATCGACGGCAACCTGCGCCGGGAACTGACCGGCAATCTGCCGGAGCGCGCGCCGAACTTCTTCTTCGTCGATATCCAGGGCAGCGAACTGGACGGGTTCCGCACCGTGCTCCAGTCCAACATGCCCGACGGCAAGATCATCGAGGTGCCCATGCTGCGGGGCCGTGTCATGGAGCTGAACGGCGTCGAGGTCTCGAAGGTCAAGGTGCCGCCCGAAGGGCAGTGGGTGCTGCGCGGCGACCGCGGCATCACCTATGCCAAGCGCACGCCGGAAAACTCAACGCTTGCCGAGGGTGAATGGTGGCCGGAGGATTATTCCGGCGAGCCGCTCGTTTCCTTCGCCGCCGAGGAGGGCCGCGAGCTCGGGCTCAAGATCGGCGACAGTGTGACGGTCAATGTGCTCGGCCGCAACATCACGGCGCGCATCGCGAACTTCCGCAATGTCGAATGGGAATCGCTGTCGATCAATTTTGTCATGGTCTTCTCGCCGAACACCTTTGCCGGCGCTCCGCATGCGTGGCTGTCGACGGTGATTGACCCGCAGGCAACCGCCGAGCAGGAGGCGGCGACCCTGAAGGCAGTCACCAATGCCTTCCCGACGATCACCAGTGTGCGTGTCAAGGATGCGCTCGATGTGGTCAACGAGCTGGTCGGTCAGCTCGCCACTGCCATCCGGGCGGCGGCCGCCGTCGCGCTCATCGCCTCGATCCTCGTGCTCGCCGGGGCGCTTGCGGCCGGCAACCGGGCGCGCGTGCACGATGCCGTGGTGCTCAAGACGCTCGGCGCGACACGGGCCACGCTGATCCGTGCCTTCAGTTACGAATATCTGATGCTGGGTCTGGCGACGGCGCTCTTCGCGCTCTTTGCCGGCGGGGTGGCGGCCTGGTTCGTGGTGAGCCGCATCATGACGCTGCCATCGAGCTTCCTGCCCGACGTCGCCGTCATGACGGTCGTTACAGCCCTCGTCATGACCGTCGGCATCGGCCTTGCCGGGACCTGGCGCATTCTGGGGCAGAAGGCCGCGCCCGTGCTGCGCGAACTCTGACGATGCCGGGATCCGCGGCCCGCGAGGGGCGCGGGTCTTGTACGAGACACAATTCATGCGCATATTGTTTACAGGCAAGCTGGAGCCCCACAGCGGTTGCCCGGATTCTCTTGCCGAACCCTCGGCGAATAAACGGGAACCCGACACCGTCATCACAGGGGGCTTTACGAGAGGAAAACATGGCTGATCTCCGCAACTATCAGACCCGAACGGCCAATGCCGGCGCTCAGGCCGGCGCGGTCGTCGACGAAGGCCTTCGCGCCTATATGCTCCGGGTCTACAACCTGATGGCTCTTGGCCTCGCGATCACCGGCGTCGTGGCCTATGTCGCTTCGCAGGCCGCTTTCGCCGACGGGCAGCTCACGGCCTTCGGTCAGGCGATTTATGTGAGCCCGCTGAAGTGGGTCGTGATGCTCGCCCCGCTGGCGCTGGTCTTCTTCCTGAGCTTCCGCATCCACACGATGAGCGTTGCGACCGCGCAGGCGACCTTCTGGGTCTATGCCGGCCTGATGGGCCTGTCGCTGTCGTCGATCTTCCTGGTCTATACGGGCGCCAGCATCGCGCAGACCTTCTTCGTCTCCGCCGCCGCCTTCGGCGCGCTGTCGCTGTTCGGCTACACGACGAAGCGGGACCTGTCCGCGATGGGCTCGTTCCTGATCATGGGCCTCTTCGGCCTGATCATCGCCTCGCTCGTCAACCTGTTCCTGCAGTCCTCGGCGCTCGACTTCGCGATCTCCGCGATCGGCGTGCTGGTCTTCGCGGGCCTGACGGCCTGGGACACGCAGAAGATCAAGGAAATGTATTTTGAAGCCGACGACGTCGCCGTGGCCGGCCGCAAGGCCATCATGGGTGCACTGACGCTCTACCTCGACTTCATCAACCTCTTCCTGTTCCTGCTGCGCTTCCTCGGCAATCGCGAGTAACGACGGCTGCCGGATGCGGCTGAACAAAAAAACCCCGCCGGAGACGGCGGGTTTTTTGTTTGGGAGAAGCGATCACTCGCTGATGATCTTGAATTTTTCGCCGGTGCGGACGGTGCTCGCCGCCGTCATCGCGTTGATCAGGCGGAAGAGGTCGAGTTTCCGATCCGTGCCCATCATCCGTCCGGCGAGCGAGGCGACGGTGTCGCCGGCCCGTGCGGTAACGACGCGTATGCGCAACGGCTTCAGCGAGGTGACTTCGGCCGGCGTCAGCTTGCGGAACGAAGCCTTGAGGATCGCCGCAGTCGGCTCCAGCGCCTTCGAGCCCATCGGCACGGCAGTCAGGAAGCGGTAGATCTGGTTGTCGATGCGCACGACCGTGACGTCGAACTCCCAGCGGTCGGCGGCGGCCTTGGCTGTGGCCGCCTCCAGCCCGTTGATCATGACGGGCTGGATCGTCTCCGGTCTGAGGCCGGTCACCCAGCCGCTCGAAATGTAGTTCACGAGGTCCTGCTTGCGGCTGTCGGCAACACCGTCGAAGCGGATTGCGACATCGCCAGGACCTGTCGCCAGCACCGCATCGGCCTTGTTGTCGATCTGGAAGCCGGCCGGCACGTCGAAGCGGATGCCGAGCTTGCCATGCAGGAAGGTCTGGCCGCGCACATAGCCCTCTTCCGGCGCATCGCCGTAGAGCAGGCCGTCGATGCCGGCGAGATAGTAGTCCCGGCCGCGGTCGCCGATCGCGCCTTCCGCGCCGAAGGCGCGGGCATGCAGGCGCGCCAGCTCCACGCGCTGCGGTGCATTCGGGTGGCTCGACAGGAAGTCGAGGCTCTGGTCGGAATCGGGGTCGACGGCGGTGAAGCGGGCATAGGCCGCCATGGAATCGAGGAAGCGCGCCGCCGCATAGGGGTCGTAGCCCGCCTCGCCCAGCATGCGCACGCCGATCACGTCGGCCTGGAGTTCCTGGTTGCGCGAGAAGGCGGCGAGGCGCATCTTTCCGCGCGCCAGGGCCTGCTTGCCGGCGATGTTGCTGGAGAGCACCTCGGCCACGACGCGGCTGGCGATGACCTCGGCCTCTTCCTTCTTCTGCCGCTCGATGCCGTGGTTGGCGGTGACGTGCGCCATTTCATGCGAGAGCACGGCCGCGACTTCCGAGGCGTCGTTGGCAAGCGCCAGCAGGCCGCGGGTGACGTAGAGATAGCCGCCCGGCAGCGCGAAGGCGTTGATCGCGGGCGAATTCAGGATGGTGATACGATAGGACTGGTTCGGGTTTTCCGAAACGAGCGTCAGCGCGCCGGCAATGCGCGCGACGAGCCGCTCGGTCTTGGCGTCCTTGTATTCGCCGCCGTAGCTGGCGACGATGCGCGGGTGCTCGCGGGCGCCCATCTGGGCGCGCGGGTCGTTCTTCTGCACCTCGTCGACGATCTGCGGGTTGGACGAGGGCGAGATCGTCGGTTCATAGGTCTGCTCGATGATGGACTGGCAGCCGGCAAGCAGCGTGCCGGCGAGCATCAGCGCCGCAAGGGGTCTCAAAACCCCGCGTCCGCGTACCGTTGCAGCTTCCTGCGTTGCTCTCACCATATCTCTTGCCCACAGCCCGAACCGGGTCCTCGAATGGATGAGATAGACGCACCATACCCGGCCGGCAACTCCCGATTCGACAAACGCTTCCCTTGTGGCTCCGGTGACACAGGGGGGCGTCCAAATTGTGGCGTGTCGCCGGGGCGCCAAGCCGGGTTTTCCGCTAAAGCGCGGAATGGCCGAGGAATTTTGCAACGGCTGGTGGCTCCCGTCGAGAAAGGAAATCCACGACCGGCTCCTGGAGAAGGATTGTGCCTGCCTCCAGGAACATGACCCGGTCCGCCAGCCGGCGGATGTCTTCCGGCTGGTGGGTGATGAAGAGCATCGTGCTCTTCGTCTCGTTGCGCAGCTCCGTCAGAAGTTTCGCCATCTCCGCCCGCATGGCCGGATCGAGCGCGGCGAACGGTTCGTCGAGCAGCAGGATCGGCCGGCGCCGTACGAGGGCGCGAGCAAGCGCCACGCGCTGCCGCTCGCCGCCCGAAAGCGAGCCCGGCAGGCGCTGCTCGTAGCCGCCGAGGCCGACGCGCGCGAGCGCGGCGAACACGCTCTCTCGCGCCGCCGCATCCAGCCGCAGCGCTGGATCGATACCGAGGCCGACATTGTCGGCAACCGTCAGGTGCGCGAAAAGATTGTTGTCCTGGAAGATGATCGAGACCGGCCGTTCCGCGGGATCCCGCTCTGCCATGGTTTCGCCGAGCAGCCGGACATCGCCTGAAGCCGGCGCCTGGAAGCCGGCGATAACGTTGAACAGCGTCGATTTTCCCGCGCCCGAGGGGCCGACGACTGCGACCGCGGCACCGGCTGGAATGGCGCAGTCGAAGGACAGCCGCTTTTCCCCGAAGTGCACGGCGACATCTGTGAGGTGGATGGCAAGGTCAGGCATCGGTGCTTGGTCTTTCAGTCGGGCGCTCCGCCGCGGTCGAGGGCAGCGTCAGGAGAAGGCATATTGCGCCGAGCAGCAGGGCGATGCCGGCGGCATCCGCGGTGCGATAGCTCGCCATGCGGGAGTAGAGCAGCCACGGCAGGGTGGTGAACCCTTCAGCACCGAAGATGGCGACGGCACCGAGATCGCCGAGCGACAGCGCCATGGCGAAGGCAAAGGCGGTGAGCAACGGTTTCCTGAGGGCGGGCAGGTCGATCCATCGCAGGCGATGCATTCCGGTGACGCCCAGGCTGAGCGCGAGCCGGGCGGTGCGGATGAGATGGGTGCGGTAGGCCGGCTCCAGTACGCGCACGACGAAGGGCAGCGCCATCAGCGCGTTGAGCACGGTGACGACGGCAGGGGCGAAGCGCCCGGTCTCGCCGAAGGTTCTCAGCACGAGGAACCAGCCCGTAGCGACGACGACCGGCGGCACGAGCAGGATCAGCGAACCGACCGCGGGCAGGGCACGAGCCATCAGCCGTGTGGCGAGGTCGACCTTGCCCGTCTCGGCCAGCCGCGGCACGAGCACGATGGGCAGCGCGATCGAAAGGCTGAGGCAGGCCGAGGCGAAGGAAACTGCAAGGCTGGTGACGAGCGCCCGGTGCAGCAGCGGATCGAGCGCCAGCCGGCCGAGATCGGCGGAAAGACCTGAGACGAGGGTGGCGACGAGAGGCGCTGCGGTGAAGAGGGTGAAGAGGAGGATGACGAGGCCATCGGGAAGGCGGTGCCGGCGGCCGTCGAAACGGCGGATGGCGCGGCCTGTCGTCATGCCCTCTTCGGGTGGCTTGCCGAACAGCGAGATCAGCCAGAGCAGGCTTGCCGTGACGAAGATCTGCAGGAAGGCGAGCAGGACGGCGCGTTCGGGGTCGAAATCGAAGCGCAGCGCCTGGTAGATCGCCACCTCGATCGTCGTTGCCGCCGGCCCGCCGCCGAGCGTCAGCGCGATGGTGAAGCTCGTTGCGCAGAGCATGAAGACGAGTCCGGCGATCCCCGGCAGGACCCGCCGGATGACGGGCCATTCGATAAGCCGGAACACCGCGCCGCTGCCCATGCCGAGATTGGCGGAGGTCAGCCAGTATTCGGCCGGAATGCGCTCGAGGGCCGCCAGCAGGAAGCGTGCGGCGAGCGGCAGGTTGAAGAAGACATGGGCGATCAGGATGCCGGCAAGCCCGTAGACGCTGACCGGGTTCTGCAGCCCGGCGAGCCCGAGCAGGTCGTTGACGACGCCCTGCCGGCCCCAGACCTCGATGACGCCGAGGGCGGCGACCAGTGCCGGCAGGCCGAGCGGCACGACGGACAGCCGGATGATCCAGACGCGGCCGGAAAAATCCCGCTGTCGGGCGAGCGCCCGGGCGACCGGAATGGCGAGCAGGACGGACAGGAGTGTGGAGAGTGTCGCCTGCAGCAGAGTGAACTGCGCGACGCGCCCGATATAGGCATCGAGGAGCGGCGCGCCGGAGCCGGGGCCGGCATGGGCGAGAAGCACGACGGTCGCCGCACCGACGAAGACCAGCACGGTGCCGAGGGCGAGGCCCCCGGCGACACGCAATGTCCGTCGCTCGGTGCGGGCGAAGATCACGTTACTTGGCACTCATCGCCGCGAGCCATTCGTCGATCCAGGCCTTGCGGTTGGCTGCAACCTCGTCCGACGACATCAGGAAGGTCTTTTCCGGCTTCACCAGCGCGTCGAAGGCGGCAGGCAGCGGGTCCTTCGTCTTGGCGGCCGGCATCATCCAGTTGGTTTCCGGAATGATCGACTGGGAATCCGGACCGGTCATGAAGGTCAGGAACTGGCGGGCAAGATCCTTGTCGTCAGCGGTGCGCGTCAGGCCGGCGACTTCGATCTGCACGTAATGGCCTTCGGAGAAGGCGGCGGCCTTGTAGCGCTCGGTCTTCTCCGCGATGACGTGGTAGGCCGGCGAGGTCGTGTAGGACAGCACCATCGGCGCCTCGCCCTTGGTGAAGAGGCCATAGGCTTCCGACCAGCCGGGCGTGACGGTCAGCACGCGATCCTTGAGCTTGCCCCAGGCCTCGCCCGCCTTGTCGCCATAAACCGACTTCACCCAGAGCAGCAGGCCGAGGCCGGGCGTCGACGTGCGCGGGTCCTCGATGACGATTTTTTGCGACGGGTCACCTTCGACGAGGTCCTTGAGGCTCGTCGGCGGGGTCTTCAGCGTCTCGCTGTCATAGACGACGGCGAAATGGCCGTAGTCGTAGGGCAGGAATGTGTCGTCGGAGAAGCCGCCCGGCACGGTGAGGTCCGCCGGCGAAAGGCCATGCGCCTCGAAGAGGCCAGTCGCCTTGGCCTCGGTGATGAGGTTGGTGTCGAGGCCGAGAACGAGGTCGGCCTTGGTGCTTTCGCCTTCGAGCTTCAGGCGCGTCAGAAGTTCCACGCCATCGGCGACGCCGACCCATTCGACCGTGCAGCCGCAGGTCTTCTCGAAGGCTTCCTTGACCTTCGGGCCGGGGCCCCATTCGGCGACGAAGCTCTCATAGGTGTAGACGGTCAGCGTCTTTTCCTGCGCGAGCGCGGGAAGGGCGAGGGAAACGGCCAGTGCCGCGATGGTGGAGAAAAGTGTCTTGCGCATCCGCGCCTCCTTGTTGTTCACAAAACGGGAGTAGGGCGCAGGATGTGCCGTCTAATCCCTCCGCCGGTACGAGCCGGATCAGGTTCTTCGGGTTGGCGAGACCGCCTCTCAGCCAGTGGATCAAAAAAACCCGCTGGCACCCCGTTAGAGCAAGGCAAGGCATAATCCCGCTTGTGACAGTACGCAAGGGGCAAGCAAAAGGCCGGCGCAAGCGCCGGCCCTGCCGTTCTGAAATGTGTCGGGCCTTAAAGGCCGAAGGCGTCCTTGAACTGATACCACCAGGAGCCGATGGTGGAATATTGCGCACGGAACATGCGCCCACCCGGGAAGGGAATCCAGGGCAGCTTTTCGAACTGGCTGAAGCGCGAGAGATCGCCATCGACCGCTTCCGAGAGGATGCGGCCGAAGAGATGCGAGCCGGTGACGCCGTGGCCGCTGTAGCCGTGGGCAAAATAGGTGTTCTTGCCGATCTTGCCCATCTGCGGCACGCGCGAGAAGGAGAGGGCGAAGTTGCCGCTCCAGGCGTAGTCGATTTTTACACCCTTCAGCGAGGGGAAGACCTTTTCGAGGTTTGGGCGGATTTTTGCGCGCACGTCCGCCGGGTCGGTGCCGCCATAGACGGTGCCGCCGCCGAAAATCATGCGCTTGTCGGCGGAGAGGCGGAAGTAGTCGAGGATGTAGCGGACGTCCTCGACGCACATGTCGCTCGGGATCAGCGCATCAGCGCGCTCGGCGCCGAGCGGCTCGGTGGCGACCATCTGGGTGGAGACGGGCATGACGCGCGAAACCAGTTTCGGCACGACATGGCCGAGATAGGCATTGCCGCAAAGCACGGCGACCTTGGCGGTGACGCTGCCCTTCGCCGTGTGGATGACGGGCTTTTCCGCCTCGTGCTCGACGCGGGTGACGGGCGACTGTTCGTAGATTACGCCGCCGAGCGATTCGAGCGCCTTGGCCTCGCCGAGGGTGAGGTTGAGCGGGTGCATGTGGCCGCCGGTCGTGTCCAGCATGCCGCCGATATAGGCATCGGTGTTGACCAGCTTGCTGATCGCCGCCTTGTCGAGCATCTGGTGGTCGTCCATGCCGTAGCTCTTCCAAAGGGCCTTCTTGTGCTCGAGGTCCTTCATGTGGGCAGGCGTATAGGCGGCATAGATATTGCCGGTCTTCATGTCGCAATCGATATCGTATTGCGAGACGATGCGGCGGATGATCTTGCCGCCTTCCTGCACCAGGCCGCCGACGAAGGCGCCGGCCTGGTCGCCGTAGCGGCGCTTGATCGTGTCGAGGCTGGCGTTGAGGCCATTGACGATCTGGCCGCCGTTGCGGCCCGAGGCGCCCCAGCCGATGCCGGCGCCCTCGACCATCACGACCTTGTAGCCCTTTTCGGCAAGGTGGATGGCGGTGGAGAGGCCGGAATAGCCGGCGCCGAGCACGGCGACGTCGGCGGTGACAGCGCCTTCCAGCACCTTCGGTGTGCGGATGATGTTGCGGGAGGCGGCGTAGTAGCTGTCGGGATAGGCGCCGTTGCCGGCATAGGACTGGGTGTTGGCCATCAGACGATTTCCAGGTAGGCGCTGAATTCGAAGTCGGTCACCTGTTCGGCAAAACCGGCGATTTCCTGCCGCTTGCAGGCGATCAGCATGGAGCGGAGATCCGTGTCGAAGATCTCCGAGACGATCGAGCCGTTCTCGAAGGCGGTGACGGCAGAGCCCCATTCCGAGGGGATGCGCGGCAGCTGCGAGAGATAGGCCCGGCCCGAGACCGGTGCCGGCGGCTCCCACTTGTTGCGGATGCCGACAAGGGCGGCGCCGAGAATGCCGGCCATGACGAGATAGGGGTTGGCATCGGCGCCGGCGACGCGGTGCTCGATGCGGCGCGCCTTGTTGCTGCCGCCGGGGATGCGGATGGCAGCGGTGCGGTTCTCGTAGCCCCACGAAACGGAGGTGGGGGCATGCGTATCCGGGCGCAGGCGGCGGTAGGAATTGAAATGCGGCGCGAAGAGCAACGTCGATTCCGCCATGCCGCGCGTCAGGCCCGCGACGGCATGTTTCATGATATCAGAGCCTTCGGGCGTGTCGTTGTCGAAGACGTTGTTGCCGTCCTCGTCGATCAGGCTGAAATGCATGTGCATGCCGCTGCCGGAGCGCATGCCGTAGGGCTTTGCCATGAAGGTGGCGGCAAAACCATGCTTGCGCGCGACGCCCTTGATGATGCGCTTGAAGAACAGCGCGTCGTCGGCGGCCTTCAACGGGTCGTCGGAATGCATCAGGTTGATTTCGAACTGGCCGATACCGTTTTCGGCGACGGCCGAATCCGCCGGCACATTCTGCCGTTCGCATTCCGCATAGACGTCGGAAAAGAACTGGCCGAAATCGTCGAGCTCGTCGATGGAGAGGATGGCGTCGGAGTCGAGCCGCTTGCCGGTATAGGGCGAGATCGGCGGCTGTGCATGGTCGGGCTCGGCGTCGATCAGGTAGAATTCCATTTCCGAGGCGACGACGGGGCGCAGGCCGAGTTCGTGGTACTGGCGCACGATATTGGCGAGGGCCTGGCGCGGGTCGGCAAGGAAGGGCGTGCCGTCCTCCTTGAACAGCCAGAGCGGCACGACGGCGGACGGCTTCAACGTCCAGCTGACGGGGAGCGCGCCACGACCGGTTGCGGCGCAGATGCCGTCCATGTCGCCCGAGGCGAAGACATGGCTTGAGCCGACGATGTCCTCACCCCACACGTCCACGCCGACGATGGACAGCGGCATGCGAATGCCGCCCTTCAGCACCTTTTCCGCCTGCCCGACGGGCACGCGCTTGCCGCGCAGGATGCCGTTCAGGTCGCAGACCACGGCCTGGATGCTCTCCACGCCGTCGGCATTGATCAGCCAATTGGCATCATCGTTCGGAGTCATGGTTCCCTTCCGTATCACATAATTATTTTTGTGATCACATTTTCAAAATATGCACACTTTCTTGTCGGGGGTCAAGCTGCTAGAACCTGTCACAAAGCATAGGATAGCATCTGCAGCCTTTCGTGGAGGGATGGATTGGGCAATTTGGCGCTTGAGCCGCTGGACCGGCCGGACGGGATGACGACGCATGAATATGCGCATCGGCGCCTGCGCCAGGCGATCATGGTCGGCTCGATCCGGCCGGGGGAATCGTTGACGATCCGCGGCATTGCCGAAGCGATGGAGAGCAGCCCGACGCCGGTGCGCGAGGCGCTGCGCCGCCTTTCGTCCGAAGGGGCGCTGCGCGTGCTCGACAACAGGCGCATCATGGTGCCGCGCATGACGGCGGACCGGTTCAGCGAGCTCGTCTCGCTGCGTTCCGTGCTGGAGCAGCACGCCGCGCGCCGGGCGGTACCGCATATCACCGAGCGCCGGATCGACCGGCTGGAAGAGATCGACAAGGCGCAGGATGAGGCGATCGGGCGCAAAGACAATGCGAACGCTCTGCTCCTGAACCAGGAATTCCATCGCACGCTCTACACCGCCAATCCCGAGCAGGTGATCATGCCGATGGTGGAGAGCATCTGGCTCCAGCTCGGCCCCTTCCTCGGTATCGCCATGGAACATGTCGCCCAGCTCTACTTCGTCGATCGCCACCAGGAGGCCATCGAGGCGCTACGCAAGCGCGATGAGGATGCGGTGGCGGCGGCGATCAAGGCCGATATTTCCGAGGGCATCGGCGGTTTCGAGCGGGCGGCGATCGAGAACCTGTTGCGGCTGGCAGGCCAGTAGCCGGCGCTGCGGGCGCCTTGTCTTGCCGGTGCACGCATGCATTGATGTGCAAACGAAAGATCCTTGGGGCAGGCATATGAAGACGGATGTCATCGTTCTCGGCGCGGGTGTTGTTGGTATTTCGACCGCGATTCATCTGGCACGGCGCGGCAAGTCGGTGGTGCTCGTCGACCGGCGCGGGGCTGCGGAAGAGACCTCTTACGGCAATGCCGGCCTCATCCAGCGCGAGGGCGTTTTCCCTTACGGCTTCCCGCACGATTTCGGTGCGCTCTTCCGTTATGCGTTGAACAACACGATCGACGCGCACTACCATCCCTCGGCAATCCCCGGCATTATCCCGTTCCTTGCCCGCTACTGGTGGCATTCCGGTTTTCGCCAGCACCAGAGCATCGCCCATCTCTATGCACCGTTGATCGAGAACTCGATTTCCGAGCATGCCGACCTCATCGCCGCCTCGGGCGCTGAAGACCTCATCCGCAAGGACGGCTGGATGAAGGTGTTTCGCACCGAGAAGGAACGTGACAAGGCCTATGCGGATGCGGAAAAACTCTCCGCCAATTTCGGTGTCAACCACCAGAAGCTGACGACCCGGGAGGTCGCCGAGGCCGAGCCGTCCATTCGCGTGGAGCTCACCGGCGGCCTGCGCTGGACCGATCCCTGGTCGATCCTCGACCCGCAGAGCCTGCTGAAACGCTACCTTGCCTATTTCCAGTCGCTCGGCGGCGCGCTGAAGTCGGGTGATGCGGCGACCATCGAACATGTGCTTGAAGGCGAGGGCTGGCGCATCGCCACGCCGGAGGGACCGCTGGAAGGCAAAGAGGTCGTCGTGGCGCTCGGTCCCTGGGCCGATACGGTGACGCGCAAGCTCGGCTACCGCTTCCCGCTGGCGGTGAAACGCGGCTATCACATGCACTACGGCACGGAAGACGGTGCGAAGCTCAACAATTGGGTGCTCGATGCTGAACGCGGCTATTTCCTCGCGCCGATGCAACGTGGCATCCGCCTGACGACCGGCGCCGAATTCGCCAAGCGCGACACGCGCAAGACGCCGGTGCAGCTTCGCAGGGCGGAAAAGGTGGCGCGCGAGTTCTTCCCGCTCGCCGAGCGACGCGACGAGGAGCCCTGGATGGGCGCCCGCCCTTGCACGCCGGACATGATGCCTGTTATCGGCAAGGCGCCGCGCCATTCCGGCCTCTGGTTCGCCTTCGGCCACGCCCATCACGGCATGACGCTGGGCCCGATCACCGGCCGTGTGCTGGCGGAAAAGATGCTGGGCGAGCGCACGGTCATCAATATCGGGCCTTACCGACCGGAGCGGTTCATCGCCTGAGGCGGTTGCACGACGAATCCACCGCAGTGCGGCGTAGCTTGAGTTTGTGGCATGGATCCTCGGCTCAAGGCCGACGATGACCGCGGAGAGGTGGAGAGCCTTGGCTGGGGTCGCCTGGTCCGATGTGGCAGCCTATCGCCTGATCCGCGTCGACAGGATGATCGACGACAGTGTGCGTTCCACGCCGTCGATAGCGCCGATGCGGTCGATCAGGTGATCGAGTTCGGCGATCGACGTTGCCTCGACCACGGCAATCAGGTCGAAACTGCCGCTTACCGAATGTAGGGTGCGTACGGCCGAGATGGCGTGCAGTTCCGTGGTGATGCGCGCCAGCGTCTTCGGCGCGATGGTGATCAGTACATGCGCCTTCACCATACCGCTCTCATAGGCGTCCGAAAGCTTGACGCCATAGCCGGCGATCACGCCGTCCCGCTCCAGCCGGTCGATTTTTGCCTGCACGGTCGTGCGTGATAGACCCAGTTTGCGGGCGATCGTGGCTGTCTGTTCGCGGGCGTTCTCGCTGAGGATGGCGAGAAGTTCGCGATCCTTGGCACCTAGCGTCGAAATGCTCATTTTAACCGTCATTCTGCCGATATTGATGATTGATTATGCCGGATATGGCGCTTTAAATCGACAGTCTTCCCTCTCAAAATAAACGCATCAATTCATGCCGGAGGGAAATCACATGAAGGACATCGTCGTCATCGGCGCGGGCAAGATCGGCTCCACCATCGCCCGCATGCTGGCTCACAGCGGGGATTACCGCGTCACCGTCGCGGACCGTTCGGACGAGCAGCTTGCCGCCATCGAGCGCCACGATGCCGTTTCGACCGCCGTGGTCGATATCGCCGACGGCGCCGCGCTCCGCGCCCTGCTCGCCGGCAAGTTCGCCGTCCTCTCCGCTGCGCCCTATCATCTGACGGTCGCCATCGCGGAAGCCGCAGCAGACGCGGGCCTGCACTATCTCGACCTCACGGAAGACGTCGAATCCACCCGCCAGGTCAAGCGCATCGCGGAAAACGCCAAGACGGCCTTCATCCCGCAGTGCGGCCTTGCACCGGGTTTCATCTCCATCGTCGCCAACGATCTCGCCAGCCGTTTCGATTCGCTCGAAAGCGTGCGCATGCGCGTCGGCGCGCTGCCGCAGTACCCGTCCAACGCGCTCAACTATAACCTGACCTGGAGCACGGACGGCGTTATCAACGAATATATCGAGCCCTGCGAAGCCATCGTCGAAAGCGCGCTGATCGAGGTTCCGGCCCTCGAAGAGCGCGAGGAATTCTCGCTCGACGGCGTCACCTATGAAGCCTTCAACACCTCGGGCGGCCTCGGCACGCTCTGCGAGACGCTGAAGGGCAAGGTTCGCACGCTGAACTACAAGACGATCCGCTATCCCGGCCACGCCGCCATCATGAAGGCGCTCTTGAACGACCTGGGCCTGCGTCACCGCCGCGAAGTTTTGAAGGACATTTTCGAAAACGCCCTGCCGACCACCACGCAGGACGTCGTCATCATCTTCGTCACCGTCTCGGGTCGCAAGGGCGGTCGCCTGATTCAGGAAACCTACGCCAACAAGGTTTACAGCGCCCCGGTCGCCGGCGCCCTGCATTCGGCCATCCAGATCACCACGGCCGGCTCGATCTGCGCCGTGCTCGACATGCTCGCCGACGGGTCGCTGCGCGCCGAAGGTTTTGTTCGCCAGGAAGAAATCGCCCTCGACGCCTTCCTCGCCAACCGTTTCGGTCACTACTACGCCCAGGAGCACCACGGCGCCCGCGCCGCCTGATTTTTAAAGCCCATTAAACGCCCCGGCCAGAAGGCCGGGGCGTTTTCGCATCTGTGGCTCAGCCGCGGGGAAGTAGAGAACGCCACAAGGCGCGAACCCATAAAAATGGGGCCTCTTGCGAGGCCCCTTTTCTTTTGCCGATTTTTGCTTTGCCGCTCAGACGAGCCGGGCGCAGGCGTCTGCGATGCGCTTCAGCGCTTCCGCCAATTCGGCTTCCGACGTGGCGTAGGAGATGCGGAAATAGGGCGAGAGGCCGAAGGCCGAACCTGGAACGACGGCGACATGGGCGTCTTCGAGGAGATAGTCCGTGAAGTCGCTGTCTGCCTCGATGCTCTTGCCCCTGGGTGTCACCTTGCCGATCACGCCAGCGCAGCCGGCGAAGGTGTAGAAGGCACCCTCGGGCGTGCGGCAGGTGAGGCCGGGGATGGCGTTCAATGCGGAGACGACGAGATCGCGGCGGTGCTTGAAGCTCGCCTGGCGGTCCTTCAGAAACTCCTGCGGACCGTTCAGCGCCTCGACGGAGGCGGCCTGGCTGACGGAGGAGGGGCAGGAGGTCGCCTGGCTCTGGATCACCGCCATGGCCTTGATCAGCGCCTTCGGGCCACCGGCATAGCCGATGCGCCAGCCGGTCATGGCATAGGCCTTCGAGACGCCGTTGATGGTGAGCGCACGGCTCTTCAGCCGCGGTTCGATGGCAACGGGGGTGACGAAGTTGAATCCATCGTAGACGATGTGTTCGTACATGTCGTCGACCATCAGCCAGACATGCGGGTGTTTCAGCAGCACGTCGAGCAGCGGGCGGTAGTCGGCTTCGCCATAAGCGGCGCCCGAGGGGTTCGAGGGCGAGTTGAACAGCACCCAGCGGGTCTTCGGCGTGATCGCTTTTTCGAGCTGCTCGGCCTTCAGGCGAAAACCGGCTTCGGCGTCGCAGGGGATCAGCACCGGCACGCCGCCACAGATCTCCACGATGTCGGAATAGGACGTCCAGTAGGGCGTCGGGATGATCACCTCATCGCCTGGATTGACCGTCGCCATGAAGGCGTTGAACAGGATCTGCTTGGCGCCTGTCGCGACGGTGACTTCGTCGAGCGCGTAGTCGACATTGTTTTCGCGGCGAAATTTTTCGGTGATCGCCTTTTTCAGCTCCGGCGTGCCGTCGAGCGCGGTGTACTTGGTGTCACCACGGTCGATGGCGGCCTTGGCGGCAGCCTTCACGTTGTCGGGCGTGTCGAAATCCGGCTCGCCCGCGCCGAGAATGATGATCGGCAGGCCGTCCTTCTTCATGGCAGAGGCGCGGGCGCCGATCTGCAGGATTTTGGAGACGCCGATGGCGGCGATGCGCGAGGCGGGCTGGAAGCCCGCCTCCTCGATTTTGCTAGCGACGGTCATGGCCGATTACTCGATATCGAAGGAGACGCCCTGGGCGAGCGGCAGGGCCTTCGAATAGTTCACCGTGTTGGTGGCGCGGCGCATGTAAGCCTTCCAGGCGTCGGAGCCGCTCTCGCGGCCGCCGCCGGTTTCCTTCTCGCCGCCGAAGGCGCCGCCGATTTCGGCGCCGGACGTGCCGATGTTGACATTGGCGATGCCGCAATCCGAACCGTCGACCGACAGGAAGCGTTCGGCCTCCTGGACGTTGAGCGTGAAGATCGACGAGGAGAGGCCGGCGGCGACAGCGTTGTGATCGTCAAGAACGGCGTCGAAGTCGGAGTACTTCATGACGTAGAGGATCGGCGCGAAGGTTTCTTCGAGAACCGGGCCGGCCTGCTTCGGCATTTCGACGATGGCCGGCTTGACATAGTAGGCCGTGTCCTTGCCGGCGTCGGCAACGCGCTCGCCACCAGTGACGGAACCGCCTTCGGCCTTGGCCGCTTCCAGCGCCTTCTGCATGCCGTCGAAAGCCTGCTTGTCGACGAGCGGGCCGACGAGGGCCGAGGTTTCCAGCGGGTTGCCGACGGAAACGCTGGTATAGGCCTTCTTCAGGCGCGGCACGAGCTGGTCGTAGACGCTGTCATGCACGAAGAGGCGGCGCAGCGTCGTGCAGCGCTGGCCGGCGGTGCCCATCGCACCGAAGGCAATCGCGCGCAGCGCCATGTCGAGATCGGCCGAGGGGCAGACGATGCCGGCATTGTTGCCGCCGAGTTCGAGGATCGAGCGGGCAAAACGCTTGGCGAGACGCGGGCCGACTTCCTTGCCCATGCGGGTGGAGCCGGTGGCCGAGACGAGCGCGACCTTGTGGTTGTCGACGAGGGCTTCGCCGATGGTGCGGTCGCCGATGAGGACGATCGACAGGTTCGCCGGGGCATCGCCGAAGCGGGCGACGGCGCGCTCGAAGATCGCCTGGCAGGCAAGCGCCGTCAGCGGGGTCTTTTCGGAGGGCTTCCAGACGATGGAATTGCCGGCGACGAGGGCGAGTGCGGCGTTCCACGACCAGACGGCGACCGGGAAGTTGAAGGCGGAGATGATACCGACGACGCCGAGCGGGTGCCAGGTTTCCATCATGCGGTGGCCGGGGCGCTCGGTGGCGATGGTCAGACCGTAGAGCTGGCGGGAGAGACCGACGGCGAAATCGCAGATGTCGATCATTTCCTGCACTTCGCCGAGACCTTCCGAGGTGATCTTGCCGGCTTCGATGGAAACGAGGCGGCCGAGATCGGCCTTGGACGCGCGCAGTTCCTCGCCGAGCAGGCGAACGAGTTCGCCGCGCTTGGGCGCGGGCACGAGACGCCAGGCCTTGAAGGCGTCGTGGGCGGCGTCGATCGCCTTGTTTGTGTCAGTGGCCGAGACGGTCTTCAGCTTGCCGATCTCCTCGCCGCTGACGGGGCTGTAGGAGGCCATGTCGCCGCCCTGCCAGGCGCTGCGGGCAACGCCGAGCTTGTCGAGAAGGGCTGCGGTTTCCTGTTTCACGTCGACGTTCGTCATGGGGTGTCTCCCTGTCGGTTTCTTAAAAGGTGATCGCGCCGAGCGGGCCCGGCGAGGTGATGGTCTTCAGTCCGGCCGCGAGCTTGCGGAGCTTTTCCGGGGTGTATCTGTCATAAAAAACCTGGTTCTTGCGGCCGATGGCGTGTTCCGCGCTGAAGCTGCCACCGAATTGCTCGACGGCGACGGTGAAGACCCATTCGCGCAGATCCGCTTCGAAATCGGGATCGGCGAGCCGAGGATCATCCTTCGCGACGACCAGATTGAAGTGCACACCGCCGTCGCCGATATGGCCGAAGTCGCAGATCGTGACGTCCTCGAAATGGTCAGGCATGTCCGCCTTCATATGGGCGAGGAAGGGCATGATGTCACCCCGGCGGAAGGACAGATCGAAGGCGATCAATCGTCCACGATGCTTCACGCCTTCGGACAGTGCATGGCGCAGCGCCCAGATCTCGTGCGGCGGGCCGACGAATGCGTCGGCGAGCGGCGCATCCTCGCGCTCCCAAATCGCGGCCAGCACCTCCTCCAGCACCGCATCAAGCGGCTGCTCGCCCTCGCGCGGCGGGCTTGAACGGGAGATCTCCGCAAGGATGACGAAGTCGGGCACCACGCCACCCTGGAAAGGGTTGCGCAGCGACGGCACATGGTCGAGCGCGGCGGCGACCGCGTTGCCGGACATGCCTTCGAAAGCCGAGAGGTAGCTGCCGAGCGCGTCTTCCATGGCGACGAGCAGCGTTGCCACCTGCTCTGCCGAGGCGGGCACGAGCAGGGCGGTGGCAGACTGTTTCGGTGCCGGTTCGAGGTTCAGCACGCATTCGGTGACGATGCCGAAAGCGCCCGACGTACCGATGAAAAGCTGCTTCCAGTCGACACCGGTATTGTTCTTGCGCAGATCCGAAGACAGGTCGAGCACGGTGCCGGCCTCGTCGGCGAGCACCACCGTGAGGCCGAGAACGTTGCGGCGCACGTCGCCGTAGCGCAGGAAGCGCGAACCGCCGGTGTTCGTCGCGATCATGCCGCCAAGACGCGGGTCGGCGCCGAGGTCGATCGGAAAGAACAGGCCGCTCTCTTCGAGCCGGCCGTTGAGGTCGGAAAGGCGCAGACCCGCTCCGGCCGTGACGGAACGGTTTATCCGGTCGAGCTCGAAGGGCGCGTTCAGGCGGTCGAGGCTGAGCACACCCTGAAGGCCGCTACCGTCAGGCGTCGAGCCGGAGACGAGACCGGTATTGCCGGATTGCGGCACGAGGGCGATGGCGTTCTTCACGCAGTAGGAGACGACAGCAGAGGCCTCTGCCGTCGTGGCCGGACGCGCGACGAAAGCGGCGCGGCCCTTGTCATAGCGCGCGCCGGTCTCGTAGGCAGCCATGTCGGCTTCCTCGGTGAGAAGGCCCTTCTCGCCGGTGATGCCTTTCAGTACTTCGATATGGCGTGCCTCGATCATGCGTTCTTCCGTCACTCCGCAGCGGCAGCCATGTTGACGATGCCGAGGCACATTTCAAGCGACGCGCGCTGGATGGCGGCATAGTGCGCGAATTCGTCGAGCACGGCGGCGCCGAGATCGCGCTCGAACATCACCTGGTTCGGGCTTGCGACGAAGTCCTGGGTCGCGTCGTCGCCGAGGTTCGACTGGAAGATGCCTGCGGCACTGACCGGCAGGAAGTCCTCGTAGACGATCGGATCGAAGCGGATGAGGCCGGCTTCGATCGCCGTTTCGAGATCGGCGTTGCGGCCGGTGACGGCCTTGCCCTTCTGTGTCAGGGAGTAGGTGAAGTAGCCGAGGCCTGCCTTGCGGATGCCGTCCCAATCATCGGGAAAGGTCTTGAAGACGTCGGAGAGAGCGGCTTCGTATTCGTCAGCGTTAGAGCCGTCAGCGGCAGGACGCACGCGGGCGCGCGTCTCGGTCAGCAGCCTGTCATAGAGCGCGCGGCCCTTCGGCGTCAGCGCCACGCCGCGCTGCTCGATCTCGCCGAAGCGGGCCGTGTGGGAGCCTTCCTGCCAGGTGCCGTCGGCGCCGATGAAGGAGACGGCCTCTTCCAGGGCCTTGAACGAGGTCTGGCGCAGGAGGATCGGGCAGGTTCGGGTCGGCGGACCTTCGACGACGGCCTTAGGGGCGATGCCCTCTTCCGGCATGCGGGCCTGCACCTTGTCGATGTCGAGCGTGCGCGGCGTCAGGTGGTTGATGTGCGGACCCTTGAAGGAGACGACGTCGGCGATCAGACGATGCGCATCGTGCAGGCGCTTGTACATACCGGTGCTGACGATGGCCTGATCGTGCCAGCGGAAGGTTTCCAGCAGTTCGGTGACGAAGCGGGCGGCATCGGCCGCATCGAGGCCGCCGTCGCGTTCGGCCTTCTCGATGAACCTGACGGCTTCGTCGGTAAAGATCTTTCGCGCGGCGAGCACGTCGGCCGCTTCCTCGCGCAGTGTCTCGTCGGCGATGAGATCGAGGCGCAGCAGCGAGGTGAAGACGCGGAAGGGATTGCGGTTGAGGCTTTCCTCGCCGACCGGGCGGAAGGCGGTGGAATGCACCGGCACGCCCGCGGTGGAGAGATCGTAGTAGCCCACCGGATACATGCCCATGACGGCAAAGGCGCGGCGCATCATGGAAAGCTCTTCCGGCGTGCCGAGGCGGATGGCGCCGTGGCGTTCCTCGGAGATGCGCTCCAGCGTGTCCGTCGCCTCGAGACGCTCCTTGAGGACGGGGTCGGCGGCGAGCGTCTCGGCGTTCACATCGGCCACCAGCGCCATCAGCGTGCCATAGGCCGGAACCTCGGTGCGATACATGGCGGACATGGCGGTGGAGAAGTCCGCGCGGATCGTGTCGGCGGAAACGTGCGAATTTGCTTTCATGGCGAGTGATCTCATCTCGGTGTTGCGCAATTCCAGGAAAACCGCTTCACACTTTTCGTGGAATTGCTTTAGAAGGGTGGGAGGCCCTGATCATTCTCAAAACGGATCATACCGGATCGTTTCTTCCCGCGATTGCGACCGTTCTGACTATGTTGATGCGAGGAAAGAATGAAGCTCAGTCGAAGGCTGATTCCTGACGTCACCACGCTGCAAGCGTTCGAATGTGCTGCCCGTCATGGCAGCTTCACGCAGGCGGCCCATGAGCTGAACCTCACCCAGAGTGCCGTCAGCCGCCAGATCAAGGACCTCGAGGAACAGCTCGGCGTGCTGCTCTTCGAGCGTGTGCGCCAGCGCGTGGTGCTCTCCGACGACGGCCGCCGTTTCCTGCCGGAAGTACGCAAGCTGCTGCATCAGACGGAAGAGACCATGCTGCGCGCCATGGCGTCGGCCTCTTCCGAGCACAGCCTTTCCATCGCGACGCTGCCGACGTTCGGAAGCCGCTGGCTGACGCCGCGCATTCCGGGTTTTCTTGCGGAAAATCCGGGCACGATCGTCAACATCGCCTCGCGCTCGGCGCCATTCGATTTCGACGAGGAGAATTTCGATCTTGCGATCCACTACGGCCAGCCGGTCTGGGCGCGGGCGGCCTGCTCCTATCTGTGCAGCGAGGTCATCCTGCCCGCGGCGAGCCCGGAACTGGTAAAATCCTGGAACCTTGCTGAGCCGAAGGACCTGGAAAGAGCACCGCTCCTGCATCTTGCGACGCGGCCGAAGCTCTGGGCACAATGGTTCGAGCTGAACGGTGGCTCGGCGGATACGGCCTATCGCGGCCACCGCTTCGACCAGTTCTCCATGGTCATCGAGACGGCCGTCGCCGGGCTCGGCTTCGCGCTCCTGCCGTATTATCTGATCGAGCAGGAGCTGGCGAACGGCCGGCTTGCCGTCGTTTTCGACCGGCCGATGGAGACGGAGAACAGCTATTATCTCGTCGTGCCGGAGGGAAAGCTTGAAAACCCGCTGAGTCAGGCATTTCGCGCCTGGATCTCCAAGCAGGTCCCGGCGTAGGATTTCCGCGACCGATCATGCGGCGGGGGCATGACCCCGTTCTCATTTTTTGCTTTAGTCGTCGTGCCGCATGGCCGATTGTGCGGCGAGAAATCCTCCTCCTCCGGAAAAGACTGACGCCCATGCTCAACGATCCGCGCTCCCATGGCCTTTGGGAGATGACCGCTCCGCCCGCCCCCGAAACCGTTGCCTTTTCCGGCAACGCGGAGGCGGATGTCGTCATCGTCGGCGGCGGGTATACCGGCTTTTCGGCGGCGCTGCATCTGGCCGAGCGCGGCACGCGGGTCATCCTGCTTGAAGGCGCGGAGATCGGCTATGGCGGGTCGGGCCGCAATGTCGGCCTCGTCAATGCGGGCATGTGGGTCATGCCGGACGAGTTGCCGGGCGTGCTCGGCGACGTGCACGGCGGCCGGTTGCTGGAACTTCTCGGCAATGCGCCCCGTGCGGTGTTCGATCTCGTCGAAAAGCATGCCATCGACTGCGAGATCAATCCGGCGGGCACGCTGCATTGCGCCGTCGGAAAGGCGGGTCTCGACGAATTGAAGCAGCGCGCAGAGCAGTGGGCCCGTCGCGGCGCCCCGGTGCGCCTGCTGGATGCCGCCGAGACGGCGGCGAAGGTGGGCACCGAGGCTTATGCCGGCTCGCTTCTCGACATGCGCGCCGGCACGATCCAGCCGCTGGCCTATGCGCGCGGCCTTGCCCGTGCGGCGATTGCAGCGGGTGCCCAGGTCTTCACGGCAAGCCCGGTGACGGGCGCAGAGCGAACCGGAAAACGTTGGACGGTGAGGACCGCGCGCGGCTCCGTCACGGCGGACTGGGTGGTGGTTGCGACCAACGCCTATACGGTCGCGCCCTGGACCGAGGTGCGCACCGAGCTCGTGCATCTGCCCTACTTCAACTTCGCCACCGTTCCGCTTTCGCCCGAGATGCAGGCAAGGATCCTGCCGGAGCGCCAGGGCGCCTGGGACACGAAGGAAGTGCTCTCCTCCTTCCGCTTCGACAAGCGTGGCCGACTGGTGTTCGGCAGTGTCGGGGCGCTGCGCGGCGCGGGCACAGGCATCCACAAGGCCTGGGCGCGGCGCGCGCTGAAAAAGCTCTTTCCCGCTATCGGCGACGTCGCTTTCGAGGCGGAATGGTACGGCAAGATCGGCATGACCACGGACAACCTGCCGCGCTTCCACCGCCTTGCCGACAACGTCATCGGCTTTTCCGGCTACAACGGCCGCGGCATCGCGCCGGGCACTGTCTTCGGCCGCACGCTGGCGGAGCTCGTTTCCGGCGAGATCGCCGAACGGGACCTGCCGTTGCCGGTAAGCGAACCCGAAGCGCAGTCCTTCCGCTCGATGCGCGAGGGCTATTACGAACTCGGCGCGCAGATCGCCCATTTCGCCGGCGCCCGCTTCTGATTTCAGAGGAGAGAGCCCGCCTGTTTCCTGCGGAACAGCGGGCGGCGGGGCGATGTGCGACCTTCTGATCACCGGATGAGAGAGGCTCATCCTTACCAGAGATCAGGAGAGACCCCATGCGCAAGATCATCGTTTCCGCCACCGTTGCCCTCGTCGCCGCCGTCTCCTTCGCGGCGCCCTCGCAGGCCGGCTACTACAGCTACGGCTACGAGCCCTATTGCTTCATCAAGAAGGTGAAGTCCTACGACTACTACGGCAACGTCGTCATCAAGAAGATCAAGGTCTGCAAGTAAACATCGCCCAGACTGACCTCCCCAAAGACCCGGATGTCCCCTGCATCCGGTTCTTTTGCCGTGCTGCGGTCAGAGGCGCAGGCCCGGAATGGCGAGCGGGTTGTCGGAAAGCGCGGCGCGGTCCGGCCGGTCGATCCTGGGAGTGCCGGTAAACGCATCGAAGAGGTCGCGCACGAAGGCTTCCGGCAGGTCCTTGGTGATGAGCACCAGTCGTGTGCGGCGGTCCGCCGGGTCGGGCCAGGCGGAAAGGCGCTCCGGCGGATGAAAGACGCTCTGTACACCCTGCAGCACCAGCGGCCGCTCCGGCGTGTTCGACATCAGCACGATGCCCTTCATGCGCAGGAGCTTTTCTCCGTGCGCGGAGCGCAGCAGGTCGATGAACATTTCCAGCGCCATCGGATCGACCGGGCGGTCGTGCACGATGCTGAAGGAGCGGATCGTCGCGTCGTGGCGGGTCACGTCATGGGCGTGCTGGTGGTCGTGGTGGTGATGCCCGTGATCATGCCCATGGTGATGGTGCTCATGATCGTGGTGGTGCCCATGATCATGGTGGTCGTGTGTTTCCTCTTGCAGCCAGCGGCGGACGTCAGGAATCTTGCTGCCGGGATCGTAAAGTCCATTGGCGAGGAGGGCGGGGCCGACGAGACCAGGCGTGTCGATATCCACGATGCTTGCCCGTGGATTGAGTGCGGCAATCTCCCGCTTCACCGCCTCTACCGTTGCGGCATCTGAAAGCGAGATCTTGCTGATCAGCACGCGGTCGGCGACGGCGATCTGCTTGACGGCTTCCGGATGGTTGGCGAGCGTCGACAGGCCGTTGACGGCATCGACCACTGTTATCACGCCGTCGAGGCTGAAGGACTGGCTGATCACGGGATTGCCCATGACGGATTGCAGCACCGGTGCTGGATCGGCAAGGCCGGTGGTCTCGATCACCACACGCTTCAGCGGCTGGATCTTGCCCGTCTGCATGCGATCTATCAGGTCGGCGAGCGTATCGACCAGTTCGCCGCGGATGGTGCAGCACAGGCACCCGTCGGAAAGCTCGATGACGCCGTCGCTCGACTGTTCGACGAGCAGATGGTCGATGCCGACCTCGCCGAATTCGTTGATGATGACGGCCGTGTCCGTGAGTGTCGGATCCTTCAGCAGGCGGTTGAGCAGGGTCGTCTTGCCCGCGCCCAGAAATCCGGTCAACACGGAAACCGGCACGCGCCGCTCAGCAAGGGTCATGGTCTTTCCAATCAAATGGGGCCAATCAAACGGGCCAGTCAAAAGGGGCCGTTCAGAAGGTCGTGGGACGCGGAATCGGGATCGGCACATTGGCAAGGCCGCCGGTATCGCCGACGGCGACCTGCTCGTTGCCGGCAGGCTTCGCCGTGTCGCCGCCCATGAGGCCGGCAAAGACCAGCTTCAGCGGCCGGTTGAGCTCATGGATGTAGGGTGACACGAGCTTCTGGCGTCCGGCCTCGTCACGGCCTTCGCTGCGCACCTTGGCTGCGTGCTTCGAGCAGATTTCCTGCGACACGTCGGTGACGATGTCGCGAGTCTCGCCATAGGGGCGAAGCTGGCCGAGCGTCGGTACATTGCCCGCCCGCATCGTCAGGCCCTTTTCCAGCATGCCGGCGGAAATGTCCGCCCGTGCGCCGAGGCTGTCGGAGCCGAGCACGACGGAGACGACGCTGCGGCCGTTGCGGGTGGCCGAAGACACCTGGTTGAAGCCGGAGGCGCAGATGAAGCCGGTCTTCATGCCGTCAGCGCCGTCAAACCGGCCGATCAGCATGTTGAAATTCGGATACTGCTTCTTGCCGGTAGTGAAGCCTTCCAGCGCGAAATAAGGGGCGTATTGCGGGAATTCTCGCTTCAGCGTTACCGCAAGGACCGCAAGGTCGCGTGCCGTCGTGTACTGGCCCTTGCCGGGCAGGCCGTTGGGATTGATGAAGCGCGAGGAGCTCATGCCGATGCGGGCCGCCTCTGCGTTCATGCGGTCGACGAAGGCCTGCTCGGAGCCGGAGATCGTCTCGCCGATGGCGACGGAAACGTCGTTGGCCGACTTGACGAGGATGATCTTCAGCGCGCTGTCGAGCGTCATCTTCTGACCGGGCTTGAAGTACATCTTGCTCGGCGGCTCGGCGGCGGCATGCTTGCTCATGACGACCGGGCTTTCCAGCGTCAGCTCGCCGGCCTTGACGGCGCGGAACACGGTATAGGCCGTCATCAGCTTGGTCAGCGAGGCCGGATACCAACGCTGGAAGGCATCCTCATGCTCGATGACCTTCAGCGTGTTGACATCCACCAGGATGCGCGGGGCGGCGCTTGCCGCGTTCGCCAGAAGGGAGGCTGCGAGCAGCAGGCAGGAGCCCAATAGCCATGCGCTCCGGCGCGTCGTTCGTCCGTTCATCTGCAAGGGTCTCACCTCGAAATCGGGAGTTGTCTCGAACCGTCGCCCTATTTAACCTATATGGCACCGTGATGGCAAAGCCATCGAATGCAGTTGGCCGCTTTCGCGGCCGAAATGACAGGAAGTGTTGCATGCCCATCCTCAACCGCGCCGCAGAGATGCAGGATGAAATCGCCGAATGGCGCAGGCACATCCACCGGGAGCCGGAAATCCTCTTCGCGGTGGAGAAGACCGCCGCCTTCGTCGCTGAAAAGCTGCGTGAATTCGGCGTCGACGAAATCGTGACCGGCATCGGCCGCACCGGCGTCGTCGGCCTTATCCGCGGCAAGGCTGCGGGGCGCACCATCGGCCTTCGTGCCGACATGGATGCCCTGCCCATCGAGGAGACGAGCGGAAAGCCCTGGGCCTCGACCGTCAGGGGCAAGATGCATGCCTGCGGCCATGACGGGCACACGGCCATGCTGCTCGGCGCGGCGAAGTATCTCGCCGAGACGCGCAGTTTCTCCGGCAATGTCGCGGTCATCTTCCAGCCGGCCGAAGAGGGTGGCGGCGGCGGCAACGAGATGGTCAAGGACGGCATGATGGAGCGTTTCGGCATTGCCGAAGTCTACGGCATGCACAATCTGCCCGGCATGCCGGTCGGCTCCTTCGGCACGCGCCCCGGCCCGATCATGGCAGCGACCGACGAGTTCAACATCACGGTGAAGGGTCGCGGCGGCCATGCCGCCCTGCCGCACAAGACGGTCGATCCGATTGTCATCGGTGCGCAGGTGGTTTCCGCGCTGCAGGCCATCGTCTCGCGTGTCGCCGATCCGATAGCCTCCCTCGTCGTCTCTGTTACCAAGTTCAACGCCGGTTTCGCCCACAACGTCATCCCGGAGACGGCGCAGCTTGCCGGTACGGTGCGCACCCTGAGCGCCGAGATGCGCCACGAGGCCGAAGCCCGGATCCGCCAGATCTGCAGCGGCCTTGCCGCCGCGCATGGTGCCGAGATCACGGTCGGCTACCACCGCAACTACCCCGTCACGGCCAATCATCCCGACGAGACCGACCATGCCGTTGCCGTCGCGCGCGAAATCGCCGGCGAGGCTGCGGTCGATCCCGCGCTGGACCCGATGATGGGCGGCGAGGATTTTTCCTACATGCTGCTCGCCCGCCCCGGTGCCTTCGTCTTCCTCGGCAACGGCGACAGCGCGGGCCTGCATCACCCTGCCTACGATTTCAACGACGACGCGATACCCCATGGTGTGAGCTATTGGGTCAAGCTTGCCGAAAGCCGCCTCGCCGCCTGAAAATCGCTTGGCTAAAAGCCCCGGCTTTTGTATGGGTTCAGTCAGTGGTCCCGTAGCTCAGCAGGATAGAGCACCAGATTCCTAATCTGGGGGTCCCGCGTTCGAATCGCGGCGGGATCACCATTGCCTTGATGCTCCTGCCGTCACTTCCGACAAGTATCCGGATACTGCTCTCCGCACGCGGACCTGCATGCAAATCCGGACATGGTCGCTGGCGGCATCGAATGAGAATTTCGACGCTCCACTCGACGATTACGATCAAAAATTGCAGCTTGGAGTAGGGGTTTCCGGGAGGAGATATGAAGAACCGGCAGAACGAGAAGGCTAAGCTGACCGCGCGCTATCTCAATGGCATTGCCATCGCGGTTGCTTTGGCGGGGCCTTGACGCCCACCCTGGCAGGGATTCAGGAAAATCCGGGTCCGATAAACTGGACGACCGCTGGTATCGTGGCGATCTGCACGGTCGTTTCGGTGTCGTTCCACGCAATGGCGCGTCGGGCGTTGAGTTACCTGCTGGACTAGGTCTGGCCCAGGCATTGCGGGCCATCGCCCCGATTGGGAGGGATCAGACGTCCTCTTTCTCGCGCTCCGGCGTGACGACGCGTGGCTTGGGGCGAATGGAGGGGATGGCGGAGGGTTTGGTGACGACCTTCGGCTGCGGGGCTTTCAGGCCGAGCATGCTGCGGATCCGGTCGCTGACCAGGGGGCGGAAGCGGGTGGCGCGGAAGGGCATGTCGTCGGCCCCGTAGCCTTCCGGGCCGTCGTCCTTGCCGCGGTAGAGTTCGACCAGCTTGATGCCGTAGAAATCGCCATCGACATAGTGGCGGTAGTGGCCGGTCCAGCGGACCGTATAGACCTGCCCTTTGCGGATGCCCTGGTCGATCGAGACATTCTTGAAGCGGTCGTTGATGCAGACGACCTTCTGGCCGACACGGAACGTGGGCATGCGATGGTCCCCTCCAGTGACCGGCCGGATCAGCCGGTCTTGCGGCAGTTGACGCCTGGTGCGTTCTCGCCCTTGGTCAGGTCGTAGAGCGTCGCCTCGTCGCCCTTCGTCCACCATTCATACTGGCCGCCGGCATATTTGGCGCCGGAGGCGGACAGGACGTTGGCGGCGATGACCGTCTCTTCGGCGATTTTCAATACGGCAAGCGAATTCGTACCGGCATTGATATATTCGACGACGACGCGCTGCTCGGCGTCGCACTGGTAGTTGATCGTCTCGCGCGCCACGCTCTGTTCGGGTCCCGGCAGGCGGATGACGATGTCGGTGTTGTTCTTGAGGCCGGCAAGGCGGATCGCCGGGGCGCCTTCCTTGCCCGTCAGGTGCAGGATGCCGTTTTCGAGCTTCCACGAGGTGACGGTGCCGAGCGCGTCGAAGAATTTCTGTTCCTGGTCCATGATGGCCGGCGCGCACATTTTGCGCGTCGCGGCGGCGGGGGCAAAGGCGATGTTGCCGTTCTGCACCTTCAGCTTGCCACGATAGGTGTTGCAGCCGCCATTGCCGCCATAGGAGCCGTCCGGCTTGATCTCCAGCGTCGTCTGCAGGTCGTCGATGACACCATTGCCGCCGATATCCTCGGCAAGCCAGGTGCCGCCGAGACCACCCGGGACCGGCTCGTCGGCATAGGCCGGAGCTGCCGCCATGAAGGCGAGGCAGGCGAGGGTCCATACTCTCAGGCGTCGGTACACAGATTTCTCCAATCGCGTCAGGGCGGAAGACCGCTTTGCCGGGACGTTATGGCCGTCCGGGTGAAAAGGTCAAGCCGCGGGTTTGCGAAGACTGGCGCAGCCTTCGCTTTACAGCATTTCCATGACTTGTTGCAGGCGTCTTTCGCCTGTAGAGCCTTTTGTCGATAACAAGAAAATCGCGGACTTCACCATGGCTCCCGACGCGCGGCAAAAGCGCCGTATCACCATTCTCGGCTCGACAGGCTCCATCGGCACCAGCACGCTCGACGTGGTGCGCCAGCTCGGCGGGCAGGATCGCTACGAGGTGCTGGCGCTGACCGGCAACGGCAATGTCGACCTCCTCGCGGCGCAGGCGAAGGACTGCGGGGCGAAGATGGCGGTGACGGCGGACGAAAGCCGCTACAGTGCGTTGAAGGAAGCCCTTGCCGGCAGCGGTATCGAGGCGGCGGCGGGGCGAGCGGCGCTGCTGGAGGCAGCCTCCGGCGAGGCCGACTGGGTGATGGCGGCGATCGTCGGCACGGCAGGCCTTGCGCCGACGCTGGCTGCAGCAAGGAAGGGTGCGGACATCGCGCTTGCCAACAAGGAGTGCCTCGTGTCGGCGGGCGACCTCTTCGTCCGGGCCGTCGCCGAGGGCGGCGGGCGGCTGATCCCCGTCGACAGCGAACACAGCGCGATCTTCCAGGCGCTGGAGGACGACCAGCGTCATGCGGTCGAGCGGATCGTCCTGACGGCCTCCGGCGGACCGTTCCGCACCTGGAGCCGGGCGCAGATGGCCGATGTCACCGCCGATATCGCCCGCGCCCACCCCAACTGGTCGATGGGGCTGAAAATCTCGATCGGCAGCGCCTCCATGTTCAACAAGGCGCTGGAGATGATCGAGGCGAAGCACCTCTTCGACGTCAGACCGGAGCAGATCGAGGTGGTGGTGCATCCGCAGTCGATCATCCATTCGATGGTCGGTTATGTCGATGGATCGGTGCTGGCGCAGCTTGGCGCGCCGGACATGCGCACGGCGATCGGCTACGCGTTGACCTATCCCGAGCGTTCGCCGCTCAATGTCGACCGGCTGGATTTCGCAAAGCTGTCGCGGCTCGATTTCGAGGCGCCGGATGAAGAGCGCTTTCCGGCGCTGCGGCTGGCCCGCACGGCGCTGACGCGTGGCGGCCTGCAGGGTGCGGTGATGAATGCGGCCGAGGAGGTGGCGTTCCACGCCTTTGTCGGCGGGCGCATCGGCTTCCTTGCCATGGCCGATATTGCCGAGGCGGTGATGGACAGGCTCATCCATCTGCCGCCGGCCGCGTCCATGGACGATGTCTTTGCCGCGGACGAAGAAGCCCGGCGGGTGGCCGCCGGGCTCATCGGATAGTCCTGGCTTACGCCGCGCTGTCAGGCGACGGCGCGGGCGAGCGCACAGCGCGACCAGAGCGAATGCAGGGCGCTTACAAGATGCTCGATATCGGCATCCGTGTGCAGCGGGGTCGGCGTGATGCGCAGGCGCTCGGTCTTCTTCGGCACCGTCGGGTAGTTGATCGGCTGGACATAGATGCCGAAATTGTCGAGCAGCAGGTCCGAAATCCACTTGCACTTGGCCGCGTCGCCCACCATGACCGGCACGATATGGCTCGGATTGGGCATGTGCGGGATGCCGTTGCGGTCGAGCAGGCTGCGCAGCTTGCGCACGCGCTCCTGGTGGGCAAAGCGCTCGACTTGGCTTTCCTTGAGATGGCGGATGGCAGCAGCCGCGCCGGCGGCGATCGTCGGCGGCAGCGAGGTCGTGAAGATGAAGCCGGAGGCGAAGGAGCGCACAAAGTCGCAGAGCGCCGCCGAGCCGGCGATGTAGCCGCCCATGACGCCGAAGGCCTTGCCGAGCGTGCCCTCGATGAGAGTGAGGCGGTGCATGAGGCCGTCGCGTTCGGCAATGCCGCCGCCGCGCGGGCCGTACATGCCGACGGCGTGCACTTCGTCGAGATAGGTCATCGCGCCATATTTGTCGGCGAGGTCGCAGATCTCCCTGATGGGGGCGATATCGCCATCCATGGAGTAGACCGATTCAAAGGCGATCAGCTTCGGCGCCTTCGGGTCGGCGGCGGCAAGCTTGGCTTCGAGATCCTTGAGGTCGTTGTGCTTCCAGATCACCCGCTCGCATTTCGAGTGGCGGATGCCTTCGATCATCGAGGCGTGGTTTCCGGCATCGGAAAAACAGATGATGCCGGGGATCTTGGAACAGAGCGTGCCGAGCGCGGCCCAGTTGGACACATAGCCCGAGGTGAAGAGAAGCGCCGATTCCTTGCCATGCAGGTCGGCGAGCTCGCGTTCGAGGAGGACGTGGTAGTGGTTGGTGCCGGAGATGTTGCGGGTGCCGCCGGCACCGGCGCCACAGTGATCGATGGCGAGCTTCATCGCCTCGGTCACCTTGGGGTGCTGGCCCATGCCGAGATAGTCGTTCGAGCACCAGACCGTGACGTCCTGCGGGCCGTTCGCCGTATGGCGGGTCGCTTTCGGGAAGTTGCCCTTCTGGCGTTCCAGGTCGGCGAAAACGCGGTAGCGGCCTTCCTGATGCAGGCCGTCCAGCTCGTTCTTGAAGTAGGTCTCGAAGTCCATCCAGAGTCTCCTGTCCGGCGGGAACCCGGACATCATCGTCGTTGGCGGTCGTTCAATCGGCTATATCAGGCGCCCGTTTCCCGCAACGGTATGTGCTGCGGCAAATCGGCGCCACCTTTGAACCATTCCAATGTATCATAAGCCCCCAAAGGCCATTTCCTGTTGATGCATGTCAAGTCTGCATGAAAAAAGGACGGCCTCAACCGTCCTTTTAATCGAACAGTTTCACGTTTTTCGAGGGGTCAGGCGGCGGCGACGGCGCGCTTGGCCATGACCTTCACGAGATTAGCGCGGTATTCCGCGCTGCCGTGGATGTCTGCGAGCAGGTCGCCGGCATCGACGGTCATGCTTGCTGCGGCATCGGGCGACCAGTTGGCGGACAGCGCCGCTTCCAGCCCGGCATGGCGGAAGACGCCGTTGGAGCCGGCACCCGTCACCGCCACCCGCACGCCGCCATCCCCCGCCTTCGCCACGAAAACGCCGGCCATGGCGTAGCGCGAGGCCGGGTTGGGAAATTTGGAATAGGCGGCTCTTGCCGGTGCGTCGAAGGTCACGGCCACGACGATCTCACCGTCTTCCAGTGCGGTCTCGAAGAGGCCGGTGAAGAAGTCGTCGGCGGGGATCTCCCTGGCATTGGTGACGATCGTCGCACCCAGCGCCAGCATGGCGGAGGGATAATCGGCGGCGGGGTCGTTGTTGGCGATGGAACCGCCGATCGTGCCCATATGCCGCACATGCGGGTCGCCGATATGGGAGGCGAGCTGGCAGATCGCCGGGCAGACGGCTTTCAACTCCGCCGAGGTCGAGACCTCGTAGTGCGTCGTGCCGGCGCCGATCCTCACCCGGCCGCCGTTGACGGAAATCCCCTTGAGGTCGGCTATGTGACGCAGATCGACGAGGTCGGACGGTGCCGCCAGCCGCTGCTTCATGGTGGGGATGAGCGTCATGCCGCCGGAGACGTACTTCGCCTCGTCGGAGGACGACTGCAGCTTGACGGCCTCGGCGACCGAGGAGGCGCGATGGTAATTCGTGGCGTACATGGCTTCCTCCGTCAGTTGCCGGCTGCCAGCGCCGCTGCCCAGACCTTCTGGGGCGTTGCCGGCATGGTGAGGTCGTTGTTGCCGATAGCGTCGGTGATGGCGTTCATCAGCGCCGGCGGCGAGCCGATGGCGCCGGCCTCGCCGCAGCCTTTGATGCCGAGCGGATTGTTCGGGCAGGGCGTCACCTGGTGGGAGACCTGGAAAGAGGGCAGATCGTCGGCGCGTGGCATGGTGTAGTCCATGTAGCTCGCCGTCAGCAGCTGGCCCGTCTCCGGATCGTAATGCACGCCTTCGAGCAGGGCCTGGCCGATGCCCTGGGCGATGCCGCCATGCACCTGGCCCTCGACGATCATCGGATTGATGATGTTGCCGAAATCGTCGGCGGCAACGAACTGGATGATCCTGGTCTTGCCGGTTTCCGGATCGACCTCGACCTCCGCGATGTAGCAGCCGGCGGGGAAGGTGAAGTTGGACGGATCGTAGAAGGCGCCTTCCTTCAGGCCCGGCTCCATGCCGGAGGGCAGGTTGTGCGCGGTGTACGCGGCAAGGGCCATCTGGAACCACGGCACCGATTTGTCCGTGCCGGCGACCTTCAGCGCGCCGTTCTCGATGACGATGTCGCTCTCGTCAGCCTCCATCAGGTGGGCGGCGATCTTCTTGGCCTTGGCCTCCACCTTGTCGAGCGCCTTGACGACGGCGGACATGCCGACGGCGCCGGAGCGCGAGCCGTAGGTGCCCATGCCCATCTGCACCTTGTCGGTGTCGCCGTGCACGATGGAGACGCTGTCGATCGGCACACCGAAGCGCTCGGCGACGAGCTGGGCGAAGGTCGTCTCATGGCCCTGGCCGTGGCTGTGCGAACCGGTCAGCACCTCGATCGTGCCGACGGCGTTGACGCGCACCTCGGCCGATTCCCAGAGGCCGACGCCGGCCCCGAGCGAACCGACCGCCGCCGACGGGGCGATGCCGCAGGCCTCGATGTAGCAGCTCATGCCGATGCCGCGCTTCATGCCACGGCTTGCGGCCTCCGCCTTGCGGGCCGGAAAGCCGTTCCAGTCGGCAGCCGCCATGGCGGCCTCGAGCGAGGCTTCGTAGTCGCCGGCATCGTAGTTCATGATGACGGGCGTCTGGTGGGGGAAGGAGCGGATGAAGTTGATGCGGCGAAGCTCTGCCGGCGAAACGCCGAGTTCGCGCGCTGCTGTCTCCATGGTGCGCTCGAGCAGGTAGGTGGCTTCCGGTCGTCCGGCGCCGCGATAGGCGTCGACGGCGACCGTGTTGGTATAGACCGCGCGCACATTGGCGTGGATCGCCGGGAAATCATACTGTCCGGAGAGCAGGGTTGCGTAGAGATAGGTCGGCACGGCCGAGGAGAAGAGCGACATGTAGGCGCCGAAATTGGCGATGGTATCGACCTTCAGCGCCGTGACGCGGTTGTTCGCATCGAAGGCCATCTTGACGGTCGAGACGTGATCGCGGCCATGCGCATCCGTCAGGAAGGCCTCGGTGCGGTCGCTCGTCCATTTTACCGGCACGCCCGAGCGCTTCGAGGCCCACAGACAGACGATCTCTTCCGGATAGATGTAGATCTTCGAGCCGAAACCGCCGCCGACGTCGGGCGCGATGACGCGCAGCTTGTTTTCCGGCGCCACATTGTAGAAGGCGCTCATGACGAGACGCGCGACATGCGGGTTCTGGCTCGTCGTGTAGCAGGTGTAGTGGTCCTCGGCCGAATCGTAGATGCCGAGCGCGGCGCGCGGCTCCATCGGGTTCGGGGCAAGCCGGTTGTTGACGATCTTCATCTCCGTGACATGGGCGGCCGCGGCGATGGCCGCGTCGGTGGCGGCGCTGTCGCCGATCTCCCAGTCATAGATGAGGTTGCCGGGGGCTTCCGGATGGAGCTGCGGCTGGCCGGCTTCCAGCGCCTTTACCGCATCGGTGACGGCCGGCAGCACCTCGTAGTCGACCACCACGGCCTCGGCCGCATCGCGTGCCTCGCCCACACTGTCGGCGACAACGACGGCGACGGCATCGCCGACATAGCGCACCGTCTCGTGCGCGATCGGCCGCCAGGCGCCCATCTTCATCGGCGAACCGTCCTTGGAATGGATCATCCAGCCGCAGATCAGGTTGCCGATGCCGTCGTCGAGCATCTGCTTGCCGTTAAGCACGGCGATGACGCCGGGCATGTCCGCCGCCGCTGCCGTATCGATGCTCTTGATCTTCGCGTGTGCATGCGGCGAGCGCACGAAGGCCGCATAACGCATGCCCGGCACGGACATGTCGTCCGTGTAGCGGCCCTGGCCCATGAGAAACCGCTTGTCTTCCTTTCGCGCGACGCGCGCGCCGATGCCTTCGACACCCATCTTCATCTCCTCCAGAGAAATGAGGCAGCAGGTGTTGGCCAAGGGGCGTTCGGGCTTTCACCGTCGCACAATTGGCCGCCCTGCTGGCTTCTGCCTATTGCGTAACGCCTACTGCGCTGCCTGCTGGCCTGCCGCGCCCATTTCCTCGGCGGCGGCCAGGATGGCCTTGACGATGTTGTGGTAGCCGGTGCATCGACAGATATTGCCTTCGAGGTTGTCGCGCACCGTCTGTTCGTCGAGTTTCGCGCCGTAGCGGTTGATCATATCGACCGCGGTCATCACCATGCCGGGCGTGCAGAAACCGCATTGCAGGCCATGGTTGGCCTTGAAGGCGGCCTGGACGGGGTGCAGCTCGCCATTGGCCGCAAGGCCTTCAATGGTAAGGATCTCGGCGCCGGCGGCCTGGGCCGCGAGGATCGAACAGCTCTTCACCGCCTTGCCGTCCATATGCACGACACAGGCCCCGCACTGGGAGGTATCGCAGCCGACATGGGTTCCGGTAAGACTGAGCTGGTCGCGGATGAAATGGACAAGCAGCGTGCGGTCCTCGCACTCGCGGCTCACCTTTCGGCCATTGACGGTCATTGCCACTTTCGCCATGCGTTCCTCCCTGGCGGTTCATTGTCCGCTGGAACGATCGATCCGACGTCACATGCAGCTGGCGTCCTCGCGACGCGGGCCTGGGATCAAACGACACCAGCATTGTCTCTTCGCGTGCACTGCATTCGTAGCGGGATGCCGCCTGGCTGTTCCTCCAACCGCCGGTGCGACATCAACAATCATATCATTTGACGTTTTGCGGCGGCGATCAACCGGTACTTTCAGGCAATTGCGAAATTTCTCGTGACCGGTCGAAGTGTCGGGACCAATCAAACGAAACGGAAACGCTATTTATTCGCGCGCCAAAAAAATACTTCAACGCCATGGACTTCCCGATTTCCGGGTATATTTTCGATCTCGGACAAACCTCACCGTTGAAGACGGCCGCGGTATGTTGCCTGAGTAGAAGGGGATAGGGCGGACCCGGCAAACGCGGCCGCCGCTCAACTTTGGAGAACATCTTCATGAAGAAAGTCATTGCGCTCGTTCTGGTCGGTCTGGCCGTGGCCGGCTGCACGCAGACGGAAAAGGGTGCGGGTATCGGCGCCGTCTCCGGCGCGATCATCGGCGGTGCCATTACGGGCGACGTTCGCGGTGCAGCCGTCGGCGCGGCCATCGGTGGCGTTTCGGGTGCCGTCATCGGGTCCGTCGCAGAGCAGCCGGGCCAGTGCTACTACCGTGACCGCTACGGTCGTCGCTATATCGACCGTTGCCCGTCAGGTTACTAAGGCCTAGACTTGCAACCTATGCGAAGCCCCGGAGTGTCTCCGGGGCTTTTGCTTTGACGAGTGTGGCGTAAAATCACCGCTCCAGTGCTTCAAATCTTGTTTCCATCCGTGTAAAACCGCCGTTAACATTACGGAAAACCTAACGCGTTAGGGTCTTTTCCTGCCTGAAAGCTCCGTATGAGACGGGGCGCCTGAAGTTTGTGACGGAAGCTGTCGGTTTGCCGCGCGCACCGCACCTGAAGGAGAAAGGCGACGGATAGCTGCGGATGCGGGATAAAGTGAACCGGCCGGAAAAGAGTTTTGCGTTTCTGAGAGCTGGCACCGCGCTTGCGGTTGCGGCCTCCCTGCTGTGCGGCCCCTTGTCTGCCGGGCCAGCCTCTGCCTTCGAAATTTTCGGCATGAAATTCTTCGAGGACGACGAAGAGGCTGCCACCGCCGTCATCGATCCCGTGAACTACACGCTGACGCTCGATCCCGGAACGGATGATGACGACCTCAAGGACGCGATCGAGAACACCGCGCGCCTGAAACAGGACGAGGGCAAGCCGGTGTCCGGCGATCTCGGCCTTGTCATCAAGGCCCGCGACGACCGCGACCGCATCCTCGCGGCGCTTTATGAGAAGGCGCGTTATGGCGGCGTTGTGAATGTGACGGTTGCCGGCCAGGATCTCGATTCCCTGCCGCCCAACCCCGAATTCAACCACAGCGGCGCCATTCCGGTGACAATCACCGTCCAGCCCGGCCCGGCCTTCACCTTTGGTGACGTCGCCTTTGCCGGCGACGCAGAGGGGCGCAATCCGGCCGACTATGGACTGGTGCCCGGTGCGCGGGCCGATTCCACCCTCATCCTGAAAGCAGGCGAGAAGGTCGTCGTCGACCTGAAGGCCGAAGGCCGGCCGCTTGCCAGGCTCGTCGAACGCAATGCGACGGCGGACCACAAGACGCAGACCGTCGATGTCGTGATCTCGGCCGAAGGCGGACCGGTCGCGCCCGTCGGCGAAGTCGGCGTTTCCGGCACCAAGACGGTCGATCCGGCCTTTGTGCAGCGTTATTCGCGCATCAATGCCGGCCAGCCCTATTCGCCGGAAGCGCTCAACAAGGCGGCGGAGCGGCTGCGCACGCTCGGCGTCTTCTCCAGCGTGACGATCCGCGAGGCCGACAAGCTGGCGCCGGACGGTTCGTTGCCGATGACGATCGAGGTCTCCGAAGGCAAGCACCGCTATTTCGGTGTCGGTGCGCAATATTCGAATACGGACGGCCTCGGCCTGCAGGGCTATTGGGGGCACCGCAATCTTTTCGGGGAGGCCGAATCCCTGCGCCTGGAAGGATCGGTCAACCGCATCGGCGAGTCGGATATCAGCAATCTCGACTATTCGGCCGGCATCCTCTTCTCCAAGCCCGGCGCTTTCGGGCCGGCCTCGACCTTCAATGCCAGCCTCAAGGCCTCGATCGTCGATCCCGACGCCTACAAGGCGTTTACCACCACGGCGGCGGCCGGTGTCACCATCGAGCTTTCCGACAGGGACACGGTCAGCGCGGGCGGCGAGGTGATGTGGAGCGATGTCGAGGACGCCTTCGGCAACAACAACTATCTCACCGTCGCCATCCCGATCGAATATGTACGCGACACGCGCGACGACAAGCTGAATCCGACGGAAGGCTATCGCGCGATGATCAACGCGAAGCCCAGCTACGAGATCGATCGGGGCACCTTCTTCTCCAGCTTCGAAGGCGCGATCACCGGCTACCAGGCATTCGGCGAGGAAAAGCGCTTCGTTTTGGCCGGGAAGCTCGCTGCCGGCACGATCATCGGTGGCGACGAGCTGTCCGATATTCCGGCGACGCGGCGCTTCTTCCTTGGCGGCGGCGGCACGGTGCGTGGTTACGGCTATCAGGAGATCTCGCCGCGTGACGGCCGCAACAAGCTGCTCGGCGGCCGTTCCTATGTCGCGGCCACGGCCGAGGCGCGCATCGGTGTCACCGAGACGATCGGCGTCGTGCCCTTCATCGATGTCGGCACGGTTTCGACAGACGAAGTGCCCGACTTCAAGGATATCAGGGCTGGCGCCGGTATCGGCCTTCGCTATGCGACGCCGTTCGGCCCGCTGCGTCTCGACGTCGCGGTGCCGCTGAAGAAATATCCCGGTGGAACGTCCTTCGGGGTCTATGCCGGTATCGGCCAGTCCTTCTGACTGTCGCCCCAATTTTCGTCTAGACTCTTGATTGCTCGCGCGATTCGGATTCAAGACGTTGTGGAGCGAACCCGGCGCTCCCCCGCACGTGAAATGGATGACGCATGAACAGGCTGTCCCGAATTCTCCGCGCCACGCTCCGTTTTATCGGCTATGGCCTTGCCGTTCTTGTGGTTCTTCTTGCCGGTCTCGTCGGTTTCATCGGTTTTACCGATGCGGGTGCGCGTTTTGCCGTGTCGCAGGCGGAGAAGATCGCCGCTGCGAGCGGTCAGGTGATCTCGATCAGCGAACCCTCCGGCCTTCTCACCGGCAAGCTCCGCGCCGGCTCGATCGCGCTTGGCGATGCCAGGGGCACCTATGCGGAGATCCGCGACCTCGCGGTCGACTGGTCGCCGCTCCAGCTTCTCTTCTTCAGCTTCGAAGCCGAACGTGTCTCCACCTCTTCCGTCTCGCTCCTGCGTCTGCCCGAGCCGAAGGCGGATGCGGAGCCTTCCGACACGCCGTTCACCCTGCCCGTGGAAGTACATGTCGGCGCGCTTGACGTGCCGGAACTCTTCGTGTCGGGCACGGTCGCCGGCCGGGACCAGCGTATCGTCGTCTCCGGCAGCGGTGATGCGACGGCCGAAAGCGTCGCGGTCAAGCTCTCCGCTTCGGAAAAGGCGCGGCCGGATGCACGCGTCGCCGCCGATATCGTCTTCAACCCTGCCGACAACGAGCTTCGTCTTGAGGCCGATGTCGCCGAGCCGAAGGGCGGGCTGCTCGCGGCGCTGCTCAAGCTGCCGAACGACCCTGCCGTCACGATCCGCCTGACGGGCGACGGTCCGCTTTCCGAATGGACGGGCCGGCTGTCTGCTGCGCTCGACGGCGCGGAAATGCTGCGGGTCGACGGACGCCACGACCTTGCGACGAACGGCCTGCACACGATCGCCCTCAGTGGCGGCGGCACTTTCGACGCGCTGATGCCGCCGCAGCTTCGCCCGCTCTTTGCCGGCGAAACGGGCATCGACGTCGTCGCCGCCTTCGACGGTTCGGACATGTTGCGCATTGAGAAGGGCTCGATCTCGACGGGCGCCATGACCCTTGCCGCCTCGGGTACGGTCAGCGCCAAGGGGGCCAACGACCTCGACGTCAAGTTTTCGGGCAAGGACGGGCCGGTCGATTTCCGTTGGCCGCTCGCCGAGGGCGATGCGCGCGTGCTGATCGAAGGTGCCGATCTGTCGCTGACGGGCGAGGCGACCGCGGCAGCGCTCGAAGCCAATGCGACGGTCGTTTCGGCCGAGCTGCCGGCCGGGCGGGTGGAGAACATCCGCCTGACGGCAAAAAGCGAAGCGTTCAATGTGGCGAGCCAGTCCGGCCGCATCGATGCCGTGCTCGAAACTGGCATGACGGCCTTTGCCAGTGCTGATGTCGACCGTACGGTGAAGGGGCCGGCGAAGCTGGTGGCGACGCTCACCGTCTCGCCTGACGAGATCGCCTTCGATCCCGCCACGCTCGAAAGCGCCAGCATCGGCGGTACCCTGTCGGGTCGCTATGGGTTGAAGAGCCGTGAGGCCGATGTCAATTTCCGTCTCTTCGCGCTGCCGGCCGTGCTGCCGCCGGCGCTGGCCGGCAAATTCGACACGACGATTGCGATGGAGGGACGGGTCCAGCTGGCGGGCGATGGTGCCGTTCAGGTTTCCGGGCTTCAGGTCAAGTCCGGTACGCTGGAGACGGCGGGCACGATCTCGCTCGGCAACGGTGCGCTCGATGCCGCTTTGACCGGCAAGGTACTTAACCTTGGCAAGCTGCTCGCCGATGCGGCGGGCGAAGCGGCCTTCGAGCTTTCCGCCACCGGTCCCGTTGCGGGGCTCGATGTGTCCGCCAAGGTCACGTCGAGCGGGGCAACCCTCTCCGGCCGCACGCTCAGCGATCTCGTGGTCACGCTGACCGGCAAGGCCGTTGCCGACAGCCCGTCCGGCGAATTGACGGCGACCGGTGCGCTTGATGGCCAGCCGATCAACGTGCGCTCCAGCATCACCTCCGAAGGCGGTCGCATTGCCGTGCCGGTGCTGGAAGCGGAAATCGGTCCCAACACGCTGAAGGGCTCGCTCGCGCTGGCGGACAACTTCATGCCGGACGGCACGATCCGCTTTGATTTTCCTGATCTTGGCTTGCTTGCCGCCATGGCTGGCCAGAAGGCGGCGGGCGATCTCTCCGGGCAGGTGGAAATCGCGACCGGCAATGGCCGGACGTCGGCGACCATCCAGGCCTCCGGTTCCGCCATCCGCCGCGATGATCTCAGCATCACCAAACCGGCGGTCGATCTCACCATCGCCGACCTCGCCACCGCGGCGATTACTGGCACGGTGCGCGCCGAGCGGGTGGCCTCGGGTGAGAACCGGCTCGAAGCGCTGAAGCTCGGTTTTTCGCGCGAAGGGCAGGCGACCAATTTCGATCTGACCGGCCGCCTCGACGGTGCGCCGCTTCTGACGAAGGGCAAGGTCATCCAGCGCGACGGTGGGCTGGATGTCGCCCTGCAGGCCTTCGAGGCCGCACCGCGGCGCATTGCCTTGAAACTGGCCAAGCCGACGACGATCGGCGTCACCAACGGCGTCGCCTCGCTCGACGGGCTGACGATCCAGGCCGGCCGCGGCTCCATTGCGGTCACGGGCCGCGCGGGTGAAGCGCTCGATCTGTCCGTTCGCCTCTCCGCGCTGCCGGCTGCGCTGGTCAACAATTTTGCCGACGGCCTTGGTGCGGAAGGCACGATCGGCGGCATGGTTACGGTTAAGGGACGCGCGGCGGCGCCCGTCGTCAACTACGCGCTGGACTGGGGCGGGGCGGTAACGAGCCAGACCCGCGGCGCGGGCATCGGCGCGCTCACCATCACCGCCAAGGGGGAATTCGCCAACAACCAGGTCCGGCTCGATACGGTGCTTTCGGGCGGTGGCGGTTTGTCCTTCCGCGGCGGCGGTACGGTCGGCATCGGCGGGGCGACGCCGCTCGGGCTCAAGTTCAACGGCACGGTGCCGTTCGGCCTGCTGCAGGGTCAGCTGTCCGCCCAGGGCTTTGTCCTGACCGGCAATGCCAATGTCGATCTCTCCATCGGCGGCACGGCGGCCGCACCCTCGATTACCGGCAGCATCACGGCCGGCGGCGCGCGGCTTGTCGATGTGCGCCGCAACCTCGCGGTGGAGAACCTGACGGTCCGCGTTACGATGGACGGGCGGCAGGCAGTGATCGAGACGGTCTCCGGCAAGCTTGCCAGCGGTGGCCAGCTGTCAGCCAGCGGGCGCGTCGGCATCGACCCGGCGAGCGGTTTTCCGGTCGACGTCGCCGTCAAGCTCGGCGACATCACCTATGTCGACGGCACGCTGGTGACGGCGAATGTCGCAGGTGACCTGACGCTGAAGGGACCCGTGGCGGGGCTTTCGCTCGGCGGCAAGGTGCGCATCAACAAGGCGAACATCACCATTCCCCAAAAGCTGCCGGCCTCGCTCTCCGAAATCGACATCAAGCACCGCAATGCGCCGGCCGACGTCAAGCGCATGACGGCGGACGTGCAGCGCGACCAGGGCAGCAGCGGCGCTTCGCGCGGCATCGCGCTCGACCTTACCATCGAGGCGCCGGGCCAGCTCTTCGTGCGCGGCCGCGGCATCAATGCGGAACTTGGCGGCAGCCTGAAGATCACGGGTACGTCCGCCTCGCCGGTCGTTTCCGGCGGTTTCGAATTGGAGCGTGGACGCATGGAGATCCTGACGCGCCGTCTCGATTTCACCAGTGCCCATATCGGTTTTGCCGGCGGCCTTGTGCCGACGGTCAATCTGGTGGCCGGCAGCACGGCCGGCTCGACGGAAATCACGGTGACGGTGGCGGGCCTTGCCAACAACCCGACCGTTACCTTCGCCTCTTCGCCTTCGCTGCCGCAGGACGAAATCCTGGCGCAGCTGATCTTCAACCGCTCCATGTCGAACCTCTCGGCGGTGCAGATCGCCCAGCTTGCCTCCGCCGCCAGCCAGCTTGCCGGCGGCAGTTCGACCGGTCTGCTTGACAGCCTGCGCAGCAAGCTCGGCGTCGACGATCTCGACATCACGACGGATGCGGAAGGCCGGGCGGCGGTCTCGGCGGGGAAGTATCTCAACGAGCGGACCTATATCGAGTTGAAGCAGGACCCGGAGACGAACGGCGCCAAGGCGGTCATCAACCTCGATGTCGGCCGTGGCCTGAAGCTACGCGGCGAGGCGGGCAGTGGCGGCAGCGCAGGCGCGGGTATCTTCTACGAGAAGGAATATTGAGGGCATTGCCGAGGCTGACGGGCGCTCCCGCCTGGATGGGATGATTGCCGGCTCCTGCAAATGGTAGGGTCGGAAAAAGTGCAAGGCTCCGTGGCGACGCGGAGCCTTTTGCATGCAGGGCGCAACAAATCGCGGCGCGTTTGAAAGATTTTAACCAGAGCGTGCATAGGATCGGGACACGAAGCAGATGAAACTGGAAAGATCCCGATGTCCTCCATCAAGACGACCGGCTTTGCCGGCGACACGCTCGAAATCATCGCATTCCGCCTGCACGATCAGGAATTCTGCGTGAAGACGACCACGATCCGCGAAATCCGCGGCTGGGCGCCGTCCACGCCGATCCCGCACTCGCCGCCTGACGTCATCGGCGTGATGAACCTGCGCGGCACGGTGATCCCGATCATCGACCTTGCTCACAAGCTCGGCATGAAGAGCACCGAGGCAAACGAGCGCAGCGCCATCGTGGTCGCCGAAGTGCACAGCATGGTCGTCGGCCTCGTCGTCGATCGGGTCTCCGACATCCTCACCATCCGCAGTGAGCAGATCCAGCCGGTGCCGGAAGTGACGACCTCCTTCGACAAAGTCTATGCGGAGGGCATCATCGCCCATGAAAACGGCATGATCTGCTTCCTCAACCTTGCGCGCATGTTCAAGGAGCGCGAAGTGGAGGACATGGCGGCCTGATCCGCCCGCTTTATCGCTGAAATCCTGAGACCGCCGTACGATTGTACGGCGGTTTTTTATGTTTCTCGGCTTGTGCAACTTTTGCGTGTTTCCAGACTCGCCGTCTGGAGCGCCTACCTGACGTTACGTAAGCATTATGTTTTCAGATGTGCTATAAGTCATTGTTATATAATAGATCTAAAATATCGCTGTTTGTTTTTCATCAATTCTTAAGTCTGTGTCGCCATCTTTGATTGCAGATGCGCATTCCGTCGCTCTGGCATGATGCCTCTCGCGAAGATTGTACTTACCGTTGCCAGCGTATGACCGTTAAAGCGGGTCATATCTGGGCATCAACACACGACGATCACCACGCGCACAATTTTGAAGAAGACCGTGGTCATCGCACAGAGGGACAGGTCATGCTTTCATTTGCGAAATCCATGGATGCGGGCCACATCTTCGACGCGCTGTCGCGTTCACAGGCCGTGATCCAGTTCGATCCCAAGGGGACCATCCTCACCGCCAACGAGAACTTCTGCCGGGCGCTCGGCTACGACTTGAAGGACATCGTCGGTCAGCACCATCGCATGTTCTGCGAGGCGGCCTACACGGCCAGCGAGGAGTATCGCCAGTTCTGGGCACATCTCGGACGTGGCGAATACGATTCGAACAGCTACAAGCGCCTGCGCAAGGACGGCAGCGAGATCTGGATCCAGGCCACCTACAATCCGGTCTTTCGCGGCGGCAAGCCCTACAAGGTCGTCAAGTTCGCCAGTGACATCACCGAAGCGAAGAGACGTGCGGCGGAGGATGCGAGCAAGCTCGACGCGATCTCCCGTTCGCAGGCCGTGATCGAATTTACGCCGACCGGCGAGATCCTGCATGCCAACGAGAATTTCTGCACCGCGCTCGGTTATGATCTGTCCGAAATCCGCGGAAAGCATCATCGCATGTTCTGCGATCCGGCCTACGTGCAGACCGCGGCCTATGCGGATTTCTGGAAGAGCCTTGCCGAGGGCCGCTTCATCTCCAACGAGTTCGTGCGTTACGGCAAGGGTGGTCGCGAGATCTGGATCCAGGCGGCTTACAATCCGATCCGCGACCTTTCCGGCCGGGTCTACAAGGTGGTCAAGTTTGCCACCGATGTCACCGAGCGCATGTCGGCGATCAAGGCGCTCGGCATGGCGCTGAAGGCATTGGCCGGGGGCGATCTGACGCAAAATCTCGCAACGCCTTTCGTGCCGTCCATGGAAACGGTGCGCAGGGACTTCAACGAAGCTGTCGCCGGCCTTCACGATGCCATGCGCACCGTCGAGACCAATGCCAATGCGATCGCGTCGGGCGCACAGGAAATCCGCTCTGCCGCCGACGATCTGGCAAGGCGCACCGAGCAGCAGGCGGCCTCCGTGGAGGAAACTGCGGCCGCTCTCGACGAGATCACCACCACCGTCGGTGATTCGAGCCGGCGGGCCGATGAGGCAGGAACGCTGGTAAGCAAGACACGGGCGGGTGCGGAAAAATCCGGCGTGGTCGTCCGCAAGGCGATCGACGCGATGGGGCAGATCGAGCAGTCCTCGCGTGAAATCTCCAACATTCTCGGCGTCATCGACGACATCGCCTTTCAGACCAACCTTCTGGCGCTGAACGCCGGTGTCGAGGCGGCGCGGGCGGGCGAGGCGGGCAAAGGCTTTGCCGTCGTGGCGCAGGAGGTGCGGGAACTGGCCCAGCGGTCGGCCAGCGCCGCCAAGGACATCAAGGCCCTGATCGCCACATCGGGCGAGCAGGTCAAGAGCGGTGTGGCGCTGGTCGATGAGACCGGACGGGCGCTTCAGGAGATCCTGGCGCAGGTCCAGGACGTGCACACCAACGTGGCGGCGATCGTCGAGGCGTCGCGCGAGCAATCGACCGGGCTTCGAGAGATCAACCAGTCGGTCAATGCGATGGACCAGGCGACGCAGCAGAATGCGGCCATGGTCGAGGAAAGCACGGCCGCCAGCCACGCCATGGCGCGCGAGGCGGATGCGCTGCATGCGCTTATCCGCCGGTTCCAGCTTGCCGGCAACACTGCCCAGCCGGTCCAGCGGGCACCCACGCCTGCACCGGTATCACAACTTCATGCCGTGGCCCGCACCCTGCGGGCGCCGCGAGGCTCCACGGCGCAGGCAGCGGAGAACTGGGAAGAGTTCTAAGCGGTCCGCGGCATGAAAAACGGCCGGCAGCGATGCCGGCCGTTTGCGTTTGAGGATTGGTCAGGGGGCTGTTGGAGCCTTCGCTCCGGCCGCAGCCGGGATTTCGGCTGGCGGCGGGCGGCGGATCATCGGCACCGCCGCGAGGACGAGGGAATCAAGGCCTTCGCCGGCGTGGTTGTCGACGATATCGAAGAGTTGCCGGCGCATGCGCGGCTCCCAGAACTTGTTGATATGGGTCGCCACGCCGTTCGGGCCCTCGCTCTTGGGCTGTGAGTGGAAGAAGGTGGCGATCTGGTTCGCCATCCTGGGAATCTTGCTGCCTTCCGACATTCCTGTCTCCTAACCGTTGCCGACCTGGCGTTCCGCACCGGAGACGATGCGCTCCGCGCCGGTGAAAATCTCGAATTCTTCGCCCCGCACCAGCGCGACCAGCGTCATGCCGGCGTCCTCGGCGGTGCGGATGGCGAGCGCCGTCGGCGCGGAAATGGCGATGATGAAGGGGCTGCCGATGACTGCCGTCTTCTGCACCATCTCGACGGAAACGCGGCTCGTCACCACGACGGCGCCGGTGCCGCCTGCATGGCCTGCGCGCCGTGCAGCGCCGACGAGCTTGTCGAGCGCATTGTGCCGGCCGACATCCTCGCGCACGGCGATAAGGCCTTCGCCCGGGACATAGAACCCGGCGCCATGCACGGCGCGCGTCACCATATGAAGCGGCTGTTGACCGTTCAGGAGGCGCACTGCCTCCACCACGTCCTCCGCGCCGAGCGTGAGGGACGACGCCCGCACCGAGGGCGTCACGCGCACGGCCTGCTCGATCGATTCGATACCGCACAGGCCACAGCCGACCGGGCCGGCCATGTGGCGCCGGCGGGTGGTCAGGGCGTCGTTCTGTGCGTCCGCCAGCTGGATCTGCACATCAATACCCTTGTCTTCGGCAAGCACCTCGATGGCCTCGATCTCGCAAGGGTCGGTGATGATGCCCTCCGTCAGGCTGAAGCCGATGGCGAAATCCTCGAGGTCGGCGGGCGTTGCCATCATGACCGCATGGGTCGAGCCCGCATAGGAGAAGGCAACCGGGGCCTCCTCCGGCACGAAGCGCTCGCTTTCCGCGAGCCGCCCGTTGCGGCGGGCGATCTCGGCAACCTTGGTCGTGGTGGAAAAATCCGGCACGCCGCTATCCTACTCCGCTGCCTCCAGCTTGCCCCTGATCCGGCGCGAGCGGCGGGCCAGTTCGTCATATTCGACCTGCCAGTCGGACGGGCCGTTCGACGGCGAGATCTGCACGGCGGTCACCTTATACTCCGGACAGTTGGTCGCCCAGTCGGAGAAATCGGTGGTGATGACGTTTGCCTGCGTCGTCGGGTGGTGGAAGGTCGTGTAGACGACACCCGGTGCCACGCGGTCGGTGACGAGGGCGCGCAATGTCGTCTCGCCGGCGCGGCTGGCGAGACGCACCCAGTCGCCATCGCGGATCCCGCGGTTTTCCGCATCGTGCGGGTGGATCTCCAGCCGGTCCTCCTCGTGCCAGACGACGTTTTCCGTGCGCCGCGTCTGGGCGCCGACATTGTACTGGCTGAGGATGCGGCCGGTGGTAAGCAGCAGCGGGAAACGCGGGCCGGTCTTCTCGTCCGTTGCGACATATTCCGTGCGGATGAACTTGCCTTTACCGCGCACGAAGCCGTTGATGTGCATGATCGGCGAACCTTGTGGGTTCTTCTCGTTGCAGGGCCACTGCACCGAGCCGACCTTTTCCAGATAGTCGTAGGAAACGAGGGCGAAGCTCGGCGTCGTTGCGGCGATCTCATCCATGATTTCGGAGGGATGGCTGTAGTTCCAGGCGAGGCCCATGGCCTTGGCGAGGTTCTGGGTGACCTCCCAGTCCGCATAGCCGTTCTTCGGCGTCATCACGCGGCGCACGCGGTTGATGCGGCGTTCGGCATTGGTGAAGGTGCCGTCCTTTTCGAGGAAGGTCGAGCCCGGCAGGAAGACATGGGCGTAGTTCGCCGTCTCGTTGAGGAAGAGGTCCTGCACGACGACGCATTCCATCGCAGCCAGGCCGGCCGAGACGTGCTTGGTGTCCGGGTCGGACTGGAGGATGTCCTCGCCCTGGATGTAGATGCCTTTGAACGTGCCTTCGACGGCGGCGTCCAGCATGTTGGGGATGCGCAAGCCCGGCTCGTTGTTGAGCGTCACGCCCCACAGCTTCTCGAAGATCTCGCGCGTCGCATCGTCGGAGATGTGGCGGTAGCCCGGCAGTTCGTGCGGGAAGGAGCCCATGTCGCACGAGCCCTGCACGTTGTTCTGGCCGCGCAGCGGATTCACGCCCACGCCTTCGCGGCCGATATTGCCGGTCGCCATGGCGAGGTTGGCGATGGCCATGACGGTGGTCGAACCCTGGCTGTGTTCGGTGACGCCGAGGCCATAGTAGATCGAGCCGTTGCCGCCGGTGGCGAACAGGCGGGCGGCGCCGCGCAGCGTTTCCGCCGGCACGCCGGTGAAGGCTTCGGTTTCCTCGGGGCTGTGGCGCGGCTCGGCGACGAAGGAGGCCCAGTCCTCGAACTCCGACCAGTCGCAGCGCTCGCGGATGAATTTTTCGTCGAAGAGGCCCTCCGTCACGATGACATGGGCGAGCGCCGTGACGACGGCGACGTTCGTGCCGGGCTTCAGCGGCAGGTGATAGGAGGCCTTGATGTGCGGCGAGGAGACGAGATCGATGCGGCGCGGATCGATGACGATCAGCTTGGCACCCTGGCGCAGGCGCTTCTTGAGGCGCGAGGCGAAGACCGGATGGCCGTCCGTCGGGTTGGCGCCGATGACGATGACGACGTCGGTGTGCTCGACGCTGTCGAAGTTCTGCGTGCCGGCGGAGGTGCCGAAGGCCTGGCCAAGGCCATAGCCCGTCGGCGAATGGCAGACGCGGGCGCAGGTATCGACATTGTTGTTGCCGAAACCGGCGCGGATCAGCTTCTGCACGAGGAAGGTCTCCTCGTTGGTGCAGCGCGAGGAGGTGATGCCGCCGACCGAATCACGACCGTACTGGTACTGGATGCGGCGGAATTCGGCGGCGACATGGGCATAGGCCTCATCCCAGGTCACCTCGCGCCACGGGTCCGAGATCTTCTCGCGGATCATCGGGTTGAGGATGCGCTCCTTGTGGGTCGAGTAGCCGTAGGCGAAGCGGCCCTTGACGCAGGAATGGCCGCGGTTCGCCTGGCCGTCCTTCCAGGGCACCATGCGCACCAGTTCCTCACCGCGCATCTCCGCCTTGAAGGAGCAGCCGACGCCGCAATAGGCGCAGGTGGTGACGACGGAATGCTCCGGCTGGCCGATCTCGATGACGGATTTTTCCGTCAGCGTCGCCGTCGGGCAGGCCTGCACGCAGGCGCCGCAGGAGACGCATTCGGATTCGAGGAAATGCTCGTGCATGCCGGGCGAGACGCGGCTGTCGAAGCCGCGGCCCTCGATGGTCAGTGCGAAGGTACCCTGAACCTCCTCGCAGGCCCGCACGCAGCGCGAGCAGACGATGCATTTCGACGGATCGTAGGTGAAATAGGGGTTTGATTCGTCCTTCGGCATCCAGCGGGCATTGGCTTCGCCATTGTTGCGTGCCTTGACGTGGTTGTCGCCCTCGTAGCCGTAGCGCACGTCGCGCAGGCCCACGGCTCCGGCCATGTCCTGCAGTTCGCAGTCGCCATTCGCCGCACAGGTGAGACAGTCGAGCGGATGGTCGGAGATGTAGAGCTCCATCACGCCCTTGCGGATGTCCTTCAGCCGGCCCGTCTGGGTGTGGACGACGAGGCCGGGCGCCACCGGGGTCGTGCAGGAGGCCGGGGTACCGTTGCGGCCCTCGATCTCGACGAGACAGAGCCGGCAGGACCCGAAGGCATCCACCATATCGGTGGCGCAGAGTTTTGGCACCTGGATACCGGCCTCCATCGAGGCGCGCATGATGGAGGTGCCCTCTGGAACGGTGATCTCGTTCCCGTCGATGGTGAGCGTCACCATCTTTTCCGAGCGGGAGGCGGGAGTGCCGAAGTCGATTTCTGGAACGAGGGGCATGAGAACCTCCGGGTCAATCCGTTGCGCCGCTGATGGCGGCGACTTCATTTGTTGCTACGACTTCGTCTCGGCGAGTGTCGCCGCGACGAGTGCATTGGCATGGCCATGGCCGAGGCCGTGCGTTTCCTTGAGGAATGCGACGATCTGCATGTGCGCCTTGCCGTCCTGTGCGCGGATGATCTCCTTCCAGTGCTCGATCGGCTGACCGTAGGTCTTCTCGATCGAAGGGAAGTAGGATGCCGGGCCTTTGACCTTTTCCGGTGTGCTCATTCCGCCGCCTCCACCATCGGGGCCGGGAAAAAATCCTCCGGGAAATGCGTCATGGCGCTCATGACAGGATAGGGCGTGAAGCCGCCGAGCGCGCAGAGCGAACCGAACTTCATGGTGTTGCAGAGGTCGGCGAGCAGTTCGCGGTTCTTCTCCGGCTCGATGCCCTGGGCGATCTTGTCGGCGGTCTCGACACCGCGCGTCGAGCCGATGCGGCAGGGCGTGCACTTGCCGCAGCTTTCGACGGCACAGAATTCCATGGCGAAGCGTGCCTGCTTCAGCATGTCGACCGTGTCATCGAAGACAGTGATGCCGGCATGGCCGATGAGGCCGTCCTTCGCGGCGAAAGCCTCGTAGTCGAAGGGCGTGTCGAACAGGGCGCGCGGGAAATAGGCGCCGAGCGGGCCGCCGACCTGCACGGCGCGAACCGGCCGGCCGGTGGCGGTGCCGCCGCCGATCGTGTCGACGATCTCGCCGAGCGTCAGGCCGAAGGCGGTTTCATAGAGTCCGCCATGCTTGACGTTGCCGGCGATCTGGATCGGGATGGTGCCGCGCGAGCGGCCCATGCCGAAATCGCGGTAGTAGGCGGCGCCCTTGTCCATCACGATCGGCACGGAGGCAAGCGAGATGACATTGTTGACCACGGTGGGGCGGCCCATGAAGCCCTGCAGGGCCGGCAGCGGCGGCTTGGCGCGCACGATGCCGCGCTTGCCCTCCAGGCTGTTGAGCAGTGCCGTTTCCTCGCCGCAGACATAGGCGCCCGCGCCGACACGGATCTCCATGTCGAACGCCCTGCCGGAGCCGAGCACGGACGGACCGAGCACGCCGGCGGCGCGCGCGACGATAACGGCGTCGTTCATCACGGCGATGGCGTGTGGATATTCGGAACGGGTGTAGACGTAGCCCTTGGTGGCGCCGGTGGCGAGGCCGGCGATCGCCATGCCCTCGATCAGAACGAAGGGATCGCCCTCCATGATCATGCGGTCGGCGAAGGTGCCGCTGTCGCCCTCGTCGGCATTGCAGACGATGTATTTTTTGTCGCCGGGGGCATCGAGCACGGTTTTCCACTTGATGCCTGTTGGGAAGCCTGCGCCGCCGCGGCCGCGCAGGCCGCTATCGTTGACTTCCTTTACGACATCAGCAGGAGCCATCGCGATGGCCTTTTCGAGGCCTCGCAGACCGCCATGGGCCCTGTAGTCCTCAAGCGAGACGGGATCGATGACGCCGCAGCGCGCGAAAGTGAGGCGGGTCTGGTTCTTCAGGAACGGAATCTCTTCCGTTCCGCCAAGACAGAGCGGGTGGGCCTTGCCGTCCAGCAGGCCGGCGTCGAGCAAGGCGGGCACGTCGGCGGGCTTGACGGGGCCGTAGGCGATGCGGCCTTCAGCCGTCTCGACCTCGACCAGCGGCTCCAGCCAGTGCATGCCGCGCGAGCCGTTGCGCACGATCGTGATGTCGAGCTTGCGGGCCTCCGCCTCACGGGAAAAGGCCTGGGCGACGCGGTCGGCGCCAAGCGCCAGCGCAGCGGCATCGCGGGGAACATAGATGCGAACGGTCATCGGCGTGCCTCCGCGACGAGTTCCTTCGCCAGATCCGCATCGACCCGTCCATGCACCTCGCCGTCGAGCATTGCGGCGGGTGCGCAGGAACAGAGCCCGAGACAGTATATGGGTTCGAGCGTGACGGCGCCGTCCAGCGTCGTCTGGTGGAAATCAATGCCGAGCAGCGCCTTCACGCGCTCCGCCAGTTCATCTCCGCCCATCGATTGACAGGCCTCGGCGCGACAGAGCTTCAGCACATGCCGTCCGGTCGGGTGGTCGCGGTAGTCGTGGTAGAAGGTGACGACGCCATGCACCTCGGCGCGCGACAGGTTGAGCTCGCGGGCGATCACCGGCAGGCTCTCCTGCGGCACGAAGCCGAACTCCGCCTGGATTTCGTGCAGGATGGGAAGAAGCGGCCCTTCGAGCCCCTTCAGTTCGCTGACGATCGCCAGCGTTCTTGCGCCGACATCGCTGCCGGATACGTGCACATTCATCGTCAGGCCTCCCAACCGACACGAATGAACCGCAAGGTGTCAGGGGTTCCATCGCGCCGATACCATTGAAACTGCTCGGCGAAGACCGGAACCCTGTCGATCCACGCGCTTGTTCTAACAGCTTCTCAGCCGGGAGACGACCGGTCAATAAAGCAAAGCCGTTGGCCGATAGAAAAATCCTATTAATCGATCCCCTTTTCCGCCAGCACACGGGCCTCGTGCAGCAGGGCGGATACGAGCGGGGTAAAGGGCTCGCGATGGGTGGCGACAAGGCCGACGGTGTGGTGCGGCTCGGGATCGACGAGGGAAACTATACTTATTTCGTCAGGAAATCCAAATGATTTTGCAACATTTCGCGGCATGATGCTCGCCCAGCGCCCCGTGCGCACATGGGAGAACAGCACGATCATCGAATTGGCCTCCAGCGAGGGCTCCACCGAAACGCCGGCCTCGGCGAAGTGCCGGTTGATGATGCGGCGGTTCTGCATGTCGGCGGTCAATAGGCAAAGCCGAACGCTCCCGGCCTCCTGCCAGGTCACGGTCTTGCGATCGGCAAAGGGCGTGCCGCGGGCGGTGACGAGGCAATAGTGCTCGTGCAGCAGTGGTACGCTGGTAACGCGGCCGAGCGGCTCGTTTTCGAGATAGGTGAGGCCGGCGTCGATCTCCAGATTCTCCAGGAGGCCGAGGATCTTGATGGAGGTGGTGGAAACGATGGAGAAGGTGACGTCCGGGTGCTTTTCCTGGAAGGGTGCGGTGATGCGAGGCACCATGGCGAGCGTCGTCGGAATGGCGGCAAGGCGGATATGGCCGGAAAGACCCTTGCGCGCCGCGCGCATCTCCTCACGCATGGTGCGCGTGTCGCCGACAATGCGGCGGGCCCATTCGAGCACGCGCTGGCCTTCCGGCGTCAGGCCCTGGTAGCGCGAGCCGCGCACGACCAGCATCACGCCCAGCTGGTCCTCCAGCTGGCGGATCGCCGCCGAAAGCGTCGGCTGCGAGATGCCGAGTTCTTCCGCGGCCCGGGCGAAATGTTTCTCGCGGGCGAGCGCAATGAAGTATTCGAGCTTGTCTATCATCCCGTCCCTCCGCGTCCTTGATACAAAAGAACAGTGGCGGCACCAATGCCCCGCGCCCTATATCTGGGGCAAATGGATGCGCACGAGGAGAAAGCGATGACGTTCCAGGCATTGTTGGTGGAGAAGGGGGCGGATGGCGCGGTTTCCGCATCGATCCAGGACCTGGAGGATTCGCGGCTTCCGGACGGCGATGTCACCGTTGCCGTCGAATATTCGACGCTCAACTACAAGGACGGGCTCTGCATCACCGGCAAGGGCGGTCTGGTTCGTAGCTTTCCGCATGTGCCGGGCGTCGATTTCGCCGGCACCGTCGAAGCCTCCGATGATCCGCGCTACCGGCCAGGCGATCGCGTTGTGCTGACCGGCTGGCGGGTCGGCGAGATCTGGTGGGGCGGTTACGCGACGCGCGCGAAGGTCAAGGCCGACTGGCTGGTGCCGTTGCCGGCGGAGCTTTCGACCCGGCAGGCCATGGCGATCGGCACGGCTGGGCTTACCTCCATGATGTCCGTCATCGCGCTGGAAAAGGCTGGGCTCTCTCCGCTGAAGGGCGAGGTCCTGGTAACGGGTGCGGCCGGCGGTGTCGGCTCGGTGGCGGTCGCACTGCTGGCGCGACTCGGCTATTCGGTCGCCGGCGTGACGGGGCGGCCGGAAACGGCGGACTACCTCAAGGAACTTGGCGCCGAAACCATTGTCGACCGCGGTGAATTGTCTGAAGCGGGTAGCAAGCCGCTCGAATCGGAGCGCTGGGCCGGCGCCGTCGACGCGGTCGGCGGCGAGATGCTGGCGCGCGTGCTCAAGCAGATGAAATATGGCGGTGCGGTCGCCTCGGTGGGCCTTGCGGCCGGCGCGGCGGTGCCGTCCTTCACGGTCATTCCGTTCCTTTTGCGCGGCGTCAGCCTGCTTGGTATCGATTCGGTCATGCGGCCCTATGACCAGCGTGTCGACGCCTGGAACCGCATCGCCGCCGACCTTCCGATGGACAAGCTGGAGGCGATGGTGGTGGAGCACCGGCTCTCCGACCTGCCGGCGCTGGCCGGCAGGATCCTTGAGGGCAAGGTGAAGGGCCGCGTCGTCATCGATCTCAACGCCTGACCGGTGCCAACGGCCGGCTGGCTTCAGCAGATCAGCTGGCCGCCGTTCACTTCCAGTACCTGGCCGGTGATGTAGCCGGACAGCGCCTTCGAGGCCAGGAAGAGATAGGCAGGGGCGCAATCCTCCGCGGTGCCGAGCCGCTGCAACGGGATGGTCTTTCGCGTCGCCTCGAGCTTGTCGGCCGACGAGTAGCGTGAATGGAAGTCGGTGGTGATCGTACCCGGCGAGACGCAATTGACACGGATGCCATCAGGCGCGAGCTCGCGCGCCAAGCCCTTGGAATAGGTCGAGACGAAAGCCTTGGTTGCCGAATAGATCGCCGATCCGGGGCTGCCCCCGGTCAGCGCCGAGATCGAAACCGTGTTGACGATGGCGGCGCCCGGTGCCCTGCGCAGTGACGGCAGCAGTGCGCGCGTCACCTCGACGACGGAGGTCTGGTTGAGGCGCACGACGGTTTCGTACTGCTCGTCCGTCAATTCGGCGGCGGGGAAGCGGCCGACCATGGTGCCGGCATTGTTGATGAGCACGTCGATATGCGGGAAGAGGCTGTCCGCCCGCTGCAGGATCGCGCCGATGCCGCCTTCGACGAGGAAGTCGGAATAGACGATGTGGGCACGGGCTTCTGCGACGGCGTTTTCCAGGAAATCGGGCAGCGGGCCGGTGGGCGCTCGCCCGCCATGCAGCAGCACATGGGCGCCGCAATCGAGGAACTGCCGCGCGATCTCCAGACCGATGCCGCGCCCTGCACCCGTCACGACGACATTGGCGCCCTTGAACAAGGCTGGATGAAACATGTGCTTTCCTCCCGATGCTGGCCGCAACCTGCTGCCTGCCCAGTATCACAAAAAGTGGGGCGCACTCCAAGAAGGCGCGGCAGATCAATTGATGTGCTTTCGTTTTTGCATATTATGAAAACAAACGAAAGCAATGGGAGGAGCCGATGTTTCTGACAGGTCGCCAGGCGGAGATCCTCGATCTCGCCAAGGCCGAGGGCCGCGTGCTCGTGGAGGACCTTGCGGCGCGCTTCTCCGTGACGCCGCAAACCATCCGCAAGGATCTCAACGATCTCTGCGACAACAAGGTCCTGACGCGCATCCATGGCGGGGCGTTGTTCCCGAGCGGCAACGAGAACGTCAAATACGAGGCGCGCCGCTCCATCGCTGCGCCGGAAAAACAGGCGATCGGCCGCGCCGCCGCCGCCATGATCCCGGACAATTCCTCACTCTTCATCAATATCGGCACGACGACGGAAGCCGTGGGGGAGGCGCTGCTCGAGCACAAGGAGCTGATGGTCATCACCAATAATATCAACGTCGCCAATCGCTTGCGTGTCTACCCCTCGATCGAGGTGGTGATCGCGGGCGGTGTCGTGCGCGGGGCGGATGGCGGCATCGTCGGCGAGGCGGCGGTCGATTTCATTCGCCAGTTCAAGGTGGATTACGCGGTCATCGGTGTTTCCGCGATCGACGAAGACGGTGCGCTGCTCGATTTCGACTATCGCGAGGTGAAGGTGGCGCAGGCGATCGTTGCCAATGCACGCCACGTCATTCTGGTTTCGGATTCGACGAAATTCGAAAGAACAGCGCCGGTCCGCATCGGCCACCTCTCGCAGGTCCATACCTTCATCACGGACAGCTGTCCTTTCGAGGGCATTCGCAGCATTTGCCAGGAGCATGACGTGCGTCTCGTGGAGACGGCTTCTCCCCATTGAACGGGGAAATGGCGTTTTCACCCGCATTCGTTTGACATTCGAAATGTTTTCGTTTTAACTCCACTGGCTTTCGCAACTGCGCAAATTTGTGCGATGCGAAATGGGAGGGGACTTTGAACGGCGACGTGATCCGCGATATTTTCGTTATCGGTGGCGGCATCAATGGCTGCGGCATCGCACGCGATGCGGCGGGCCGTGGATATTCGGTCGTGCTTGCCGAGATGAAGGATTTCGCGTCGGGCACGTCCTCGGCCTCCACCAAACTCATCCATGGCGGCCTGCGCTATCTCGAACACTACGAGTTCCGATTGGTGCGCGAGGCGCTGATGGAGCGCGAAGTGCTCTGGGCCATGGCGCCGCACGTCATCTGGCCGATGCGTTTCGTGCTGCCTTTCCAGAAGGGCGGTCTGCGTCCCGCCTGGCTCATCCGCCTCGGCCTGTTCCTTTATGACTATATTGGCGGGCGCAAGCTTTTGCCGGCCACCCGCACGCTCGACCTAGCGAAGGACCCGGCGGGCGGGCCGCTGAAGAAACTCTTCCGCAAGGCTTTCGAATATTCCGACGGCTGGGTGGACGATGCGCGCCTCGTTGTCCTGAATGCCCGCGACGCTGCCGATCGCGGTGCGGATATCCGCACCGGCACGAAGGTCGTCACTGCCCGCCGCGAAAACGGCCACTGGAATGTCGAGACGGAGAATGTCGAGACGGGGGCGCGTGAAACCGTCCGCGCGCGCATGCTGGTCAATGCGGCAGGTCCCTGGGTCGACAAGGTTCTCTCCTCTGCCTTCGGTCGCAACGACGTGCACAATGTCCGCCTCGTGCAGGGCAGCCACGTCGTCGTGAAGAAGAAGTTCTCCGATCCGCGCGCCTACTTCTTCCAGAACCCGGACGGGCGTATCATGTTCGCCATTCCCTACCAGGAAGAATTCACGCTGATCGGCACGACCGACCGGGACTATCAGGGCGATCCCCGAGATGTTCGCATCAGCGACGCGGAAATCGATTATCTTTGCGCCTCGGCGAGCGAGTATTTCGCCGAACCCGTAACGCGGAACGACATTGTCTGGACCTATTCCGGCGTGCGTCCGCTCTTCGACGACGGCGCCAGCAAGGCGCAGGAAGCGACACGCGACTACGTACTGAAGGTCGAGGGCGGCGATGGTCAGGCACCGTTGCTCAACATCTTCGGCGGCAAGCTCACCACCTACCGGCGTCTCGCCGAATCGGCGCTGGAAAAGATCGGGGATGCGATCGGCGTGAAGGGGGATCGCTGGACGGCCGGCTCGCGCCTGCCCGGTGGCGATTTCAAGGCCGACGGGTTCGATGCCGAGGTGAAGGCGCTTTCCGCGCGGTTTGCCTTTCTCACTCCGGCCCATGCCCGCCGGCTCGTGCGGCTTTACGGCACGCGGGCGTCGGTGATGCTGGATGGTGCGAAAGGGATCGACGACCTCGGGCGGCATTTCGGCAGCGATCTCTATGAGCGCGAAGTGCGCTGGCTGATGACGGAAGAGTGGGCCCGGCATGCCGAGGACGTGCTGTGGCGGCGGACCAAACGCGGATTGCATCTGACGGCTGACGAAGCGGCCGCGCTGGAAGAGTACATGGCGGTCGCACAGGCGGCCCCCCACTAGCGGCCTTTTCCGGTGGCTGGGAGGAACGACGGAGACAGGAATGCTGGAACTTAAGAACATCACGAAGGTGGCGGGGGCGGAAACGCACATCCATCCGACCAACCTCGTGCTCGAGCGCGGCTCGCTCAACGTGCTGCTCGGCCCGACGCTATCGGGCAAGACCTCGTTGATGCGGCTGATGGCCGGCCTCGACAAGCCGACATCCGGTTCCGTCTGGTTCGACGGCAAGGACGTGACGGGCGTGCGCGTGCAGGATCGCGGCGTCGCCATGGTCTATCAGCAGTTCATCAACTACCCGGCGCTGACCGTCTATGAGAACATCGCCTCGCCGATGCGCATCAAGGGTGCGGATACGGCGACGATCGATCGGGAAGTGCGCAAGGCGGCGGATCTTCTGAAGCTGACGCCGTATCTCGACCGCACGCCGCTCAACCTCTCCGGCGGCCAGCAGCAGCGCACGGCGCTTGCCCGCGCCATCGTCAAGAATGCCAGCCTCGTGCTGCTCGACGAGCCGCTCGCCAACCTCGATTACAAGCTGCGCGAGGAATTGCGCCTCGAACTGCCGAAAATCTTCGCCGCCTCCGGTGCGATCTTCGTCTATGCGACGACGGAACCCTCCGAGGCGCTGCTGCTCGGAGGCAACACGGCGGCACTCGCGGAAGGTCGCATCACCCAGTTCGGCCGCACCATCGACGTCTATCGCCGCCCGAACGATCTTCTGACCGCCCGTACCTTCGCAGACCCGCCGCTCAACACGATGCAGGTGCTGAAGACCGGCGACCGGTTCGAGATCGGCGGCAAGCCCGTGCTGCCGGTGCCGGCGCATCTTTCCGCCCTGCCGGATGGCCCCTGCACCATCGCTTTCCATCCCCATCATCTGGCGCTCACCAGCCAGCATCCGGCATCTGCAAGCCTTCAGGTGCGCACGGCGATCTCGGAAATCGCCGGCTCGGAAAGCTTCATTCACATCGAGTTCGAGGGCAGCCGCTGGGTCATGCTCTCGCCGGGCATCCACGACATCGAGCCGGACGCGGTCATCGCCGTCCATGTCGACACGCGCCACCTGATGGCGTTCGGCACGGATGGCAGGGCGATCGCGGAACCTGCGGCCGCGGCGGCCTGAGGAGGAGACCATGGCACGCATTACCCTTGACCATATCCGTCACGCCTACGGCGAAAAGCCGAAGTCCGAGGCGGACTACTCCCTGAAGGAAGTCCATCACGAGTGGAACGACGGTGGCGCCTACGCGCTGCTCGGCCCTTCGGGTTGCGGCAAGACCACGCTGCTCAACATTATCTCCGGCCTGTTGCAGCCGTCGGAGGGTCGCATCCTGTTCGATGGCAAGGATGTCACGTACCTTTCGACGCAGCAGCGCAACATCGCGCAGGTCTTCCAGTTCCCGGTCATCTACGACACGATGACGGTCTACGACAATCTGGCCTTTCCGCTGCGCAACCGCGGCGTCACGGAGCCCGAAGTCGACCGCCGCGTGCGCGAAATTCTGGAAATGATCGATCTCGCCGGTTGGGCGAAGAAGACCGCGCGCGGCCTTACCGCAGACCAGAAGCAGAAGATCTCGCTCGGCCGTGGCCTCGTGCGCAACGACGTCAACGCGATCCTCTTCGACGAGCCGCTGACCGTCATCGACCCGCACATGAAATGGGTGCTGCGCTCGCAGCTGAAAAAGCTGCACCGGCAGTTCGGCTTTACCATGGTCTATGTCACGCATGACCAGACCGAGGCGCTGACCTTCGCCGACAAGGTGGTCGTCATGTATGACGGCCAGATCGTGCAGATCGGCACGCCGGCCGAGCTTTTCGAGAAGCCGAGCCACACTTTCGTCGGTTATTTCATCGGCTCGCCGGGCATGAACGTGCTGCCGGCCGTCATCGACGGCAGCAGCATCAAGGTCGGTGAACAGACGCTTGACCTCGACTACAAGCCGCAGGTCGCTGCTGGTGCAAAAACCGAACTCGGCATCCGCCCGGAGTTCATTTCGTTGTCGCGGGACGGCATGCCGGTTTCGATCAGCAAGGTCGAAGATATCGGCCGGCAGAAGATCGTGCGTGCCGAATTTGCCGGCAAGCCGATCGCCATCGTCGTCCCTGAAGACGGGGAAATCCCGGCCGAGCCGCGCGTGTCCTTCGATCCTGCGGCCATCAACATCTACGCCGATTCGTGGCGTGTCGGCAGGGAGGGCTGACGATGAACAAGACCTGGAACAACAAGGCCTGGTTCATGGTCCTGCCGGTCCTGCTGCTCGTCGCCTTCTCGGCGGTGATCCCGCTGATGACGGTGGTGAACTATTCGGTTCAGGACACGTTCGGCAACAACCAGTTCTTCTGGAACGGCGTTGGCTGGTTTTCCGACGTGCTGGAATCCGATCGCTTCTGGCAGGCGCTCGGCCGCAACCTGCTGTTCTCCGGCATCATCCTGTCCATCGAGATCCCGCTCGGCATCCTGATTGCGCTCAACATGCCCAAGAAGGGGCTTGGCGTACCGGTCTGCCTCGTGCTGATGGCGCTGCCGCTGCTCATCCCGTGGAACGTCGTCGGCACGATCTGGCAGGTTTTCGGCCGCGTCGATATCGGCCTGCTCGGCCGCACGCTCGATGCGCTCGGCATCAGCTACAACTACGTCAACAACGTCTTCGACGCCTGGCTGACGCTGATCGTCATGGACGTCTGGCACTGGACGAGCCTTGTCGTGCTCCTGTGCTATGCCGGCCTCGTCTCGATCCCGGAGGCCTACTACCAGGCGGCCAAGATCGACGGCGCGTCGCGCTGGGCCGTGTTCCGCTACATCCAGCTGCCCAAGATGAAGCGCGTCCTTTTGATCGCCTTCCTGCTGCGCTTCATGGACAGTTTCATGATCTATACGGAGCCCTTCGTCGTCACCGGCGGCGGCCCGGGCAACTCGACGACCTTCCTGTCGATCGACCTCGTCAAGATGGCGATCGGCCAGTTCGACCTCGGCCCGGCCGCGGCCATGTCCATCATCTACTTCCTGATCATCCTGCTGCTGTCGTGGATCTTCTACACGGTCATGACCAGCAGCGACGAACAGGCGTGAGGGAGGAAACCATGACCTCACAGGCAACCACTGCAAGCTCCATCCAGGCAAGCGCCACAACCAGCGCCGGTGCAAAGGCCGGGGCCGGCTCGAAGCGCAGCCTCTCCTGGCTCGTGCCGACGCTCTACATCGTCTTCCTGATGCTGCCGATCTACTGGCTCGTCAACATGAGCTTCAAGACGAACCAGGAAATCACCGGCGCCTTCTCGCTCTGGCCCCAGTCGCCGACGCTCCGGAACTACGCGGTCATTTTTACCGATCCGGCCTGGTACAACGGCTATCTCAACTCGATCATCTACGTGGTCTTGAACACGGTCATTTCGGTCGCCGTGGCGCTGCCGGCGGCCTACGCCTTCTCGCGTTACCGCTTCCTCGGCGACAAACACCTGTTCTTCTGGCTGCTGACCAACCGCATGGCGCCGCCAGCCGTCTTCGCGCTGCCGTTCTTCCAGCTCTATTCCGCCTTCGGCCTGATTGACACGCATATCGCCGTTGCCATCGCGCACTGCCTGTTCAACGTGCCGCTCGCCGTCTGGATTCTTGAAGGCTTCATGTCCGGCGTGCCGAAGGAAATCGACGAGACCGCCTATATCGACGGTTACTCGTTCCCGAAATTCTTCGCCAAGATCTTCGTGCCGCTGATCGCATCGGGCATCGGCGTCGCCGCCTTCTTCTGCTTCATGTTCTCCTGGGTCGAGCTGCTGATTGCCCGCACCTTGACGACGACGGATGCCAAGCCGATCGCCGCCACGATGACGCGCACGGTTTCGGCTTCCGGCATGGACTGGGGCGTGCTCGCTGCCGCCGGGGTTCTGACCATCATTCCCGGCGCGCTCGTCATCTATTTCGTCCGCAATTACATCGCCAAGGGCTTTGCCCTGGGGAGGGTCTGATGGCCGCTGTCGTAAGCCGCACCAACCGCTGGCCGGTGGCGCTTGCCGCCGTGCTTGCCACCTACGCCGTCCTCACCGGCCTCCTCGTCATGGCGATCCCCGTCAAGGACGGTGCGCGCGACTGGTTCGCCTCGCTCATTCCAGGCGGCTGGATGGCCTGGTCGTTCCCGACGGCCATGTTCTTCCTGACGATCTTCACGCTGATCGCGCTGATGGCAGTGTGGGAATATGCCCGCCCGGGCGGATCCCCGCGCGTCGGCATCCTGCGCTTCGAGACGACCCGCGGCGACCGGCTCTTCGTGTCGCTGCTCGGCTCGGCGTTCATTCATCTCGCATGGCTGGGGCTCGTCGGTCCCAACCTGTGGTGGGCTCTTGCCTTGTCTGTGGTCTACGCCATCGGCGTTTTCCGCTTCGTCTAGGCAAAGAAAATGGGGGCCCCGGGGAGATAGGGGCCTTCGCAGATGCAATCGCAAAACCCCAAGGGAGGATCAATATGCGAAAGCAACTTCTGACGACGACGGCAGTCATGCTGCTGGCGTTCACCGGCTCCGCATTCGCGGACATGGATGCCGCGAAGAAATTCCTCGATGCGGAAATCGGCGACCTGTCCACGCTCGACCGTGCCGGCCAGGAAGCGGAAATGCAGTGGTTCGTCGATGCGGCAAAGCCGTTCGCCGGCATGGAGATCAAGGTCGTCTCCGAAACGATCACCACGCATGAATACGAATCGAAGGTCCTTGCGCCGGCCTTCACCGCCATCACCGGCATCAAGATCACCCACGACCTGATCGGCGAAGGCGACGTCATCGAAAAGCTCCAAACGCAGATGCAGTCGGGCGAGAACATCTACGACGCCTATGTCAACGACTCGGACCTGATCGGCACCCATTGGCGCTACCAGCAGGCCCGCTCGCTGACCGATTTCATGGCGAACGAGGGCAAGGACGTCACCAACCCGACGCTCGACCTTGATGACTTCATCGGCAAGTCCTTCACGACCGCGCCTGACGGCAAGCTCTACCAGCTGCCCGACCAGCAGTTCGCGAACCTCTACTGGTTCCGCTACGACTGGTTCAACGACGAGAAGAACAAGGCGGACTTCAAGGCGAAGTATGGCTACGATCTCGGCGTTCCGGTCAACTGGTCCGCTTACGAGGACATCGCCGAGTTCTTCACCGGCCGCGAGATCGACGGCAAGAAGGTCTATGGCCACATGGACTACGGCAAGAAGGACCCGTCGCTCGGCTGGCGCTTCACCGACGCCTGGCTCTCGATGGCCGGCAACGGCGACAAGGGCATTCCGAACGGCAAGCCCGTCGACGAATGGGGCGTCAAGGTCGATGAGAACTCCCGTCCGGTCGGCTCGTGCGTTGCCCGCGGTGGTGACACCAACGGTCCGGCTTCCGTCTACGCCATCCAGAAGTACCTCGATTGGCTGAAGGCCTACGCACCGGCAGCAGCCGGCGGCATGACCTTCTCCGAATCCGGTCCGGTTCCCTCGCAGGGTGAAGTCGCCCAGCAGATGTTCACCTATACGGCGTTCACCGCCGATTTCGTGAAGGAGGGCCTGCCGGTCGTCAATGCGGACGGTACCCCGAAGTGGCGCTTTGCCCCGTCGCCCCATGGCGTCTACTGGAAGGACGGCATGAAGCTCGGCTACCAGGACGTGGGTTCCTGGACGCTCTTGAAGTCGACGCCTGACGATCGCGCCAAGGCCGCCTGGCTCTATGCGCAGTTCGTCGTCTCCAAGACGGTCGACGTCAAGAAGAGCCATGTCGGCCTGACGTTGATCCGCGAATCCTCGATCGCCCACAACTCCTTCACGGAGCGGGCGCCGAAGCTTGGCGGTCTCATCGAGTTCTATCGTTCGCCGGCCCGCGTTCAGTGGTCGCCGACCGGCACGAACATCCCGGACTACCCGAAGCTGGCACAGCTGTGGTGGCAGGCGATCGGCGATGCATCCTCGGGTGCCAAGACCGCGCAGGAAGCCATGGATTCGCTCTGCGCCGAGCAGGAAAAGGTGCTGGAGCGCCTTGAGCGCGCCGGCGTCATGGGCGACATGGGTCCGAAGCTCGCCGAAGAGCACGATCTCGAATACTGGAACAAGGATGCCGTCGCGAAGGGCAACCTTGCGCCGCAGTTGAAGATCGAGAACGAGAAGGAAAAGCCGCTCACGGTCAACTACGACGAACTCGTCAAGAGCTGGCAGAAGTAAGGCGAACCGGCCGCGGGCGATCTTTTTGCCCGCGGCCTATCCTTTCTGGCGTTTCCGGCACGGTCGCGATGCGGCCCTGCCGGACGTGCCGTATCATCCGATCCCCTTTGCCCGCGTGCCGAAAGGTGTGCGGGCCTTTTCGTTCAGCCGAGCCGTTTCACCCAGAGCGTATCGATGATGGAGGGGAAGAGCGTATCCAGCATGTCCGTCTCGTTGGCGCATTCGGCAATGCGGGAAAGCTTCTTGTCGAGCGTCAGGTGGGCAAAGCCGTGCGCCGTCGACCAGATGCCGATCAGCATGGCCTCGCCCTCGGCATCGAGTTCCTCGCCTTCCTTCTGGCCGCGCAGCGCGAGCACGGTTCGCGCGAGTGCATTCCAGGCTGCTCCTGTCGCCTGGTCGAGCGAGGGTTGGTCGTGCAGCAGCATGTCGTGGCGGAACATCAGGTGGAAGCGTCCGGGAAAATCCACGGCAAAGCGCACGTAGGCGGCGCCCTGGGCCTTGAGGCGCTCGGCTGTGCTGCCGGTTTCGCCGGCAGTCGCCAGACGGCGCGCAAGCTCCGCCCAGCCGAGGGCGGCAACTTCGGTGAGAAGGCCGGCGGCGCCACCGAAATGGTGCGACGGCGCGGCGGGTGAAACCCCGGCCCGCCGGGCCGTTTCGCGCAAAGTGAACCCTTCGAGGTCGCGTTCGGCAAGCAGTTCGTCGGCGGCGCGGATCAGCGCGTCGCGCAGGTCGCCGTGATGGTAGCCGCGCTCGGCAGTTTTTTTCTCGTTCATGGCAGGCCTCGCAGATATGTCATCTTTACAGTGTAAAGATTGTGCGCTAGCACAATGTAAACACTGTTCAGATTTCTGCGAGGTATCATAGTGCGTGTAGCCGATGTGGCAATCGCCGAGACGAGGCGGGAACCATGGACCCTTTCGCAGATGCCGGATCAGGCCGGTCGCCTTGCCGTGGTGACCGGCGCCAATAGCGGCCTCGGTTTCCTGACCGTTCGGGAGCTTGCGAGGAGGGGCGCCGACGTGGTGATGACCGCGCGGGATTCGGACCGGGGGGAGCGGGCGCTGACCCACCTTCGCGCCGAGCTTCCCGGTGCCAAGGTCGTGCTCCGCCGGCTCGATCTTGCCGATCTCGCCAATGTCGCGGCCTTTGCTGACTGGCTCGCCGCCGAGGGCCGGCCAGTCGATCTCCTCGTCAACAATGCCGGTGTCATGATGCCGCCGCGCGGATTGACGCGGCAGGGCCACGAGACCCAGTTCGGCGTCAATCACCTTGCCCATTTTGCACTGACGCTACACCTGCTGCCGCTGCTTTCTGCGGCGCCCGGTGCACGCGTCGTCACCGTCAGTTCCGAGCTGCATCGCCGCGGCCGTATCCATTTCGAGGATATCAAGGGCGAGAAGACCTATGGCCGCCTCGCCTTCTACGCCCAGTCGAAGCTTGCCAACGTACTTTTCGCGCTGGAGCTCGATCGCCGGCTCAAGGCGGCCTGCTTGCCGCTTCTCAGCGTGCTCGCCCATCCCGGTTACTCCAACACCAATCTCCAGACCAATGCGACATCCGGCGCGCTGCGTCTTTTCATGCGCATCGGCAACCGATTCCTCGCGCAGAATGCAGAGCAGGGTGTGCTGAACCAGCTCCATGCGGCAACGGCCGCTGGTCTTCGCGGCGGCGAGTTCATCGGCCCGGATGGGTTTCGCGAGATGCGCGGTGCGCCCTCGCATGTGCATCCGCTGCCTGCCGCGACCGATCCCGCCCTTGCCGCGCGGCTGTGGCGGTTGTCGGAAGACCTTACCGGCCTCATCTTTCCTTCTGTTGTGGAGCACCAGCAATGACCGCCCTGACGATGGACGCCTATCACTTCTTCCGCGCCTGGATGCGCGATCCGCTGCGGGTCGCCTCGGTCACGCCGTCCGGCAAGGCATTGGCGGATCTCATCGTGCGGGAGATCGGGCCGCAGACCGGCCGGGTCATCGAGCTTGGGCCCGGAACGGGCGTCTTCACGCGGGCGCTGCTGCGGCGCGGTGTTGCGGAGGAGGACATCGTCCTCGTCGAAATGGGGGTGGAATTCGCGGCGCTGCTGCAGCAGCGCTTCCCGAAGGCGCAGATCGCCTGCACGGATGCGGCGCGCATCGCGCGGTTCTGCCCCGTGCCCGCGGGTGCGGCGATCAGCGGCCTGCCGCTGCTCTCCATGCGGCCGGAGAAGGTTTTTGCAATCCTGGCCGGCACCTTCGCGCGGCTTGGCGAGGGGGCTTCGCTCTATCAGTTCACGTATGGCCTCCGTTGCCCGGTGCCGCGCGCCGTGCTCGACAGGCTTGGCCTCTCCGCTGTCCGGATCGGGGGCACGCTGCGCAACGTTCCGCCTGCCTTCGTCTACCGGATCGGCCGCAAGGCTTAGATCTACGAAAGACCGTTTGCCGGATTCCATGCATTGCGCAGCGCGGGGTCTTCCGCTAAGAGACCCCGCGGTTTCTCCCGCGCGCTCGCGCGATTATTTGGAATAGCGGTATACACTCATGGCACGCATCGTGATGAAATTCGGCGGAACGTCCGTCGCTGACCTCGACCGTATCCACAATGTAGCCCGCCACGTGAAACGTGAGGTCGATGCCGGCCATGAGGTCGCGGTCGTCGTTTCGGCCATGTCCGGCAAGACGAACGAGCTCGTCGCCTGGGTGCAGAACATGCCGAAGGTCACGGGTGCCAACTCGCCCTTCTACGACGCGCGCGAATATGACGCGATCGTCGCCTCCGGTGAACTCGTCACCGCCGGCCTTCTTGCTATCGCACTCCAGTCGATGGGCATCGATGCCCGATCCTGGCAGGGCTGGCAGATCCCGATCAAGACCGACAACGCCCACGGCGCTGCTCGCATCCTCGACATCGAAGGCGCGGAAATCATTCGCCGCATGGGTACCGGCCAGGTCGCTGTCGTCGCCGGCTTCCAGGGCCTCGGCCCGGACAACCGCGTCGCGACGCTCGGCCGCGGCGGTTCGGACACGTCGGCCGTCGCCATTGCCGCTGCCGTAAAGGCGGATCGCTGCGATATCTACACCGACGTCGACGGCGTCTACACGACGGATCCGCGCATCGAGCCGAAGGCCCGCCGCCTCAAGAAGATCGCCTTCGAGGAAATGCTCGAAATGGCCTCGCTCGGGGCCAAGGTTCTGCAGGTGCGCTCGGTCGAGCTTGCCATGGTGCACAAGGTACGCACCTTCGTTCGTTCCTCTTTCGAGGATCCCGATGCGCCGGGCATGGGCGATCTTCTGAACCCGCCCGGTACGTTGATTTGTGATGAGGATGAGATCGTGGAACAGGAAGTCGTAACCGGCATCGCCTATGCCAAGGATGAAGCGCAGATCTCGCTCCGCCGCGTCGCCGACCGGCCGGGTGTGTCGGCCGCGATCTTCGGTCCGCTCGCCGAGGCGCATATCAATGTCGACATGATCGTCCAGAACATTTCCGAGGACGGCTCGAAGACCGATATGACCTTCACCGTTCCGTTCGGCGATGTGGAGAAGGCGCTCAAGGTTCTCGACGGCGCCAAGGAGAAGGTCGGCTTCGACGTGATCCAGCACGAGACGGGCCTGGTCAAGGTTTCCGTCATCGGCATCGGCATGCGCAGCCATGCGGGCGTTGCCGCCTCGGCTTTCCGCGCGCTCGCCGAGAAGGGCATCAACATCAAGGCGATCACAACGTCCGAGATCAAGATTTCCATCCTGATCGACGGTCCTTATGTTGAACTCGCCGTTCGGACTTTGCATTCCGTCTACGGTCTCGATAAGAAGTAAGGACCGGCCGACTCGGCGCCGATCCATGGGATCGCCGGCGTAGCCCGCGCCGGCGGAGTAACGTCATTTTCGGGAGACGCCACGCGATGAGAGACCTCTCCGCGGGTCCGCGCGTTCTTCTCAAGCGGCTGCGCGAACTCATGGCGGAGCCGCTTGAGCCGCAGGAGCGCCTTGACCAGATCGTGCGCCAGATCGCGCAGAACATGGTCGCGGAAGTGTGTTCCGTCTACGTGCTGCGCTCCGATGGCGTGCTCGAACTCTATGCGACCGAAGGTCTCAATCCCGGTGCCGTCCACCTTGCCCAGCTCAAGATGGGCCAGGGCCTCGTCGGCACGATTGCCGCGTCCGCGCGGCCCCTGAACCTTTCTGACGCGCAATCCCATCCCGCCTTCACATACCTGCCGGAAACGGGCGAAGAGATCTACCACTCCTTCCTCGGCGTTCCTATCTTGCGCACCGGCAGGGCGCTCGGCGTGCTTGTCGTGCAGAACAGGGCGAGCCGCACCTACCGCGAAGACGAGGTGGAGGCGCTCGAAACGACGGCGATGGTGATTGCGGAAATGGTGGCGACCGGCGAGCTGAAGAAGCTCACCAAGCCCGGCCTCGAGCTGGACCTGTCCCGCCCCGTCGCGATCGAAGGGGCGAGCTTCGGTGAGGGTATCGGTCTCGGTTATGTCGTGCTGCACGAGCCGCGCATCGTCGTCACGAATCTTTTGAACGAGGATTCCGAACACGAGCTCGGTCGCCTTGCCGAAGCGCTGGGGTCCTTGCGCATTTCCATCGACGACATGCTGTCGCGCCGCGAGGTGTCGATGGAGGGCGAGCACCGCGAGGTGCTGGAAACCTATCGCATGTTCGCGCATGACCGCGGGTGGGTGAGGAAGCTCGAAGAGGCGATCCGCAACGGCCTGACCGCGGAAGCGGCGGTCGAGCGCGTGCAGAGCGAGACCAAGGCGCGCATGATCCGCCTGACGGACCCGTACCTGCGCGAGCGCATGCACGATTTCGACGATCTCGCCAACCGGCTTCTGCGCCAGCTTACCGGCTATGGTGCGAAACTCTCGGCCAGCAGCTTCCCGAATGATGCGATCGTCGTTGCGCGCGCCATGGGGGCCGCAGAACTGCTCGATTATCCGCGGGAGAACGTGCGCGGCCTGGTGCTCGAGGAGGGCGCCGTCACCAGCCATGTGGTGATCGTCGCGCGCGCCATGGGCATTCCGGTGGTCGGCCAGGCGGCGGGTGCCGTGGCGTTGGCGGAAAACGGCGATCCGATCATCATCGATGGTGACGACGGCCGGGTGCATCTGCGACCGCTGCCGGACCTTCAGCGCTCCTATGAGGAAAAGGTGCGCTTCCGCGCCCGCAGGCAGGAGCAGTACCGGGCGCTGCGCGCTGTCGAGCCCGTCACGAAGGACGGCCGCGCGATCAATCTCCAGATGAATGCGGGTCTGCTCGTCGACCTGCCGCATCTCAATGAATCCGGCGCATCCGGAATCGGCCTTTTCCGCACTGAGCTTCAGTTCATGATCGCCTCGACCATGCCGAAGGCCGAGGAGCAGGAGTCATTCTATCGCAACGTGCTGAAACATGCCGGCGGTCGGCCGGTGACGTTCCGCACGCTCGATATCGGCGGCGACAAGGTGGTGCCTTATTTCCGCGCGGCGGAGGAAGAAAACCCGGCGCTCGGCTGGCGGGCCATCCGCCTGTCGCTCGATCGGCCGGGCCTGCTGCGCACCCAGCTGCGTGCCATGCTGCGTGCTGCGGCGGGCGCCGACCTCCGGCTGATGCTGCCGATGGTGACCGAGGTTTCCGAATTGAAGGAGGTCCGCGACCTCTTGCAGAAGGAAATCCAGCGCCAGTCGAAGATCGGCGAGCAGTTGCCGAAGAAGCTGCAGTTCGGTGCCATGCTGGAAGTGCCGGCATTGCTCTGGCAGCTCGACGAGTTGATGGCGGAGGTTGATTTCGTCTCTGTCGGCTCGAATGATCTCTTCCAGTTCGCCATGGCGGTCGACCGTGGCAATGCCCGCGTCTCCGATCGGTTCGACACGCTCGGCCGGCCGTTCCTGCGAATCCTGCGCGATATCGTGCGCGCCGGCCTGCGCAACGACACGTTGGTGACGTTGTGTGGGGAAATGGCGAGCAAGCCGATCTCGGCCATGGCGCTGCTTGGCATCGGTTTCCGCTCGGTCTCGATGTCGCCGGCAGCGATCGGCCCGGTCAAGTCGATGCTGTTGTCGCTGGATGCGGCGAAACTCGAAGCGGTGTTGACACCGGCGCTCGACGATACCAGGCCGACGGCCTCGGTCCGCCAGATCCTTACTGACTTTGCGGCCGAGCACGGCGTTCCGCTTTGAATTTTTGACGGGAGTTTGAACGGTGGCGAAGCTTCCCGTTGAAAAGATGCGTGAACTCGAGCGCCGTTTCGGCGAGATCGAGGCGCGCATGTCGGCGGGGCCGGATTCGGAGACTTATGTGCGTCTCGCCTCGGAATATTCCGAGCTCCAGCCGGTCGTGACGAAGATCCGCGAATACCAGAAGGTCAGCGATGAGATCGCCGATCTCGACGTGCTGCTTGCCGACAAGGCAACGGACCGGGAGATGCGCGACCTTGCGGAAATGGAACTGCCGGAGCTGAAGGAGCAGTTGGAAGGCCTCGAAAAGGAGATGCAGATCCTGCTTCTCCCGAAGGATGCCGCCGACGAAAAGAGCGCGATCCTCGAAATCCGCGCCGGTACCGGCGGTTCGGAAGCTGCGCTTTTCGCCGGCGATCTTTTTCGTATGTACGAGCGGTATGCCGCGGCCCATGGCTGGAAGGTGGAGGTCCTGTCTTCCAGCGAAGGCGAGGCTGGCGGTTTCAAGGAAATCATCGCGACGATCACCGGGCGTGGCGTTTTCGCCAAGTTGAAGTTCGAATCGGGCGTGCACCGCGTCCAGCGCGTTCCGGAGACGGAGGCGAGCGGGCGCATCCACACCTCGGCGGCGACCGTCGCCGTGCTGCCGGAAGCAGAAGAGATCGATATCGAGATCCGGCCGGAGGATATCCGTATCGACACGATGCGCTCGTCGGGCGCCGGTGGCCAGCACGTCAACACGACCGACTCGGCCGTGCGTATCACCCACCTGCCGACTGGCCTCATCGTGACGAGTTCGGAAAAGTCACAGCACCAGAACCGCGCCAAGGCCATGCAGGTGCTGCGCTCTCGGCTCTACGACATCGAGCGCCAGCGCGCGGAAAGCGAGCGCTCCGCCGATCGCAAGAGCCAGGTCGGTTCCGGGGACCGCTCCGAGCGTATCCGCACCTACAATTTCCCGCAGGGCCGCGTCACGGATCACCGCATCAACCTGACGCTCTACAAGCTCGACCGCATGATGGTCGGCGAGATCGACGAGGTGGTCGATGCGCTGGTCGCCGACTACCAGGCCGGCCTTCTGGCCCAGCTCGGCGAACAGGGCCGATGAGTGGTACGACGCTTGCCGAGGTCCTGGCCGCGGCGCGGCGCCGGTTGGCCGAAGCGGGGATCGTCGACGCTGCGGGCGACGCGCGAACGCTGCTTGTGGGCTTGCTGGGCCTGACGCCGACATCCTTCATAACGCGGGGTGATCAGCCTTTGGGGGAGGCCGAGCGGCAGACCATTGATGACGCGCTTGTCCGCCGCATCGCACGCGAGCCGGTCCACCGCATCCTTGGCCGCCGGGCCTTCTCGCGGCTTGATCTGGTGTTGTCGCCGGAGACGCTGGAGCCACGGCCGGATACCGAAGTCCTCGTCGATGCGCTGGTGCCGCATGCGGAACGGATCGTGCGCGAGATGGGTGGTTGCCGGATTCTCGACCTTGGAACCGGAACAGGTGCGATCTGTCTTGCCCTTCTGGATCTCGTGCCAGTGGCGACCGGGATCGGCGCCGATCTTTCGGTCGGTGCCCTTGAAACGGCGCGGCGCAATGCCGATATCAATGGCATTGCCGACCGGTTTGAGACGGTCGAGAGCGACTGGTTTGCAGCCGTGGCCGGGGTATTCGACATCATCGTGTCAAATCCCCCCTATATCGTCAGTTCCGTGGTCGAAACGCTGGACGATGAGGTCCGGCTCCACGACCCGATACTGGCACTCGATGGTGGAGACGACGGGCTCGATGCCTATCGCGCAATCGCTGCCGGCGCGGGCGTTCATCTAAAAGAAAACGGCCTGGTGGCCTACGAGATCGGCTACGACCAGAAAGACGCGGTCACGGCCATCATGCGCGAAAGCGGCTTCTCGCGGATCGACGCAATCCAGGATCTTGGCGGCAATGACCGTGTTCTTCTCTTTTCAAAGGCGGCCGCCCTGTAATTTTGCTGCACAAGCGCAGCAAATTCTGCGGCTGCAAAGAAAAGGCTTGGAATCGGGAAGGAAGCGGGCTAGGTTGCGGGCACGCACTGGGCAAGCGGTCATGACACAAAGGATTCGTTCCTGCATGACCCGATCGCGAGGATTGCTCTCTCGAAGAGTTGCTAGGGTTGAAGACTGCCTAGTGCGGGTACCTGTTAATTTGACGTCTTACGGCGACAGGACCACCGACCGGCGTGGTTTGCCCGCGGGTAAGGACGCTTGATCTGGCATGGCCTGATCAAGCGTGCAGACACATGATCATCAAGACACGATACGTTAGGTGAGTGACATATGAGGCCAGGACAGCAAAACAAGCGCGGCCGCGGGCGTAACAACAACAATAATAACAACAATAACAATAACAACAATAACCACCGCAAGGGTGGCAATCCCCTGACGAGGACCTACGACAGTTCGGGTCCGGACGTGAAGATCAGGGGCACTGCCCAGCATATCGCCGAGAAATATTCAGCGCTTGCCCGGGACGCCCAGAGCGCCGGCGACCGCGTCATGGCGGAAAATTATCTGCAGCATGCCGAACACTACAACCGCATCATCGCAGCCGCTCAGGCGCAGATGCAGGAGCGCTTCCCGCGGGATGAGCGTTCGGACAATGCCGAGCGGACCGACTTCAATGACCGCGATGGTTTCGACCGGGATTCCGACGAATTCGATTCGGCGCCTGTCGATGAGCCCGCACCCGTTGCCGTCGCTGCGCCGGCTCCGGTCGCCAAGGCTCCTGTTGCCAAGGCCCCTGCCGCCAAGGCCCCTGTCGCCGTCGAGCAGCCCGTTATCGATGGCACCGGCCCGCAGCCGGTGATCGAGGGTACGCCGGCTGAAGTTTCGCTCGAAGACGAAGCTGCAGCGCCTGCCACGGGCCGCGCGCCAGCCCGTCGCCGCAGCACGCCCCGCCCGCGCCGTCCGCGCCGCGGCGAGGCCGAGGCTGAGGCTGCCGGTGAGGGCGCACAGCCCGCCGGTGATGCCGCTCCGGCTCTCGAAGCCTCGGAATAACGGCGTTTCGATACGGTAGAGGAACCCGGCCCCGTGCCGGGTTCTTGCGTTTTGCAAGGCGCCTGCGAAAAATCTCGACCGGCGGCCAGACGCTCCCTTTAATTCGGAAAAACCTCCACCATATTCGCTTCAGGCGATTGACCGGTCGCAAGGCCGGGCGGGTCGCATGTATGAAAGGTTCGCCTTGATGGGAGCCTTATCCTGAATCATCGACCGGTGCCTTGATGGGCCGGCCGAGTCCTGGAGGTAATGATGAACATTGAAAAATACTCCGAACGCGTTCGCGGTTTCCTGCAATCCGCCCAGACAAAGGCGCTTGCCGACGGCAACCCGCAGTTCACGCCCGAACACGTCCTGAAAGTGCTGCTCGACGACGACCAGGGCATGGCAACATCTCTGATCGAGCGTGCCGGCGGCAATGCGCGCGAAGCGCGGATCGCCAACGACGCCGCCCTTGCCAAGCAGCCGAAGGTGTCCGGCGGCAACGGTCAGGTCTATCTCTCCCAGCCGCTTGCAAAGGTATTCTCCACCGCCGAAGAGGCCGCGAAGAAGGCCGGCGACAGTTTTGTCACCGTCGAGCGCCTGCTTCTGGCACTTGCGATCGAAAAATCCGCGGCGACGTCCGAGATTCTTGCCAAGGCCGGTGTCACGGCGACCAAGCTCAACCAGGTCATCAACGACATCCGCAAGGGGCGCACCGCCGATACGGCGAGTGCGGAGCAGGGTTTCGATTCGCTCAAAAAGTTCGCCCGTGACCTCACCGCCGATGCGCGCGAAGGCCGGCTCGACCCCGTCATTGGCCGCGACGATGAAATCCGCCGCACGATCCAGGTCCTGTCGCGCCGCACGAAGAACAATCCCGTCCTCATCGGTGAACCCGGCGTCGGCAAGACGGCGATCGCCGAGGGTCTTGCCTTGCGCATCGTCAACGGCGATGTGCCGGAGAGCCTCAAGGACAAGAAGCTGATGGCGCTCGATATGGGCGCGCTGATCGCCGGTGCGAAGTATCGCGGCGAGTTCGAGGAGCGTCTGAAGGCTGTCCTTGCCGAAGTGCAGGCGGAAGACGGCGAGATCATCCTGTTCATTGACGAGATGCACACGCTTGTCGGCGCCGGCAAGGCGGATGGGGCGATGGACGCCTCCAACCTGCTGAAGCCCGCGCTTGCCCGCGGTGAACTGCACTGCGTCGGTGCGACCACGCTCGATGAATACCGCAAGCACGTCGAAAAGGACGCGGCCCTTGCCCGTCGGTTCCAGCCCGTGATGGTGGACGAGCCGACTGTCGAGGACACGATCTCGATCCTGCGCGGCCTGAAGGAGAAGTACGAGCAGCACCACAAGGTCCGGATTTCCGATTCGGCTCTCGTTGCCGCCGCCACCCTTTCCAACCGCTACATCACGGATCGCTTCCTGCCGGACAAGGCGATCGACCTGATGGACGAAGCCGCTTCGCGCCTGCGCATGCAGGTCGATTCCAAGCCGGAAGAGCTCGACGAACTCGACCGCCGCATCATCCAGCTGAAGATCGAGCGCGAAGCCCTGAAGAAGGAAACCGACCGCTCGTCGCAGGATCGGCTCGAAAAGCTCGAGATCGACCTTGCCGCGCTGGAAGAGGAAGCCTCCGCGCTCACTGCACGTTGGCAGGCGGAAAAGTCGAAACTCGGCCGCGCCGCCGACCTCAAGCGCCAGCTCGACGAGCTGCGCAACGAACTCGCCATTGCGCAGCGCAAGGGTGAATTCCAGCGCGCCGGCGAGCTCGCCTACGGCATCATCCCGAAGCTCGAAAAGGAACTGGAGGAGGCTGAAGGTCGCGATGCCGGTGATGTCGATCCGATGGTGCAGGAGGTCGTGACCCCCGACAACATCGCCCATGTGGTCTCCCGCTGGACGGGCATTCCCGTGGACAAGATGCTGGAGGGCGAGCGCGACAAGCTCCTGCGCATGGAGGACGAACTCGGCAAGTGGGTCGTCGGGCAGGGCGACGCCGTTCAGGCAGTCTCCCGTGCCGTGCGTCGCGCGCGTGCCGGCCTTCAGGATCCGAACCGGCCGATCGGCTCGTTCATCTTCCTCGGCCCGACCGGCGTCGGCAAGACGGAGTTGACCAAGGCGCTCGCCCGCTTCCTCTTCGACGACGAGACGGCGATCCAGCGCATGGACATGTCGGAATACATGGAGAAGCACTCGGTGGCCCGGCTGATCGGCGCGCCTCCCGGTTATGTCGGCTATGAGGAAGGCGGTGCGCTCACCGAATCCGTTCGCCGCCGGCCTTATCAGGTCGTGCTGTTCGACGAGATCGAGAAGGCGCATCCTGACGTCTTCAACGTGCTCCTGCAGGTCCTCGACGACGGCCGTTTGACCGATGGCCAGGGCCGCACCGTGGACTTCCGCAACACGATGATCATCATGACCTCCAATCTCGGCGCGGAATATCTTACCGCGCTCGGCGAGAACGAGGACAGTGACAGCGTGCGCGACCAGGTCATGGATGTGGTGAAGATGGCATTCCGGCCTGAGTTCCTGAACCGGGTGGACGAGATCATCCTGTTCCATCGCCTCAAGCGGTCGGAAATGGGCGCGATCGTCGATATCCAGCTGGCCCGGCTGCGCAAGCTCCTGGTCGATCGCAAGATCGTTCTCGACCTTGACGAGGAGGCTGTGCACTGGCTGGCCGAAAAGGGGTATGATCCGGTCTATGGTGCACGCCCCCTGAAGCGCGCGATCCAGAAGCATCTTCAGGATCCGTTGGCGGAAAAGATCCTCGCCGGCGACATCCCCGACGGTTCGACCGTCAAGGTGACCGCCGGTTCCGACCGGCTGCTCTTCTCCCCGCGGGGTGCCGCGGTGAGCAACGCCGCCTGATACGGCTACGATCCTTATAAAGACGAAGCGCGGGTTCTGCCCGCGCTTCTTGCGTTTCGTGTCCCTCCTGCCGGCTGTTCCCTGTCTTCGAATGCAAAATCTTTCCCTTTATGGGGAACATGCGCTAAGGGCATCAGCCATGACCATGCCGGTATCAACAGACCCGAAATTCGTCGTCCTTCTAGGAGGCGCACTCGCCGTGACGCCGCGTCTTCGCGCGGACGTGGCGGGCGCGCGCGTTATTGCGGCGGATGGCGGCATGCGGCACGCGCAAAGCCTCGGCGTTGTGCCCGAACTCTGGGTGGGCGATTTCGATTCGACCTCGCCGGAGCTTGTCGCCGCCTGGCCGCAGGTCGAGCGCCAGCCCTATCCCGCTGCCAAGAACGAAACCGACGGGGCGCTTGCCGTTGCGGTCGCGACCGAGCGCGGGGCGCATACTATCCTGCTTGCCGGCGCACTCGGCGGGGAGCGCAGCGACCATGCGCTGATGCATCTCCTGCACGCCGTCTTCCTGGAAGAGCAGGGCTCTACCATCAAGCTCACGTCGGGCGAGGAGGAGGCCTGGCCACTGCTGCCGGGCCGCCGCGCCATCGATCTTCCGAAAGGCAGCCTCTTCTCCATTCTCGGCCTTGCCCCGCTTTCGGGCCTCACCATCGACAATGCGCGCTATCCGCTGAAGGACTTTTCGCTGCCCTTCGGTTCGTCGCGCACCATTTCCAATGTGGCGGAAGGTCCGATCCGCCTTTCGCTTGCGACCGGCCGCGCCATTCTCATTGCCCGGCCCTACGACCTTTCAGGAGCCTGACCCTTGGCACCGCCTATTCTCAAACTCGACGACATTTTCCTCAGCTTCGGCGGCACGCCGCTGCTTGCCGGCGCCAGCCTGCAGGTGGAGCCGGGCGACCGCATCTCTCTCGTCGGCCGCAACGGTTCGGGCAAGTCGACGCTGATGAAGATCGCCGCAGGCCTTGCCGAAGCGCAGTCCGGCGAGGTCTTCCGCCATCCTTCCGCGACGATCCGTTACCTGCACCAGGCGCCGGATTTCGATGGCTACGACACGGTTGCGGCCTATGCGGAGGCGGGCCTCGGGCCGAGTGACGATCCCTACCGCGTCACCTACCTGCTCGAACATCTGGGGCTCAACGGCAGCGAGGATCCCAAGTCGCTGTCGGGCGGCGAGGCGCGCCGGGCGGCGCTGGCCCGGGTGATGGCGCCCGAACCGGATATTCTCCTCCTCGACGAGCCGACCAACCATCTCGACCTTCCGACCATCGAATGGCTGGAAGGCGAGTTGCAGTCGACCCGCTCGGCCCTCGTCGTCATCTCGCACGACCGTCGTTTCCTCGAAAAGGTGTCCAACGCCACCGTCTGGCTCGATCGTGGCCAGTCGCGGCGGCTCAACCGCGGCTTCGGTCATTTCGAGGCCTGGCGCGACGAGGTGCTGGAGGCCGAGGAGCTGGAGCAGCACAAGCTGGGCAAGGCGATCGAGCGCGAGGAGCACTGGCTGCGTTACGGTGTTACCGCCCGGCGCAAGCGCAACATGCGCCGCCTCGGTGCGCTTCACGATCTGCGTGCCCGCTATCGCGGCCACAAGGGGCCACAGGGGAGCGTACAGGCCAGCGCTTCCGATGCGCAGGAATCCGGCAAGCTGGTCATCGAGGCGGAAAAGATCACCAAGACCTATGGCGAGCGCACAATTGTCGCGCCGTTCTCTATCCGCGTCCACCGCGGCGACTGTATCGGTCTCGTCGGCCCGAACGGTGCGGGCAAGACGACGCTGCTCAAGATGCTCACCGGCGCGCTCGAGCCCGACAGCGGCACGGTGAAACTCGGCACGAACCTGGAAATCGCCACGCTCGACCAGCGTCGCGAGGACCTGAATCTCGACGACACGCTTGCCCATTATCTCACGGACGGGCGCGGCGAGACGCTGCTCGTCAACGGCGAGCAGCGGCACGTCACCGGCTACATGAAGGAGTTTCTGTTCCAGCCCGAGCAGGCCCGCACACCCATCCGCAACCTTTCAGGCGGTGAGCGTGCGCGCCTGATGCTGGCACGCATCCTGTCGCGGCCGACGAACCTGCTCATCCTCGACGAGCCGACCAACGACCTCGACATCGAGACGCTCGACCTGTTGCAGGAAATCGTCGCCGGTTTTGCCGGCACGGTGCTGCTCGTCAGCCACGACCGCGACTTCCTCGACCGCACCGTAACCTCGACCATCGCGCCGGCCGACCCGGAAAACCCGGATGGCCGCTGGATCGAATATGCCGGCGGCTATTCCGACATGATGGCGCAGCGTCGCGGCGCAATCGAGGAGAAACGCAAGGCGGAAAAGGCCGAGAAGGCGAGGGCCGCCGAGACGTCATCCGCCGCGGCCCCGGCGGAAAGCAAGGGTAAGGCAAAGCTCTCTTACAAGCAGAAATTCGCCCTCGAGAACCTGCCGAAGGAAATGGAGAAGGCGGAGAAGGAGATCGCCGCGCGCGAGGCGAAGATGGCCGACCCGGCCCTCTTCACCAAGGATCCCGCCACCTTCAACAAGCTGGCGGCGGAGATGGAGAAGCTGCGCCATTCGCTGACGGCGATGGAAGAGGAATGGCTGGAGCTGGAGATGCTGCGCGAGGAGCTGGAGGGCTAGGAAACCTTGAAATCAGGGATGTCGGCGCCGTGTTCCATCCGAAACAGCGCCGCGTCCGGGCCTATGAGACAGTCTGATCACTGGATGAGAGGAGTTCATCCTGTAACCCGAAAGAGATCAGGAGAGTCCCATGCGCAAGTTCATCATCTCGGCCGTCGTCGCCGTCGTCGCAGCCGTTTCCTTCGCCGCCCCGTCCGAGGCCGGTTACTATGGCTACGGCCACAAGAGCTACGGCTGGAAGAGCTATGGCCACGGCCACCACGGCTACAGGAAGCACTATCGCGTCAAGCGCCACTATGGCCACTATGGCCATCGCTGGGGCGGCGACTGGGGCGGCAAAGTCTACTACAAGAAGCGCTACTACAGCTACTACTGAGCTGCCCGACTTCTCTCAAGCAGCAAGGCCTGGATGCCAGCCGCATCCGGGCCTTGCCCGTTTCCGGGCATGGATTGATTCGTGGCGCAAGGAGCGCTATTTAAACGCCTCGTGGTGATTTGGCCGGCCGGCTTGCAGCCACGTTAAACAAGTCGCTAAAGGGCCGCGCGAGGAAAAACCTTCCGTGGGCCGGTTGCGACACTGTTGCGGCCGGTTTTTGTTTTTCGATCGAGTGACACATGCCCATCAAGATTCCCGATACGCTCCCCGCCTTCGAAACCCTCGTTCACGAGGGCGTGCGGGTGATGACCGAGACGGTGGCGATCCGGCAGGATATCCGCCCCTTGCAGATCGGGCTTCTCAATCTCATGCCGAACAAGATCAAGACGGAAGTGCAGATGGCGCGCCTCGTCGGCGCCTCGCCGCTGCAGGTCGAGCTGTCGCTGGTGCGCGTCGGCGGCCACCGGGCGAAGAACACGTCGGAAGAACACCTGCTTGCCTTCTACGACACGTGGGAAGAGGTGCGGCATCGCAAGTTCGACGGTTTCATCATCACCGGCGCGCCGATCGAGCTGCTGGATTATGAGGACGTCACCTATTGGGACGAGATGAAGCAGATCCTCGACTGGACGAAGACCAATGTCCACTCGACGCTGAATGTCTGCTGGGGCGCCATGGCGGCGATCTACCATTTCCACGGCGTGCCGAAGCACACGCTGGAGGAAAAGGCCTTCGGCGTCTACCGTCATCACAATCGCAAGCCTTCCTCGGTCTATCTCAACGGCTTCTCCGATAATTTCGAGGTGCCGGTCTCGCGCTGGACGGAGATCCGCATCGAGGATATCCGGGCGGTGCCGGAGCTCGACATCCTGCTTGATTCCGACGAGACGGGTGTCTGCCTCGTGCGGGAGCAGGCTGGAAACCGCCTCTACATCTTCAACCATGTGGAATATGATTCCACCTCGCTCGCCGACGAATATTTCCGCGATGTCTCGGCCGGTGTGCCGATCAAGCTGCCGAAGAACTATTTCCCGCACAACGATCCGTCGTTGCCGCCGCAGAACCGCTGGCGCGGCCATGCACATCTGCTCTTCGGCAACTGGATCAATGAAATCTACCAGACCACGTCCTATGACCTGGAAAAGATCGGAACAGGAGCCTGACCCATGAGCGGTGTCGTCATTCGCCCATTGCACAAGGATGATGAAGGCGAATGGCGGCGCCTGTGGACCGCCTATCTCGCATTCTACGAGACGGTGCTGCCGGAAGAGATCTACGCTTCCACCTTTGCCCGGCTGACGGGCGAGGGGGCGGAGGGCGAATATCGCGGCCTCCTCGCCACGCTCGACGGCAAGCCCGTGGGCCTTGCGCATTACCTGTTCCACCGCTCCTGCTGGACGGTCGGCAATGTCTGCTACCTGCAGGACCTTTTCGCCGATCCTGGCGTGCGCGGCTCCGGCATCGGCCGGGCGCTGATCGAGGGCGTCTATGCCAAGGCGAGGGAAGCAGGCTCGCCCGAGGTCTACTGGATGACGCAGGAGTTCAATGCGACGGCGCGCCAGCTCTATGATCGCATCGCCGACAAGACACCCTTCATCATCTACCAGAAGTCCTTCTGAGCAGGGTGACAGAAAAGTCATACTTTTCGATTGCGAATGGAGGGGAATTGCAGCAGGTTGCCACGCGAGACCGGGCGACCAGCGGAGGAGAGCGGGTGTGGGCAGCCGAAATGAAATCTTCGGGCGATTGGAGAACGGCGAACCGGTCGAGCGCATCCGTCTAGTCGGCGGCGGTCTGACGGCGCGTGTCCTCACCTGGGGCGCCGTCATTCAGGATCTGCGGCTCGAAGGGCATCCCGCGCCACTGGTTCTCGGTTTCGAGGACCTTGCCGGCTATCTCGACCACTCGCCCTATTTCGGGGCGACGCCCGGTCGTTGCGCCAACCGTATCAAGGGTGGGCGCTTCTCGATCGACGGCGTGGATTTCCGGCTTGAATGCAACGAAGGTGGCGTCACCCATCTGCACGGCGGTAGCGATGGCATCGCCCGGCAGAACTGGCAGATTGCCGCACAAGGTCCGGATTTCGTCACCCTGTCGATGATCGATCCAGCCGGCCGCGCAGGCTATCCCGGCACCTGTGCCATTTCCTGCACTTACCGGCTAGCCGGTGGCGGCGTGCTCTCCGTCGTCTACGAAGCGACGACGGATGCGCCGACCCCCGTCAACCTCTGCCAGCACAGCTATTTCAACCTCGACGGCGGGGCAGATGCGCTCGGCCATGAGATTCGTCTTGCGGCGGAGCACTACCTGCCCGTTGACGAAAGGTTGATACCGACCGGTGACGTCCGCCCGGTCGCCGGCACGCCCTTCGATCTGCGGCAATGGACGCCGCTGGACCGGCAGACGCAGGACGGCGGGATCGCCTTCGACCACAATTTCTGCCTCTCGTCTGAGCGGCAGGCGAAACGGCCGGTGATCGAGGTCCGCAGTCCGCAGTCCGGTGTTTCGCTGGGGGTGCTGACCACCGAGCCGGGTGTGCAGCTCTATAGCGGTGCCCATGTCGCCCCGGCCGCCCCGGGGCTGGAGGGCCGCCGCTACGGGGCTTTCGCCGGTTTCTGCCTCGAAACCCAGGTCTGGCCGGATGCCGTCAACCATGGCCATTTCCCGAATGCCGTTCTCCGGCCCGGCGAAACGTTGCGGCAGGAGACGGATTACATCTTCCGCAAGGGGTGAAATCCTAGATTGTGGTGCCGGAAGGCAACAAAATCGAAACCTTTGTGCCTGAAAAACCAATCTCAGGACCCGGCATGATGCGGGGTTGTGCGGGATTGAACGCGCCAGGACAGCGCCGGTCGCCCTCGGGGGACGTTGTCCATGAAAATCTCGGATCTCTCCATTTCCAGAAAAGTTGGTCTTCTCGTGCTGTTGATGGGCATCGCCGCCGGCACGATCGCTGCTGTCGGAGGCGGGGGTCTGCGGGCACTCGGCGCGGCGTTTCAGGACACCGGCGGACGGGAAGAAGTGGCGCGGGAAGCCATGGACCTGCGCATCGACGTCATCGCGATCAGCCGCATGACCTACCAACTGGCGCTTGCACCGGAAAAGGCCGCAGACTTTGCTGCCGAGACGGAAAAGCGCGCCAAGGAAATGCTGGACCGCCTGCCGAAGATCGCCTCGACGGCTGATGCCGAGGAGGCGAAGCTGCTCGATGGCGTGCGCGCATCGCTGGCGCCCTATTTCGAAGATATCCGGGCCATGGTGGCCGTTGCCGGCTCGCCGCAGGGCCAGGACCGTGCCGTCATGCTTGCCGCGCTCGACAAGGCGCTGGAGGGGCAGAAGGCCGTTACCGTTGCGCTCAAGCTCTACACTACCCATTCGGGCGAAACGCTTTCGCAATCGCGCGCCGATGCCATCGCGCGCTCGACGACGACGCAGGTCGTGCTTCTGGCCACTGCCTTCATCTGTATCGTCGCGGGTATGCTGCTCAGCACGCTGCTCGCCCGCACCGGCATCGTCCGCCCGATCCAGCTTCTGACCGGCGTGATGTCCAATCTTGCGGCCGGCAAGCTTGACGACGCCATTCCCTGCACGGAGCGCAAGGACGAGATCGGCGCCATGGCGCGCACGCTCGATGTCTTCCGCGCCAACGAAGCGCATATGCGCGAGATGGAGGCGCAGGAAGCTGCCCTGCAGACACAGAGCAGGGACCTGCAGTCGAATATCAGCACGATCGTGGCCGCCGCCGCCGCGGGCGACTTCACCCGCCGCATCACCAAGGCCTATGAGGACGAGGACCTTCGCCGCTTCGCCGCCGGTGTCAACGAACTGGTCGAGAATGTCGACCGGGGCGTCAGCGAAGTGCGCCGCGTGATCGCCTCGCTCTCCCATGCCGACCTGACGCAGGAAATGGCCGGCCATTTCCAGGGCGATTTCGCGGAGCTCCAGGCGAATGTCAACGGCGCCATGCTGACGCTGCGCAGCACGATGACAGGCATCCTCTCCACTGCCGGCACCATTACCGGCAATTCACGCGAGCTTTCGGCCGCCGCTGACCAGCTCGCCCATCGCACGGAGCAGCAGGCGGCCTCGCTGGAGGAAACCGCTGCCGCGCTCGAGGAAATCACCACGACGGTGAAGACCTCGACGACCCGTGCGCTCGAAGCCTCCGAGATCGTGCGCGAGACCAAGCACAGCGCGGAAAAGTCCGGCGGCATCGTGCAGGACGCCATCGATGCCATGGGGCGCATCGAGCAGTCGTCGCAGAAGATCAACCAGATCATCTCCGTCATCGACGAGATCGCCTTCCAGACGAACCTCCTGGCGCTGAACGCCGGCGTCGAGGCTGCCCGTGCGGGCGAGGCAGGCCGCGGCTTTGCGGTCGTCGCCCAGGAAGTGCGCGAGCTTGCCCAGCGCTCGGCCAATGCTGCCAAGGAGATCAAGACGCTGATCAACGCTTCGGCGGGCGAGGTGAAGGGTGGCGTGGCGCTGGTGCTGTCGACCGGTGACGTGCTCTCGGAAATCAAGGACCTCGTCAACCGCGTCAACGACCATGTCGTCTCGATTACCCGGGCGGCACAAGAACAGTCTGCGGCGCTCGGCGAGATCAACACGGCCGTCAACCAGATGGACCAGATGACCCAGCAGAACGCTGCGATGGTGGAGGAGACGACGGCGGCGAGCCAGGTGCTTGCCAACGAAGCCGCCCAGCTCCAGGCTGCGCTCTCGCAATTCCACATCGGCGACGGCCGCGACAGCGCCACCTACCAGCGCCGAGCCGCGTAAGGTCTTTCCGTATCACACGCCCAAGGGCCAGCGACCGGGATCGGTCCTGGCCCTTTGTCCTTGTCGGGGCGCTGGACGGCTTCTTCAGGCCGTCCCAGAGGGCACTGCTCGTGTTTTTTGCGTTCGGCGTGATGCTCGTCCACATGTTTCCTGTGCACTGGCTCGGTGGGCCGGAAACAGGGAAAGAGCGGATATCGAAACCTCGGCTTGCAGACCCACCGGTCGGCAAATCCACGCCACGATCGCACCTTCGTCGTGTCCTCAATCGCGTTTGAGGTCGCCCTTGACCGCGATTGGCATCATGATGATCGCCAACAACGCCAACGGATTCGTGCTGCCCCGTGCTCTTTGTTCCCCTGCCTTTCGTCGTCGCCCTCCTGCTCCTCTCCCGCTTCGTCGCGCTCCTGCGCCAGCAGGATGGCGGCAATCGGCCGTTCCTGGCCTTGATCGCCCTCTGCATCCTGCAGTCGGTCGCCGTCGGCCTGCGCTGGGGCTATGATGTGTCGGCGGCGCGATATGTCCTGCCCGTGCTGGCGGGTGGCCTGCCGCCGCTGGTGCTGGCGAGCTTTCAGAGCTTGATCCACCGCGACCGGGCGGAGATTCCCTGGCTCAATGCTGCGCCGCCGGTGCTCATCCTCGCCCTTCTGGTGTTTGCGCCCTATCTCATCGATGGCGCACTCGTCGTCATCTTCGTTGGCTATGCCATCATCCTGCTGCGGCTCGCCTATGCCGGGCCCGACGGGTTGGACGAGGCGCGGCTCGATGGCGCAGCCGGCGCCCACAAGGCGCTTCTGATTGCTGCGGGTTCACTTTGCCTCTCTGCCTCTTTCGATATTGCCGTACTGCTCGATTTCGAATGGAGCCGGGGCGAGAACGTGCCGATGCTCGTCGGCAATGCCAATCTGCTCGTCCTCTTCCTTGTCGGTGTCACTGCGACGGTCGCAGCACGCGCCCATGCCCTGCCATCTGTTCCCGAGGAAAGGGACGAGGGGAGCGGGACGAACGAGCGGGACCGAGACGTGATGGAGCGGATTGATCGGCTTCTCTCGGAGCAGAAACTGTTCCGTGACGAAAATCTGACGCTTGCGCGCCTTGCCCGACGGGCGAGCGTTCCGGCCCGGCAGATTTCCGGTGCGATCAACCGTCTGACCGGCAGGAATGTCTCGCAATACATCAATGATTTCCGCATCGCCGAGGCCTGCCGGCTGCTGCGCGACACCGATATGCCGGTGATTTCGGCCATGCTCGAATCAGGCTTCCAGACCAAATCGAACTTTAATCGAGAATTCCGTCGGGTCACCGCCCGCAGCCCCGCCACCTGGCGCGCCGAAAACCGGCCACCATCGCCGTGAGCCAGCTGACATTCTCATTGGGAAAAACACAAAAGCCTCGGCGAGCCGAGGCTTTGGACCATTTGGAAGAATGGAGCGGGTGAAGCGATTCGAACGCTCGACCCCAACCTTGGCAAGGTTGTGCTCTACCCCTGAGCTACACCCGCTCATTGTCGACGGCCTGGGGTAGTTGGTGGCCGAAGGTCGCTGCGTTGCGGCGACGGCCGGTATATGGCCCAAGGGATTTTCAAATGCAACAGGGAAATGTCAGATTTTGCAGAAAAAAATGCTGAGGCTTTCAAAGTCCCGGATTTTCAGGCGGTTGCGCTTGTGCGGTCGAAGCCCTATCAGCGGATGGACATCAATTGAGCCGGGGCAGGCAGGAAAATGACCGAAGCGCAGCCGAAGACCGACAGGGATCTCTTCCAGTTTCTCGACGATCTGGGCATTGCCCACAGCACGAAGGAGCACGCGCCGGTCTTCACCGTCGCCGAATCGGTGGCGCTGCGTGATGAAATTCCCGGCGGCCATACGAAAAACCTCTTCGTGAAGGACAAGAAGGACAATTATTTCCTGATGACCGTCGAGGAGCACGCGACGGTGGACCTGAAGACCGTGCATTCGGTCATCGGCGCCGCGAGCCGCGTCTCCTTCGGCAAGCCGGAGAAGCTGATGGAGTATCTCGGGGTCATTCCCGGCGCCGTGACTGCCTTCGGGGTGATCAACGACACGGCCGGCAAGGTGAAGATCATCATCGATGCGGACCTGATGGCTTTCGACACGATCAACGGCCACCCGCTGCGCAACGATGCGACGACCTCGATCGGCTCGAAGGATCTCCTGCGCTTCATCGAGGCGACCGGCCACGAGCCGCTTGTCTTGAAAGTCACGGCCTGACATACGATCTGGGGCACAGACACGACATCGAGGCGCTTGGCGCCACAGGAGAGACCCATGAGTGCAGGCGACAACCCCTACGCATCGTCCTATGGCGGCCAGATGAACGTCTCGGCGAGCTTTGGCGGCGCGGCACCGGCGGATGATCTCATCAAGGACACGACGACGGCGAATTTTTCGCGCGACGTGCTGGAGGCCTCGCGCCAGCAGCCCGTTCTCGTCGATTTCTGGGCGCCCTGGTGCGGTCCGTGCAAGCAGCTCCAGCCGATCATCGAGAAGGTTGTGCGGGAAAGCGCTGGCCGCGTGAAGCTCGTCAAGCTCAACATCGACGACCATCCCTCCATTCCCGGCCAGCTCGGTATCCAGTCGATCCCGGCGGTCGTCGCCTTCGTTGGCGGGCGCCCGGTCGATGGCTTCATGGGTGCTGTGCCGGAAAGCCAGATCCGCGACTTTATCGACAAGGTCGCAGGTCCCGCCGGCGCCGACGAGAAGGCCGAGATCGAGGCGCTGCTCGCCGAGGCGAAGACCCTGTTCGATGCAGGCGATCTTGCCGGCGCGGCCGATCTCTACGGCGCGCTCCTGCAGGCCGATCCGGAGAATCCGGCTGCCCTTGCCGGCATCGCGGAATGCATGATCGCTGCCGGCCAGCCGGAAAATGCCCGGCAGATCCTCGGCAACCTGCCGGAGGCCGTCGCGGCCGATCCGGCGGTTGCGGCCGTGCTGAAGAAGCTCGACCAGATCGAGGAGGCGCGCAAGCTCGGCGATCCGGCCGCGCTCGAGCAGGCGTTGGCGCTTGATCCGGATGACCATGCGGCACGGCTGAAGCTCGCCAAGATCCGCAATGTCGAGGGTGACCGGCAGGCGGCGGCCGATCATCTGCTTCTCGTCATGAAGCGCGATCGCACCTTCGACGATGATGGCGCGCGCCGCGAGCTTCTGCAGTTCTTCGATGTCTGGGGTCCGAAGGATCCGGCGACGATCGCTGCCCGGCGCAAGCTGTCGTCGATCCTGTTTTCCTGAGGCATTTTCCGGGAGAACGGTGTGGCATCCCTTGAGAAATGCCACGCCTACCCCACATTCGGGAAGAAGCGCGTTGACGGGCGGCGAAGACGGATCGCCACGTCGCGCGCAATGGGAAGGCACTGCCATGCATGTGGGAAATGCACGTTATCTGAAGCCGGAGGACCTGCCTGAGGCCATCCCCGTCTTTCCGTTGACGGGTGCTCTTCTTTTGCCCGGCGGGCAGTTGCCGCTCAACATCTTCGAGCCGCGCTACCTCTCCATGTTCGACGACGTGCTCGCCACGCACCGGTTGATCGGCATGGTGCAGCCCGTCTTCGGTGCTGATCGCACGGATGATGCCGCAACCGACACGCCGGACCTTTGCCAGGTCGGCTGCATCGGCCGCATCACGTCCTTTGCCGAGACGGGAGACGGGCGTTACATCGTCTCGCTCACCGGCGTCTGCCGCTATCGCCTGCTGGAGGAACTGCGCGGCGACAAGTCCTATCGCAGCTTCCATATCGCTCCCTTCATCGCGGACCTTTCGGGACGCGACGACGAGCAGAGCGTCGATCGCGAAGCCCTGCTCGCTGCCTTCAAGGCCTATCTCGACGCCAACAAGCTGGAGGCCGACTGGGAGAGCGTGGAGCGGGCGAGCAATGCGACGCTGGTCAATTCCATGGCGATGATGTCGCCCTATGGACCTGCTGAAAAGCAGGCACTGCTGGAGGCACCGGATTTGAAGACGCGGGCGGAAACGCTGATCGCCATTACCGAAATCGTGCTGGCGCGCAGCTACGGCGACGTCGATACGATGCTGCAATAGGCCTGTGCGATGAACGTCAGCACCAGTCGTGTCGATCCCAAATTGCTCGAGCTTCTCGTTTGCCCGCTGACCAAGGGCCGGTTGACCTATGATGCGGCTGCGGGCGAGCTCGTTTCCGAAAAGGCCAAGCTCGCCTATCCGATCCGCGACGGTATTCCGATCATGCTGATTTCTGAGGCGCGGGAAATCAAGGATTAGGCCGCAGACAGAGCCCGATCATATCTTCTTCGTCACGATCGGATTTGAAGGGCCAGGACGAGCGCAGCGTTGTTGCGCCCTGCCAGTCAGATCCGTTGCCCGACCAGCATGCGCGGGTGCCCGTTCCCGGTGGTGCCTTCCGCCTGGCGGATGAAGAAGGATTTCAGTCCCGGCAGCCGATCGACGACGCCGAGGCCGACATCGCGCAGCACGCGCAGCGGCGTCACATCGTTGGAGAAGAGGCGGTTCAGCACGTCCGTGGTCACGCCCATGCGCACCGTGTCGAAGCGACGCCAGCCTTCATAGCGTTCCAGCACGGAGATCGCGCCGATATCGAGGCCGAGGCGATCGGCCTCGACGACGGTTTCGGCAAGCGCCGCCACGTCCTTGAAGCCGAGATTGAGGCCCTGGCCGGAAATCGGGTGGATACCGTGCGCGGCATCGCCCGCAAGCGCGAAGCGCGGCGCGACGAAGGCGCGGGCGAGCGTCAGGCCGAGCGGGAAGGCACGGCGGCCGCCGACGACCTTCAGTGCGCCGAGCTTGTGGCCGAAGCGGCGCTCCAGTTCCTCTTCGAAGACGAGATCGTCGCTCTCGATAAGCCGGCGGGCATCCTCTGTGCGCTCGGTCCAGACGAGCGAGGACCGGTTGCCAGCCAGCGGCAGGGTGGCGAAGGGGCCGGCGGGCAGGAAATGCTCCTCCGCCGTGCCCTCGTGCGGGCGCTCGTGCTCGACTGTCGTAACGATGCCGGATTGGCCGTAGTCGAAGCGCACGGTCTTGATGCCTGCCATGTCGCGCAGCTTGGAGCGCACACCGTCGCAGGCGACGAGCAGGCGGGTCTGGCATTCGGTTCCGTCGGACAGGCGGACCGTTGTCGCATGTTGCTCGGTTGCAAAACCCTCCGCTGACGTTGCCCAACGCATGGGGATGCCGAGCACTTCGGCCTGGCGAAGCAGGCTGCGTGTCACCGCGCGGTTGGGCACCATATGGGCGAAGGGCTGGCCGTCGTCTCCGGAGCCGGCCCCCTCGAAGGTAAGGAAGACGGGACGCACGGGATCGGCCGTGCGCGAATCGGTGATCACCATGCGGCGGATCGGTTCCGCCTCCGGTGCGATCTCGCCCCATACACCAATGACGTCGAGCAGGTTGCGGGCGGCAGCGACGATCGCGAAGGCGCGCTCGTCCTTCTGCCAGGCGTGTTCCGGCGCACCGTCGACCACGGTGACGGCAAGATGCGGGGCGGCCTTCTTGATGGCGACGGCCAGCGACAGGCCGACATAACCACCGCCGGCGACAAGAACGTCGAGCATGGTCGCTTCGGGCATGGTGTACTCCTGGCCGCTTGAGGTCTTCCGTCCCTCTATATAGAGGAGGAGAAACCGTATTCCTACCTGCGGAGTCACGTCCAAATGTCGCGTCAGCCTGCGAAGAACCCCGCCATGGATGTCCTTTTGGAGACGCTGGATCTCGAGCGCCTGGAAAGCCGGCTGTTTCGCGGCAAGAGCCCGCAGGTCGGCTGGCAGCGGGTGTTCGGCGGGCAGGTGATCGGCCAGGCACTGGTTGCGGCGACCCGGACGGTGGAGGCGGGGCGCTTCGTGCATTCGCTGCATGCCTATTTCGTGCGGCCGGGCGATCCCGCCGTGCCGATCATCTACGACGTGGAAAACATCCGTGACGGCGGTTCCTTTGCCACGCGCCGCGTCATCGCCATCCAGCACGGCAAGCCGATCTACTTCATGACGGCATCCTTCCAGGACGACGAGGACGGGCTGGAGCACCAGGCGCCGATGCCCGACGTGCCGCAACCGGAAGACCTGCTCGGCGAGGCGGACCTGAAGCAGCGGTTCATGACCGAGGCGCCGGAGCATATCCGCGCCTACTGGCAGCGACCGCGGCCGATCGAGTTGCGACCGGTTTCGCTGGACCACTACTTTTCGCGGGAGAAACTGGAGCCACGGCAGAACATCTGGGTGCGCACCACCGGCCCGGTACCGGCCGAACGCCATCTGCAGGCTGCCGTGCTCGCCTATCTCTCGGATATGACGCTGCTCGACACCTCGCTCTTTGCGCATGGCACCTCGGTGCTCGACCGCTCGCTGCAGGTCGCCAGCCTCGACCACGCCATGTGGTTCCATCGCCCGCCGAATGTCGACGACTGGCTGCTCTACAGCCAGGACAGCCCCTCCGCCTCAGGTGGGCGCGGGATGACCCGTGGCGCGATTTTCACCCGTAGCGGGACCCTCATTGCCTCCGTGGCCCAGGAAGGGCTGATTCGGAAAAAGGCAACTGACTAATTTTTATCCATCGTTGTATTTACGCCTGTTTTTTGATCATGTGCGTTGGTGATTTTTTGCACTGCACCATGGCTTCTATTTTTATCGGTTTCATTTCAAAAGCTTAGCTAGCCCGTTCGAATCTGGCACGCCCCTTGAATGTGTAGTTCCCAGTCGTGGCTGACGTGACGTCGCCAACGATGAGGAGAGATGGCCCCGGCTGGGGACAAGCACGAAGGATGGGAAACCAGATGAAAATTGTGATGGCCATTATCAAGCCGTTCAAACTCGATGAGGTGCGCGAAGCCCTCACCGCGGTCGGCATCCAGGGCCTGACCGTGACCGAGGTGAAGGGCTACGGGCGCCAGAAGGGACATACGGAAATCTATCGCGGCACCGAATATGCCGTCAGCTTCCTGCCGAAGCTGAAGATCGAGATCGCCGTGCCTGGCGATGTCGTCGACAAGGCCGTCGAAGCGATCGCTTCCGCCGCCAAGACCGGCCAGATCGGCGACGGCAAGATCTTTGTCTACGCGATCGACCATGCCGTGCGCATTCGCACCGGCGAAACCGATTCCGAAGCGCTCTAAGCAAACGGCCTATCAGGGAGCCTTTTCAACATGTCTTCATTTACGCTTTCGCAGACCTTCTCCCGCGTGGCTGCCGCCACGACGGCCGTGCTTCTTCCGGTCGTCGCCTTCGCGCAGGAAGCCGTACCGGCCGCCACCGAGGCCGCCGCTGCCGCGCCCGTGCCGGACAAGGCCGATACCGTCTTCATGTTCCTCGCCACGCTTCTCGTGTTCTTCATGCTGATCCCGGGCCTTGCGCTGTTCTACGGCGGCCTGGTGCGCACCAAGAACATGCTCTCGGTCCTCATGCAGTGCACCGTGATCGGTGCCATGATGATGATCGTCTGGGTGACTTACGGCTATTCCTTCGCCTTCGGCGGATCCACCAGCCCCTATTTTGGCGGTTTTGCGAAGATGTTCCTGTCGGGTGTGACGGTCGACAGCACGGCGGCCACCTTCTCTGATGGTGTCGTTATCCCGGAATACATCTTCATGCTGTTCCAGATGACCTTTGCGGCGCTGACGCCGGCGCTCATCATCGGTGCCTTCGCCGAGCGCATCAAGTTCTCCGCGGTGCTCCTCTTCACCGTTCTCTGGGCCACCTTCGTCTATTTCCCGATCGCCCACATGGTGTGGGACGGTAACGGCCTGATCTTCAACATGGGCGCGCTTGATTTCGCCGGCGGTACCGTCGTGCACATCAATGCCGGCGTCGCAGGCCTCATTGGCGCAATCATGGTCGGCAAGCGTACCGGCTTCGGCAAGGACATGATGGCTCCCCACTCGATGACGCTCACCCTCGTCGGTGCCGCCATGCTGTGGTTCGGCTGGTTCGGCTTCAACGCCGGCTCCAACCTCGAGGCCTCGGGCGGCGCGGTTCTCGCTACCGTCAACACCTTCGTTGCCACCGCTGCCGCGATCCTCGCCTGGTCGGTCGTCGAAACCTTCACCCGCGGCAAGGCTTCGCTGCTCGGTGCCGCCTCGGGCATGATCGCCGGCCTCGTCGCCATCACCCCGGCCGCCGGCTCCGTCGGCCCGTTCGGCGCAATCGTGCTTGGCCTCATCGTCTCGCCGATCTGCTACTTCTTCGTCGCGGTCGTGAAGAACAAGTTCGGTTATGACGACACGGCCGATGTCTTCGGCGTCCATGGCGTCGGCGGCTTCATCGGCGCGCTCGGCACGGGCATCTTCACCGCCCCGTCGCTCGGCGGCACGGGTGGTGCAGATTTCTCCATCGCGTCGCAGTTCATGACCCAGCTTACTGCCGTCGTCATCACCATTGTCTGGTGCGCCGTCGTCTCGGCAATCCTCTACAAGGTGGTCGACATGATCGTCGGGCTGCGCGTCTCGGTCGAAGCCGAGCGCGAAGGGCTCGACCTCTCCTCCCACGGCGAAGCGGCTTACCACTCCTGAGATGCCTGCGGCGGCTCCCAGCGGCCGCCGCCAAACATCCCGTCGCGGCCATAGGATAATCTATGCCGCCCTTGGCCCGGACCCTGTGTCCGGGCTTTTTTCGTTTACCGGGGAGAAACCATGCTGCGGGATCGCATGGTTAACATGCCATTAAGGCTTCCTTCGTAGGGTTCACAGTCAGGCACAGTCCGCGAATCACGCGGGCACCGTGCGATTTCCTTGCGTGGACCATAGGCTGTAACCATGAGCAGAAGCATTTCGGCAGGACTGGACAACCGTCACGACCGCTTCGTTCTGTCGGCATTCGTCTGGCGACAGGTGCAGATCCTTCTCGGGATCATCGTCTTCCTCGGCCTCGCCTTCGCCATTGCCGCGCTGTCCACCTGGAACGTCTCCGACCCCAGCCTCTCTTATGCCTCCAGCGGCGAGCCGGCCAACATCCTCGGCTATTCGGGCGCCGTCTTTGCCGATATCTTCATGCAGTTCTTCGGGCTCGCCAGCGTCATCGCGCTCCTGCCGGTCGTCGCCTGGGGTCTGGCGCTGATCAGCGGTCGGCGCTTCAACCGGGTGCCGCAGCGCGCCGGCGCCTGGCTCGGGGGGGCGATTCTCGCCTCTGCGGCGCTCGCCTGCGTGCCCGGACCCGTCACCTGGCCGCTGCCGACCGGTCTTGGCGGCGTCTTCGGCGACATGATCCTGCGTTTTCCCGCGCTCTTCACCGGTGCCTATCCGACGGGGCTTTTCGCCTCCATTCTCGGTGGTATCATTGCCGTTCCCGCCGCCTGGCTCATGGTCTTTGCAGCCGGCCTGATCGGCTCCGTGGCGATCGACGACGAGGAGGATTTTGCTCCCGTTCCGACGCCGAGCCGGGCGCGCACCGTCGCCGAAGACGACGATGATGACGAGCGGGAAGGCCCACTGACCGTCCTTGCCGGCGCCATGACCCATGCCTGGTACACCGGCCAGGCGCGGTTCCGCCGTATCTTCGGCCTTGCCAACCAGCGCCGCAAGGCGCGGGGTATCGAGCAGCCCTACGATTTCAACGAGGACGAGTTCGGCACGCTGAACGAGCCGTCCCGCGCCCGCACGCCGTCCCGTTCGGCCGACCGCGTCGAGCCCTCCCTCGATGGACGGCGTGTCGTCGTGGCCCCGCCGATGGCTGGCGATGACGACGACCTGCCCTTCGACATGGATGAGCCGATGGCCCGTCCAAACGGCATCCTGCCGGACGACGACATGGACGATATCGCCGCCGACTGGGCACCGCGCCGCGCGCCGGCCCGCCAACCCATGCCGGCGACGACCGCTCGGGTCGTTCCGGCTGCTTCCCGGCCGAAGCCCGGCCAACGCATCGAGCGAGAGGCGCAGACTTCCTTCGTCGGTCCCGATGGCTTTGCCCTGCCGCCGATCCACCTGCTCGCCGAGCCGAAGGGCCAGGTGCGCGACATGACCCTTTCGGCCGATGCGCTGGAGCAGAACGCCCGCATGCTGGAAGGCGTGCTGGAAGATTTCGGCGTCAAGGGCGAGATCATCCATGTCAGGCCCGGCCCGGTCGTCACGCTCTACGAACTGGAGCCGGCCCCCGGCATCAAGTCATCGCGTGTCATCGGTCTTGCCGATGACATCGCCCGCTCGATGAGCGCGATCGCCGCCCGCGTCGCCGTCGTGCCGGGCCGCAACGCCATCGGCATCGAACTGCCGAACCAGAGCCGCGAGACGGTCTACCTGCGCGAACTCATCGCCAGCCGCGATTTCGAGACCTCGAAGGCCAAGCTCGCCATGGCGCTCGGCAAGACGATCGGCGGCGAGCCGGTGATTTCCGACATCGCCAAGATGCCGCACCTGCTCGTTGCCGGTACAACCGGCTCGGGCAAGTCCGTCGCCATCAACACCATGATCCTCTCGCTGCTGTACCGCCTGAAGCCGGAGCAGTGCCGCCTGATCATGATCGATCCGAAGATGCTGGAACTCTCCGTCTATGACGGCATCCCGCATCTGCTCTCCCCCGTCGTCACCGATCCGAAGAAGGCCGTCGTCGCCCTCAAGTGGACGGTCCGCGAGATGGAGGAGCGCTACAAGAAGATGTCGAAGATCGGCGTGCGCAACATCGACGGCTTCAACAGCCGCGTCGAGCAGGCGCTGGCCAAGGGCGAGCAGATCAGCCGCACCGTGCAGACCGGCTTCGACCGCCAGACCGGCGAGGCGATGTACGAGACGGAGGAGTTCGACCTCCAGCCCATGCCCTATATCGTCGTCATCATCGACGAGATGGCCGACCTGATGATGGTTGCCGGCAAGGACATCGAAGGTGCCGTTCAGCGGCTTGCGCAGATGGCGCGCGCGGCCGGCATCCACGTCATCATGGCGACGCAGCGCCCCTCGGTCGACGTCATCACCGGCACGATCAAGGCCAACTTCCCGACGCGCATCTCCTTCCAGGTGACGTCGAAGATCGACAGCCGCACCATCCTGGGCGAACAGGGTGCCGAACAACTGCTCGGCATGGGCGACATGCTCTACATGGCCGGCGGCGGGCGCATCCAGCGCGTGCACGGTCCCTTCGTCTCCGATGGCGAGGTGGAGGCGGTGGTCGCGCATCTGAAGACGCAGGGCGCGCCGCAGTATCTCGATGCGATCACCGAGGACGACGATGACGACGGCGAGGGCGGGAGCGGCCCGGCCGGCACCGCCAATCTCGACGATTCGGACGATCCCTATGACCAGGCGGTGGCTGTCGTGCTGCGCGACGGCAAGGCATCGACCTCCTATATCCAGCGCCGTCTCGGCATCGGCTACAACCGTGCCGCATCGCTGATCGAGCGCATGGAGAAGGAAGGGCTGATCGGCCCGGCGAACCATGCCGGCAAGCGCGAGATTCTCGTGCCGACCGAGGATGAAATTTCGGGACGCTGACCGGGAACGGGCGCGCCTTCTGCGGCGTTTTCACCGGCAAGTCTCGCGTCAGGGCGAAACGCCATTATGGCGCCGCGTTTGGCCCGCATGAGAAACGCATGAAGGAGACCAACATGATCCGATCCGAGAACGGCCGCGCGACCGGAACGCTGACGCGCCGCGGCTTCACCTGCCTGATGGCCTTCACGCTTGCAACCGGCCTTTCGGCGTTTGCGCCCACCGACGCATCCGCGCAGGCGAGTGGTGCCGCCCAGAAGATCGCCGATCACTTCGCCTCGGTGAAAACGATGATGGGTGAATTCGTGCAGTTCGGCCCGCGTGGCGAGCAGACCGGCGGCAAGTTCTACATCTACCGCCCCGGCAAGATCCGTTTCAACTACGAGGAACCCTCGCCGATGCGCGTCATCGCCGACGGCAAGGCCGTCGTGATCGGCAATCGCAAGCTGAAGACCTGGGACCTCTATCCGCTCTCAAAGACACCGCTCAACCTGCTGCTCGGCGAAAAGATCGACCTTTCCACCAAGATGGTGCGCAGCGTGAAGGAAGAGGCGGATCTGACGACGATCGTGCTCGGTGACCGGAACATGTTCGGCGATTCGACCATCACCATGATGTTCGACCCCAAGACCTACGACCTGCGCCAGTGGACCATTACCGATGCACAGGGCAAGGACACCTCGGTGATGATCTTCAACGTCAAGACTGGCATGAAGCTCGACGACAAGGTTTTCTCCATTCCTTACGACGAAGTGCGCAACAAGGGCGGCTAATTCGAGTCGCAGCCGTTTCCGTTTCGCCCTTCATGCGCTAAGACGCCCCGACCGGCCCGTGAGAACGGGCCGGATGTTTTTGAGGGCGATGGCATGGCACTTTCGATTGCGACCTGGAACATCAACTCGGTGCGGCTGCGCATGCCGCTCGTCGAACATTTCCTGAAGACCTTTTCGCCGGACATCCTGTGCCTGCAGGAAACCAAGTGCCCGAACGACCAGTTCCCTTCAAAGCCGCTGAAGGCGCTTGGCTACGAGCATATCGTCATGCATGGCCAGAAGGGCTATCACGGCGTCGCCACCGTCTCCCGCCTGCCGCTGACCGAACTTGTCGAGCGGCGGGACTACTGCGGCGTCGGCGATGCGCGCCATGTCTCGGTGCTCTTCCACCACAAGGGAAAGTCGATCCGCCTGCACAATTTCTATGTGCCGGCCGGCGGCGACGAGCCGGATCGCACGATCAATCCGAAATTTGGCCACAAGCTCGATTTCATCGAGGAGATGAAGCTGCTGCACGCCGAAGCCGAGGCTGGCATTTCCTCGGTCCTCGTCGGCGACCTCAACATCGCCCCGCTGGAACATGACGTCTGGTCGCACAAGCAGCTCCTCAAGATCGTCAGCCACACGCCGATCGAAACGGAGGGCCTGGTCGACGTCATGACGAAGGGGGCCTGGGTCGACCTCATGCGCAGCAAGATACCGGCCCATGAGAAGCTCTATACGTGGTGGAGCTACCGCTCGGCCGACTGGGTCGCCGCCAACAAGGGCCGCCGCCTCGACCATATCTGGTCTTCCGCCGACCTCGAGCCGCACCTCAGCAACATCGCGGTGGTTCGCGAGGCCCGCGGCTGGGAGCGGCCGTCCGACCATGTGCCTGTCATTGCCGAATTCGATTTCTGAGGTGGTTTGCCCTTCACCCTAACCCTCTTCCCCGCAGGCGGAGAGAGGGAACGTGCCCCGCGCGTGGAGTTGGTTGGGGAAACCGGTGCGGCAATTCCCTTCGCCCCGCTTGCGGGGAGAAGGTGGCGGCAGGCCGGATGAGGGCCTTGCCTCACGCAAACCGCCCGGCAAGCCCCCGCATCGAGCTGATCATTGCCGCGAGGTTTTCGCGGATGCGGGCATCGACGAGCACGGCGACGTCGGGATACTCTTCCAGCATGCGCCGGAAGAGCGGGCGGTTGATGCGGATGACCTCGCTGTCCTCCGTCGCCACGGCCGTGTATTTACGCTCGACGGCGGAAATCATCGCAAGTTCGGAAAGCAGGGTGCCGGCACCGGCCGTGCCTTCGTCCCGCGTTGCCCCGTCGCGTAGCGTCGAGGTCAGCCGGAACGCGCCATAGGCGACGACGAAGCCGCAATCCGCCGATGTGCCCTCGCGAAACAGCGTCTGCCCCTCCACCAGCCGCCGGCGCTCGGCGCCGAAGGCCATCAGCCGGAGCTTGTCGTCGGCAAGGCCGGCGAAGAGCGGCACGCGGGAAAGAAGGGCGATGTCGTCGCTGAGACCCACGGCGGGCGCTCCTCAAAAGCAATTCCAGGAAAGGTGCGAAGCGGTTTTCCGCCCGGAACTGCGTGAAATTCTAAGGTACGATCTTGTAACCGCCGTTCTCTGTCACGAGAATCTCCGCATTGGAAGGGTCCCGTTCGATCTTCTGGCGCAGGCGATAGACATGGGTCTCCAGCGTGTGGGTCGTGACGCCGGAATTATAGCCCCAGACCTCTTCGAGCAGCACGTCGCGCGTCACCACCTTCTGGTCGGCACGGTACAGGTAGCGGATGATCGCCGCCTCTTTCTCGGTCAGGCGGATCTTCTGGCCGTTTTCCAGCGTCAGCAGCTTCTGGCCGGGCTTGAACGTGTAGGGGCCGACCGTGAAGGTGGCGTCTTCGCTGCTCTCGTGCTGGCGCAGTTGGGCGCGGATGCGCGCGAGAAGAACGGCGAAGCGGAAGGGCTTCGTCACATAGTCGTTCGCGCCGGCTTCAAGGCCGAGGATCGTGTCCGAATCGGTGTCATGGCCGGTCAGCATGATGATCGGCGCCTTGAAGCCGCCCTTGCGCAGCAGTTTCACGGCTTCGCGGCCGTCCATATCAGGCAGGCCGACGTCCATGATCAGGAGATCGATCTGGTTGGCGCGGGCAGTCTGGATGCCCTTGCCGGCGGTGGTTTCCTCGAGCGTCGAGAATTCCTCGTAGAGCAAAAGCTGCTCGACGAGCGTCTCGCGCAGGTCGTTGTCGTCATCGACAAGTAGGATTGTGCGGGATGTCATGCTTTACCTCTCGGCATTCCTCTGGAAAGTAAGGGAATTGGGACTTTTGGCAAGCCCGCCCATGGCTTAGCCAGTCAGGTTACCACAAGGCGCGAATATGGCGGAGCGACATGAGCCGGATCACATTTCCTGAACATTGCGTGAAGACGATCCTGGTGCGCCCGGCACCGGGCAGGAAAACACGCGCCATCGTCCAGGTCGGCCCCCTGCGCCTGCCCGCCGCCATCGGCCGTTCCGGCGTTACCGCCCGCAAGCGGGAGGGGGACGGTGCGACGCCGATCGCCGCCATGCCGCTTCTCTCCGGCTTTGTGCGCGGCGACCGCCTGTCCCGGCCGCAAAGCCGGCTGGCGCTCCGGCGTATCCGGCCCGATATGCTCTGGTGCGACGCGCCGGAGCATCCGTCCTACAACCGCCTCGTGCGCGGACCCTTCAAGCCGAGCCACGAGGAGATGCAGCGCAAGGACGAGCTCTACGACATCTGCCTGGTGCTCGACTGGAACGTGACTGCGCGCCGACGAAATGCCGGCTCGGCGATCTTCTTCCATCTCATCCGTCCCGGTTATGAACCGACGGCCGGCTGCATCGCCCTTGCGCAGCGGGACATGCTGCGCATCATGCCCTATCTGCGGCGTGGCACGGTCGTGCGCGTGCTTTGAGGATTTTGTCGGCGACGGGCTGAAATGCTGCGATGCGGAGCCTATATCAGCCTCGACCGTCGCCGGGCTTCAAGGCGCCACGGGAAACCCGCCCGGGTTCAAGCACGCCATTTTTTCACGGAGAGATTCTGATGAGCGATCAACCGACAATCCTGTTTCACGACGGCAACAGCATTCCCCAGGTCGGCCTTGGCGTCTGGCAGACCCCGAACGACACGGCCGGAACCGCGGTCAAGGCCGCGCTCGATGCCGGCTATCGGCATATCGATACGGCCGCCATCTATGAAAACGAGGAGGGTGTCGGCGAAGGCCTCCGTACCTCCGGGGTCGCTCGTTCGGAGATATTCCTGACGACGAAACTCTGGAACTCCGAGCAGGGTTACGATGCGACGCTAAAGGCCTTCGACGCGAGCCTGAAGCGGCTCGGCACCGATTATGTCGATCTCTATCTCATCCACTGGCCGGCGCCGAAGCGCGACCAGTATGTCGACAGCTGGAAGGCCTTCATCCAGCTCCAGAAGGAAGGTCGCGCCCGCTCGATCGGCGTGTCCAATTTCTATCCGGAGCACCTGCAGCGGCTGATCGACGAGACCGGTATCACCCCGGTCATCAACCAGATCGAGCTGCATCCGGATTTCCCCCAGAAGGACGCGCGGGCCTATCATGAGAAGCACCGGATCGTCACCCAGTCCTGGAGCCCACTCGGCCAGGGCACGCTCCTGGAAAACCCTGTCGTAGCCAGGGTTGCGGCAAAACATGGTCGCACGCCGGCACAGGTCATCATCCGCTGGCATATCGACAACGGGCTGGTGGTGATCCCGAAATCCGTGACGCCCTCGCGCATCGTGGAGAACTTCAAGGTGTTCGATTTCAGGCTCGACGACGAGGACATGGCGATCTTGGCGAGCCTCGAAAAGGATGGAAAGCGTATCGGGCCTGATCCGATGACGGCAACGTTCTGATGGAGCTCGGGTGACGCTTGCCATCAGTCATGGAATGACGCGGCGGCAGGCGAAACCGTTCAATGGCGCGCCCAACTCTCTCCCGTCACCTCGGACTAGATCCGGGGGACAGCCGTCGCGCGTCTGCGCGGCGAGCGGATACACCGCTCCGGCGAAAGTGTTTTCCCGCGTAAGGACTTGCGCGCGCTGGATGCCGGCTCAAGGCCGGCATGACGAAGGAGAGGTTGGGATAGGGCGAGAAGCCGCCCCGTGGGCCAGCGTTGGAGGATGTTGCAGGCTTCAAGCTTTCCTTACGGCAAGGTCTTCGGCGTCACGAAGGCGTCAAGCCTTCCCTTTCCAGGCGCAGCATCCGCCCACGCCTCGATATCGAAGGCGATCACGGCAAGGCCTGCCGTTGGATACTTCGTGCCTAGCCGGGCTAGCGCACCCGCCTCGCCCTCAGGTGCCAGCAAAGCCACCAGATCCTCGAAACCTGGATTGTGGCCGATGACCAGCAGCGTCCTGCTTTCTGCCGGCGCTTCATGGATGGCCTTGAGGATGGCCGCAGGATCAGCTTCGTAGATCGCCGTCACCGTGCGGGACGGGCAGGGCTTAGCGAGGGCAGGGGCGATGAGAGCCCAGGTTTCCTGCGTGCGGCGGGCGGAAGAGACCAGCGTGAAATCCGGGTTGAGTCCCGCTGCAGAAATGTGCGCACCCATGCGTGGGGCATCGCGGCGGCCACGGTCGGCGAGGGGGCGGTCGTGGTCCTCGACGCCATCCGGCCAGGCGGATTTGGCGTGGCGCAGGAGGAGAAGGTGTTTCATGGGAATTTCTCCTTCAAACGAAAAGGCCGGGAGCATGCTCCCGGCCTTCTATCATATCGGCAATGACGCCGGGATCACGTCCAGTCGCGGATATCGACGAAATGGCCGGCGATTGCAGCGGCAGCGGCCATGGCCGGGGAAACGAGGTGCGTGCGGCCCTTGAAGCCCTGGCGGCCCTCGAAGTTACGGTTCGAGGTCGATGCGCAGCGCTCGCCCGGCTTCAGGCGGTCGTCGTTCATGGCAAGGCACATGGAGCAGCCCGGCTCGCGCCAGTCGAAGCCTGCTTCCTTGAAGATCTTGTCGAGGCCTTCGGCCTCCGCCTGCTCCTTCACGAGGCCGGAGCCCGGAACGATCATGGCGTTGACGGTGGAGGCCACCGTCTTGCCTTCGACAACGGCGGCGACGGCGCGCAGGTCCTCGATGCGGCCATTGGTGCACGAGCCGATGAAGACCCGGTCAATGGCAATGTCGGTGATCTTGGTATCCGGCTTCAGGCCCATATAGTCGAGTGCGCGCCACTTGGAGGCGCGCTTCGTTTCATCTTCGATGGCGTCCGGGTTCGGCACGACGCCCTCGATGGAGACGACGTCTTCCGGCGAGGAACCCCAGGAGACGATCGGCGGCAGGTTGCCGGCATCGAGCACGACCACGCGGTCGAAATGCGCGCCGTCTTCCGTGTAGAGCGTCTTCCAATAGTCGATCGCCATGTCCAGCGCCTGGCCCTTCGGCGCGCGCGGCTTGCCCTTGATATATTCGAAGGTCTTTTCGTCCGGTGCGATGAGGCCGGCGCGGGCGCCGCCTTCGATCGTCATGTTGCAGATCGTCATGCGGCCTTCCATCGACAGCGAGCGGATTGCCTCGCCGGCAAACTCGATGACGTGGCCGGTACCGCCGGCCGTGCCGATCTCGCCGATGATGGCGAGGATGATGTCCTTGGCAGTGACGCCCGGCGGCAGCTGGCCGTCAACGCGCACCAGCATGTTCTTCGCCTTCTTCTGGATCAGCGTCTGCGTGGCGAGCACGTGCTCGACTTCCGACGTGCCGATACCATGCGCCAGCGCGCCGAAAGCGCCGTGCGTGGAGGTGTGGCTGTCACCGCAGACGATGGTCATGCCCGGCAGGGTAAAGCCCTGCTCGGGGCCGACGATGTGCACGATGCCCTGGCGCACGTCCTTTTCCGAATAATATTCGACGCCGAATTCCGCGGCATTGTTGGCGAGCGCCTCGACCTGGATGCGACTCTCCTCGTTCTTGATGCCCTGGTGGCGATCCGGCGAGGTGGGGACGTTGTGGTCGACGACGGCGAGCGTCTTCTCCGGCGCACGCACCTTGCGGCCGGCCATGCGCAGGCCTTCGAAGGCCTGTGGTGACGTCACTTCGTGAACGAGGTGACGGTCGATGTAGAGAAGACAGGTTCCGTCTTCCTGGCGGCTGACGATGTGGTCGTCGAAAATCTTGTCATAGAGGGTACGGGGTGCGCTCATGGCTCTTCATCCGTCTTGGCAGTTTCTGGGCATGTTGAAGGGTGTAGGACGTTGGCGAGCACGCGGCTCGCTGGACCGCAAGCGGTCAGGATAGGCGGCTGATGAGCGCCCCGAAGACACGCGCAAAGAAGCGTGCCGGCAGGCGCTTGTGATCCTGCAGCACGACGACATGCTTTTCCGTGCATCCGAACTTGGATTCCATACCTCCGCATATAGCGATTTTTCGAAGGCTCGGCAAGTTGACGCGCGGCGGCGGCCATTTACGCTTCTTCCGAAAATTTCCGGCTGCCCTTCTTGCCGCGATCACGAATTTTTGAGACTCGATAGACGTATCCCGGCGGAGAGCCGGCATGAGGGGACATAGATGAAGATGATTACCTGGCGGGATCGCCTGCGCTACCAGTTCGACAAGAGCATGGCAGCAGGGCCGATCGCGCTTATCGGCTGGCTTGCGGTCATTTCGCTGATCGTCATCGTCATCGCCGGCCTGTTTCTCGCCTTGACCGGAATCACTCCGGAAGGGGGTGAGCCCGTCTCCTTCATCGAGGGTGCCTGGGAATCCCTGATGCGCACCATGGACGCCGGCACGATGGGCGGCGATGCCGGCTGGAGCTTCCGCGGCGTGTCACTCGTCGTCACGGTCGCCGGCATCTTCGTCTTCTCCGCGCTTATCGGTGTTCTCAGCTCGGGTCTTGACGAGAAGCTGGACGAGTTGCGCAAGGGTCGCTCGCACGTGCTCGAAAAGGAGCACACGATCATCTTCAACTGGTCGTCCTCGATCTTCGACGTGATTTCCGAGCTTGTCATTGCCAACCAGAGCCGCCGCAACCCGCGTATCGTCATCATGGCGAGCAAGGACAAGGTGGAGATGGAGGACGAGATCGCCGACAAGATCGCCGATCTCGGCAACACCCGCATCATCTGCCGCAGCGGCGATCCGACGGACCTCTATGACGTCAACATCGTCAACCCGCAGGCCTCGCGTTCGATCATCGTGCTGTCGCCGGAAAGCGACTATGCGGATTCGGAGGTCATCAAGACGGTGCTGGCGCTGGTCAACGATCCGGACCGGCGCAAGGAGCCCTACCAGATCGCTGCGGAAATCCGCGACGCCAAGAATGCGGAAGTCGCGCGCATCGTCGGCGGTTCGGAACTGCAGCTCGTGCTGGCCGACGAGCTGATCTCGCGCATTGTCGTCAGCTCCAGCCGGCAGGCGGGCCTTTCCGCCGTCTATACGGAACTGCTCGACTTCGACGGGTCTGAGATCTATGCGGTCGAGCAACCGGCGATCGTCGGCAAGTCCTTCGGCAATGCGGTCATGTCCTACGATACCTCGACGCTGATCGGCATCTGCGACACAGACGGCGTGGTGCATCTCAACCCGCCGACAAGCCGACCGATCGCCGCCGGCGAGCGGGCGATCCTCATTGCCGAGGACGATGCGATGATCAAGCTGCGCAGCGGGGATTTCGAGGTCGACCGGGAGATCGTACGCCCGCCCGTCCATCACCAGCCCACCTCGGAACGCACGCTGCTGCTCGGCTGGAACCGGCGAGGGCCGATCATCACGCAGGAGCTGTCGCGGTATGTCGCGCCGGGATCCGAGCTGATGATCGCGGCCAATACACCGGGCCTGGAGAGCGTGGTCGCAGGGCTGTCCTATCTGACGGAGAACCTTGCGGTCCGCTGCGCGGTCATCGATACGACCAACCGTGCGGCACTCGATGCGCTCGACGTGCCCTCTTATGATCATGTGCTGGTGCTCGGCTACAGCGACGACATGGCAGCCCAGCCGGCCGATACCACGACGCTCGTCACCCTGCTGCAGCTTCGCAAGATCGCCGATGCGGCCAACCAGCATATCGGCATCGTCAGCGAGATGATCGATGTGCGCAACCGCAACCTCGCGGCCGTGACGCGCGCCGACGACTTCGTCGTCAGCAACAAGCTGGTCAGCCTCATGCTGGCGCAGGCTTCGGAGAACGAGCTGATGGCGCAGATCTTCGACGAGCTGCTCGACGAGGACGGGTCCGAAATCTACATGCGCCCCGTGACCGATTACATCGCCATCGATCGGCCGGTGAATTTCTACACCGTGACGCTGGCTGCGCTTATCCGTGGCGAAGTCGCCCTCGGTTACAGCCGCGCGGGCGTGTCCGGCCACGACCCGCGCAACATGGGCGGGGTCGTGGTCAATCCGGCGAAATCGGACAAGGTGACGTTCGGTGCCAATGACCGCCTGATCATCCTTGCCCGCTGACGCGCTCTAGGTCCGCCGCAAGCGCCTTTCCAGCGCCCTCAGGGCCAGGGAAAGGCCGATGGTCAGGATAAGATAGACATAGGCGACGATGGAGTAGGTCTCGAAGAAGCGGAAGGAGCCCGACGCGTAGACCTTGCCCATCTGGGTGATGTCGGCGACGCCGAGTACGGAGACGAGCGACGAATCCTTCACCATCGCCACGAAGTCATTGCCGAGCGGTGGCAGGATGACGCGCACGGCCTGCGGAAAGACGACCAGCCGGAAGCGCTGGAAGCGCGACAGGCCAAGCGCCTTCGCCGCCTCGATCTGCCCCTTGTCGACCGACTGGATGCCTGCGCGAAAAACCTCGGCGATGAAGGCCGAATAGCCGATCATCAGCGCGATGATCGCCCGCCACATCAGCGAAAGGTCACGCACCTGCATCGGGTCCATGGTGCCGGCGGCAATAAGCGGCCCGATCGCGAAGTTGATCACCGCCACCAGTGCCGGCGCGCCGACAAAGGCGATGTAGAAGAGCAGGACGAGCACCGGAACGCCACGGATCACCTCCGTGTAGAAGCGGGCGATCTGGCGCAGCGCCTTGCTTTCGGAGAGCGCCATGAGGGCGATGCCGAGGCCGAGCATCGTGGCAAGCAGGAAGGCGACGAGGGTCACGAAGATCGTCACCCACAGCCCTTTCAGCACGACACCGAAGACCTGCGCATAGAGATCGTTTGCGATGATGATGCCGGCAAGAGTAAGCGCGATGACGCCGAGGGCGACCAGCCACCAGGGATAGTCGCCCTTCGCCGTGTCAGAGGAAACGGGAGCCATGGCAGCTCGCTACTGACCCATCTTGTAGTCGAGGAACCACTTCTTGTTGAGATTATCGAGCGTGCCGTCCGCCTTCAGCGCCGCGATCGCCGCGTTGACCGGGGCGACGAGGTCGGATCCCTTCGGGAAGATGAAGCCGAAATCCTCGGTGCCGAGCGGCCCGCCGACCACTTTCAGCTTGCCGCCCGAGGCATCGACATAGCCCTTGGCAGCCACGCTGTCGGTGAGCACGAGATCGACGTCGCCGGCCTGTAGCGCCTGGACGGTCGCGCCGAAGGTCTCGAACAGCTTGATGCGCGGGTTCTGCTCGTTGCCGTCGAGGATTTCATAGACGGCGGTGTAGAAGGGCGAGGTGCCGGGCTGAGCGGCGATCAGACCGTCGGTCAGCGCCGCGAAGGATTTTGCATCGTTGAAGCGTTCTTCGTCGCCACGTACCAGCATGAACTGCTGCGAGCGCATATAGGGGTCGGAGAAATCGACCTTCTCCTTGCGGTCTTCCTTGATGGTGATGCCGGTCATGCCGATGTTGTACTGGTTGTCGGAGACCGCCTGGATCATCGTGTCCCAGCTGGCGTTCTGGTATTCGACCTTGAAGTTCAGCCGCTTTGCGATCTCGTCCATCGCGTCATATTCCCAGCCGATCTGCTTTCCGGTCTTGGGATCGATGAACTGTATCGGCGGATAGGCGTTTTCCGTGACGACGACGACGGTCTTGCCGGCGAGGTCGGGCAGGTCCGCGGCGAAGGTGACGGCGGGCATGAGGGCGGCGGCGGCAAGGCCTGCGAGAACGGCGCGGCGGGAAAACATCAAAACATGCTCCTGAAATTGTGGCGGCGGAACACTCTCACAGGTTCAGGCTGGGAGGCAAGCACGGCGCTTGCGTGCAAAGGCTTTTCCTTGAAACAAAAAAGCCGCCGGCCAGGCCGACGGCTCTTTCGAATGGACGTGCTGCCGGATTATTCGGCGGCGGCTTCCGCAGCCTTTGCGGCTTCGGCAGCTTCTGCTGCGGCCTTTTCAGCGGCGAGCGCCTGGGCGGCTGCTACCTTCTCGGCTTCGAGACGGGCCTTTTCCTCGGCAACAGCCTGGCGCTCGGCGTCGTTCAGCTTGCGGGCGCGCGTACCGGTGTTCTCGACGATACGAGCCGACTTGCCGCGACGATCGCGCAGGTAGTAGAGCTTGGCGCGGCGGACCTTGCCGCGGCGGACGATTTCGACGCTTTCGACGAGCGGCGAGTAAACCGGGAATACGCGCTCGACGCCTTCGCCGTAGGAAATCTTGCGGACGGTGAAGCTCTCGTTGATGCCGCCGCCGGAACGGGCGATGCAGACGCCTTCATAGGCCTGTACGCGGGTACGCGTGCCTTCCGTGACGCGGACGTTGACGCGCACGGTGTCGCCCGGGGAGAATTCCGGGAGGGTGCGCTTGGCTTCGATCTTCGCGGCCTGTTCGGCTTCGAGCTGCTGGATGATGTTCATCGGTCTAACCTTCGTGGTTCTTCTGAAACAGCCAGAGCGCTCGACGGTCACCTTGAGAGGTCATGCCTCGTTCGGTTAGTCCGTTGCCGGACGGAGCGGATTCGCCATTCTTTGATTGCAGGTCGGCGGGAGGTAATCCCAAATCCGTGCGGGCCAATACACCAATCGAACCGGCTTGTCATCCCCGATGCAAAAGAATCCGCACGGGAGAGGCGGTTTTTCGGGCCTTGCCGGGCCAGCGGCACCACGTTATCACGCTTTGCGGAGGAGGCCGCGCTTCTTTGCGGCTGCGGGTGGAAAGATCATGACGCTTGCCGATGCCGTTTTGCTGTTCGTTGCCGGATTCCTGTCCGGCGTGGTCAATGCGATTGCCGGTGGCGGCACCTTCCTCACCTTTGGTGCGATGACACTGGCCGGCCTGCCACCGATCGTTGCCAATGCCACGTCCTCGATCACCCAGTTCCCCGGCTACGTCACCTCCTCGCTTGCCTATGCCAAGGAGATCAGGGCCGACTGGCGCGAGGCTGCGCTGCTCGGGGCGCTCTCGCTTGTCGGCGGGCTTGCCGGGGCGCTGCTGCTGTTGTCGCTCTCCAACCCGTCCTTCCGGGCGCTGGTGCCATGGCTGTTGTTGGCGGCGACCGCCATCTTCGCCGCCGGACCCTATCTGAAGCCCAAGACGCTGAGCCCGGAAAAGCCGATCACGCCGTTCGGCCTTGTCGGCCAGTTCGTCACCTCTATCTATGGCGGCTTCTTCGGCGCCGGCATGGGCATCATGACGCTCGCCGTTCTCGGTCTCACCAAGGGCGGTGACTACCATCGCCTGAATGCGCTGAAGAACTTCCTTGCCGTGGTGATTGCCGGCATGGCGATCGTCGTTTTTGCCAGCGGCAATGTGGTCGGCTGGCCGCAAGCGGCGGTCATGGTGCCGGCGGCGGCGCTCGGCGGCTGGTCCGGAGTCTGGGCGGCACGGCGCGTGCCGCAGCCGGTCATCCGCGGCCTGGTCGTCGCGGTCGGTATCGCGTTGACGATCTATTATTTCGTGACGGGCTGAGTGGCGAGAAGATCCGGCCGTCGCTCGCGCGTCAGCGTCTCTGCCTCATTGCGTCGCCACTTTTCGATCGCCGCATGGTGACCGGAGGTGAGGACACCGGGAATCTCCATGCCTTCCCAGACCTGCGGGCGGGTATAGTGCGGGTGCTCCAGCAACCCGCCTTCGAAGCTCTCATGCTCGCCCGAGAGCGCATTGCCCATGACGCCCGGCAGGATGCGGACGATGGCGTCGAGCAGGATCATCGCCGCCGGCTCGCCGCCGGAGAGGATGTAGTCACCGATCGAGACCTCTTCTAGCTGGCGGCCATCGATGACGCGCTGGTCGACCCCCTCGAAGCGACCGCAGACGATGATTGCGCCGTCGCCCGCCGCCAGTTCCCGCACGCGCGCCTGCGTCAGGGGACGGCCGCGAGGGCTCATCAAGAGGCGCGGACGGCTGTCTCCGTCGGAGGCATGGTCGATAGCACGGGCGAGAACGTCGGGCTTCAGCACCATGCCCGGGCCGCCGCCGGCCGGTGTGTCGTCGACGGTGCGGTGGCGGTCGGTGGTGAAATCGCGGATCTGCACGCAGTCGAGCGCCCAGTCGCCGCGGACGAGCGCCTTGCCGGAAAGCGATTGGCCGAGAAAACCCGGGAACATCTCCGGATAGAGCGTCAGGATGGTGGCGCGGAAAGCCACGTCATTCCCCGCCGTCTTCTTGCGGCGGACGGCGGCGCCTGCTGCCTGGACCTTCGCTCTCTTCCTCTTCCAGGCCTGCGGCGACGGCATCGATCAGAAGGCGCCCGCCTTCGACGTCGATCTCCAGCACGGCCGCTTCGGAGAAGGGAATGAGCACGGGCCGTTTGCCCGGCCCCTTGAGCTCGAGAAGATCGCCGGCGCCGAAATCGAAGATGCCGGTCACCTTGCCGTGGCTGCGGCCGGCGGTATCGACGGCTTCCAGCCCTTCAAGGTCGGCGTAGAAGAACTCGTCCTCGTCCAGCTCCTCGTCCGGCAGGTTGTCGCGCTCGATGTAGAGGTCGGTACCGTTCAGTGCCTCGGCGGCGTTGCGGTCGTTGATGCCGCGAAAACGCACCACGACGACGTTCTTCGCCTCGCGCACTTCGAGCACCTCAAAGGACCGGCCGTCCTCGGTATGCAGATGGCCGTAGTCGCCGATCGCCGTCGGGTCGATCGTGTAGGATTTCACACGGACTTCGCCACGCAGGCCCTGCGCCGCGCCGACGGTGCCCATGAGGACGGGATTTTCCAGTTTCGCCATGGTTTGGTTCCGTGTGGTTTGTGGAGCCTCTTACGATGTTCGTGGCAAGGCTCCAAATGAAAACGGGCGGCGTGAAGCGCCGCCCGTCAGCTTGGTAAAGAACCTCGCCCATCCGCTGACGTCATCCACGCCTCATGTGCGGCGGGTGGATGCCCGGGTCAAGCCCGAGCATGACGGAGGGGAGGCTCGTCGCGAAAGATTATTCGCCAGCGGCAGCAGCAGCGGCGTCTTCTTCCTTCTGCTTCTTTTCGGCAGCGCGCTCGAGCGCCTTCTTGCCCGGCTTTGCCTTTTCAGGGTTGCTGCGGGTGTCGCGCTTCACGACGCCGGCTTCATCGAGGAAGCGGGCAACGCGGTCGGTCGGCTGGGCGCCCTTGGCAAGCCATTCCTTGGCGCGGTCGGCATCGATCTGGACGCGGTTGGCGTCGTCCTTGCCGAGCATCGGGTTCCAGGAACCGAGCTTTTCCAGGAAGCGGCCGTCGCGCGGCGAGCGGGCGTCAGCAACGACGATCTGGTAGTACGGGCGCTTCTTGGAGCCACCGCGGGCGAGACGGATTTTCAGGGACATGTCATTACTCCTTGGATGTGACGTGGCCGCTTTTTTCAAGCGGTGTTCTGGTTGACGCCGCTGTGTTCAGCGGCAATGGCTTCATGGTGCCGGATCACCTCGCGGATGATGAAGTTCAGGAACTTCTCCGCGAAATCCGGATCCAGATTGGCATCCTTCGCCAGGCGGCGGAGGCGTTCGATCTGGTATTCCTCGCGCGCCGGATCGGCCGGCGGCAGTTCATGCGTCGCCTTCAGGACGCCCACCGCCTGGGTGCAGCGGAAGCGTTCGGCGAGCATATGCACAAGGGCCGCGTCGATATTGTCGATCGACTGCCGGTATTCCCCCAATTGCTTCTTGACCTCTTGGTCGATCGTCATCGGCAATTCCCTCACTTCTTCTTGGGCAGGCCGGGAAGACCCGGCAGGCCGCCGAGACCGGGCAGGCGCCCGCCACCGAGGCCCGGAAGGCCACCGCCGCCGCCAAGGCCCGGCAGGCCGCCCGGCTTGATGCCGGCGGCTTCCGCCTGCTTGGCGAGCGCTTCAAGCTGCTTCGGGTCCATGCTGGAGAGATCGGGCATGCCGCCCATGCCGCCAAGGCCCATCTTGCTGGCAAGACCGCCCATCATCTGCTTCATCATGCCGCCCTTCTTGCCGCCCATCATCTTCATCATGTCCGCCATCTGACGGTGCATCTTCAGAAGCTTGTTGATGTCGGCCGCATCCGTGCCGGAGCCGGCGGCGATGCGTTTCTTGCGGGAATGCTTGAGCATGTCGGGGTTGGCGCGCTCGGCCTTGGTCATCGAATTGATGATGGCGATCTGGCGGCCGAACAGCTTGTCGTCGAGGCCGGCGGCGGACATCTTGTCCTTCATGCCTGCCATGCCGGGCATCAGCCCCATGATGCCGCCCATGCCACCCATCTTCTGCATCTGGCGAAGCTGGTCGGCGAGGTCGTTGAGGTCGAACTTGCCCTTGGCCATCTTGGCGGCCATGGCGGCCGCCTTCTCGGCGTCGATGTTTTCAGCGGCCTTCTCGACGAGCGAGACGATGTCACCCATGCCGAGGATGCGGTCGGCAACGCGGCGGGGATGGAATTCTTCCAGCTCGCCCATCTTCTCGCCGACGCCGATCAGCTTGATCGGCTTGCCGGTGACGGCGCGCATCGAAAGCGCCGCACCACCGCGGCCGTCGCCGTCCATGCGGGTGAGCACGAGGCCGGTGATGCCGACGCGGTCGTCGAAGTTGCGGGCGAGGTTGACGGCATCCTGGCCGGTCAGCGCGTCGGCGACGAGCAGGATCTCGTGCGGATTGGACTTCCGCTTGATCTCCGCCATCTCGATCATCAGCGGCTCGTCGATATGGGTGCGGCCGGCGGTGTCGAGGATGACGACGTCATGGCCGCCGAGTTTTGCGGCCTGCACGGCGCGCGCGGCGATATCGGTCGGGGACTGGCCTTGAATGATCGGCAGCGTATCGATGCCGGTCTGGACGCCGAGCTGGCGAAGCTGCTCCTGCGCGGCCGGACGGCGCGTGTCGAGCGAGGCCATCAGGACCTTCTTCTTGTCGCGCGTCTTCAGCCGGTTGGCGATCTTGCCAGAGGTGGTCGTTTTACCGGAGCCCTGCAGGCCGACCATCATGATGACGACCGGAGCGGCGGCATTGAGGTCGATCGACACGCCCTCGGAGCCGAGCATCGAGATCAGCTCGTCATGCACGAGCTTGACGACCATCTGGCCGGGCTTGATCGACTTCAGGATTTCCGCGCCGACGGCCTTTTCGCGCACTGCATCGGTGAAGGAACGCACCACTTCCAGCGCCACGTCCGCTTCGAGCAGCGCACGGCGGACCTCGCGCAGCGCCGCCGAGACATCCGCCTCGGAAAGCGCGCCACGGCCTGTCAATCCATTCAGAATGGAGCCAAGGCGGTCCTGGAGTGTTTCAAACATCACGTCTTCCTTGTTGTTTCCGCGTCAGGCGGAAACGTCGGTGCAATCGGCGACAAAAACAAGACGCAAAGCCAAAAAGCACCCGAGGGCGCATCGCGCTGTCGGGTGTTGACCTCCGGGATCTGTTTATACCGCAATGGGTCCCGGTCGGCGGCTTCAAGCATTGTCACTTGTCGCTGATGGCGCGGCTTAAACAGCAAAGAGGCTGGAAAGTCAAGGACGGCGGGTAAATCCGGCGGTTCGTAACATTTTCGCGAAGCCATGCCGTCGCGTTGCAGCATAGCCTGGCGCACCTTATCTTTTGTCAATGAACCGTCGTACGTTTCTCAAATGGTCGAGCCTTGGCGCGCTGGCGACGCTGGCGGGCGGTGCCTTTGCGAGCCGCACCTTTGCGGCCAATCGTTATTACGAGGGGCCGGCCAGCGATCATTTCAACGGTGCGCATTTCTTCAATCCGGATGGCGAGGAGCCGAACAACTTCTTCGAGCTGATGCGCTGGCAGTTCGGGGGCGGGCGTGCGGCCTGGCCGGCCAATTGGCCGAGCCCCTTTCCAGCCGCCGTGCCGGAGGCGCGCGTTGCCGGTGATCGCCTCGTCGTGACGCTGGTTGGCCATGCGGCGGTGCTCATCCAGACGGCGGGACTCAACATCCTGACCGATCCCGTCTGGAGCGACCGCGCCAGCCCCTTCACCTTCGCCGGTCCCAAACGCGTCAATCCGCCGGGTATCCGCCTTGCCGATCTGCCGAAGATCGACCTCGTGCTCGTCACGCACAATCACTACGACCATCTCGATCTTGCCACGTTGAAAGCGCTCGCGGAGCGGGACCGGTGCCGCATCGTGACGCCGCTCGGCAATGACCGGATCATCGCGCCGACGGTCGACAAGGCGCTCGTCACGACGATGGACTGGGGCGGCGTGCTGGCGGTGGGCGAAGGCGTGACGCTCCACTGCGAGCCCTGCCATCACTGGTCGGCGCGCGGGCTCGGCGACCGGCGCATGGCGCTCTGGGCCGCCTTCCTCGTGGAGACGCCCGGCGGGAAAATCTATCACATCGGCGATACGGGCTTTCACAAGGGCATCAACTACCGGGCGATCCGCGAGAAACACGGCGCGATCCGGCTCGCCAACCTGCCGTTCGGCGCCTATGAGCCGCGCTGGTTCATGCGTCCGCAGCATCAAAACCCGGACGAGGCGGTTCAGGGCATGGCCGCCTCGGGCGCGGCCTATGTCGCGGGCCATCATTGGGGCACCTTCCGGCTGACGAACGAGGCGATCGACGAACCGCTCGCCGCGCTGACGGCGGCGCTCGATGCGGCCGGCATCGCCCGCGAACGGTTTCGTGCGCTCCGGCCGGGTGAGGTGTTCGAGGTTCCCGCGGCCGCGGTCTGAGCGAGGCACTGGAAATCCGCGGGCTTTTCGGCCATATACGCGCGCAATGGGCGAGTTCGGCCCAAACGGGCAGAGTGTGATGACAAAGACGGTCGATTTCGCGAAGATGAACGGGCTGGGAAACCTGATCCTGGTCGTGGACATGCGCGGCCGCGGCGATGTCGTGACGCCGCAGGCGGCGATCGCCCTCAATGCTGATCCCGCCACCCGCTTCGACCAGATCATGGCGATCCACGACCCGAAGGTCGACGGCACCGATGCCTTCATCGACATCATCAATTGCGATGGCTCCAAGGCGCAGGCCTGTGGCAACGGCACGCGCTGCGTCGTGCAGGCACTGGCCGCCGAGATGGGCAAGAAGGTTTTCACCTTCCAGACCGTCGCCGGCATTCTCAACGCTGTCGAACATGAAGACGGCACGATCTCGGTCAACATGGGCAAGCCGGTCTTCGAATGGGACCGCATTCCGCTTGCCGAAGAATTCTTCGATACGAGCCGCATCGAATTGCAGATCGGGCCGATCGACGCGCCGGTGCTGCACTCGCCCGCGGCGATGTCGATGGGCAATCCCCATGCCGTCTTCTGGGTCGATCGCGATCCGATGAGTTTCGATCTCGACCGTTTCGGCCCGCTGCTCGAAAACCATCCGATGTTCCCCGAAAAGGCGAATATCACGCTGGCGCAGGTCACATCCCCCGAGGCGATGACCACGCGCACCTGGGAACGCGGTGCGGGGCTGACGCTCGCCTGCGGCTCGGCCGCCTGTGCGGCCGGCGTTTCCGGCGCACGCACGGGCCGCACGGGCCGCAAGGTGGCAATCACCGTCGCGAGCAGCCCGAACCGCGGCGTGCTGACCATCGAATGGCGCGACGACGATCACGTCATCATGACCGGGCCGGCTGAGTGGGAATGGTCGGGCACGCTTGATCCCTCGACCGGCGCCTTCCGCCGGGATGATGCCGAGGCGGCCGCCCTTTGAGCGGCGTTACGGTCATAACCTTCGGCTGTCGGCTCAACACCTACGAATCGGAAGTGATACGTGCCGAGGCCGAGAAGGCGGGGCTGAACAACGCCGTGCTGGTGAACACCTGCGCCGTGACGGGCGAGGCTGTGCGCCAGGCCCGCCAGGCGATCCGCCGCGCCCGGCGCGACAATCCGCATGCCCGCATCATCGTCACCGGCTGCGCCGCGCAGACGGAAAGTGCGACATTCGCGGAGATGCCGGAAGTCGATGCCGTGCTTGGCAACGAGGAGAAGCTGAAAAGCGCCGCCTATCGCGCGCTGCCGGATTTCGGCGTCTCGGCGGAAGAGAAGCTGCGCGTCAACGACATCATGAGCGTGCGCGAGACCGCGCCGCAGATGGTGAAGCTGATCGACGGCCATGTGCGCGCCTTCGTGCAGGTCCAGAACGGCTGCGACCATCGCTGCACTTTCTGCATCATCCCCTATGGCCGCGGCAATTCCCGCTCGGTGCCGATGGGCGCCGTCGTCGATCAGGCGCGAAAACTCACCGAAAGCGGTTATTGCGAGATCGTGCTGACGGGCGTCGACGCCACCAGCTACGGTGCGGACCTGCCGGGCGGGCCGAGCCTCGGCTACCTTGCGAAAACGCTCTTGAAGCAGGTGCCGGATATCCGCCGTCTGCGCCTGTCCTCGATCGACAGCATAGAGGCGGACGATCATCTCTGGGACCTGATCGCGGACGAGCCGCGCTTCATGCCGCACCTGCATCTGTCACTCCAGCACGGCGACGACCTGATCCTGAAACGCATGAAGCGCCGCCATTCCAGCGCCGATGCGCGCGCCTTCTGCGGGCGCGTGCGGGAGCTTCGCCCGGAGGCCAGCTTCGGCGCTGACATGATCGCCGGCTTTCCGACCGAGACCGAGGATATGTTCGCCAATGCGGCGCGGCTTGCGGAAGATTGCGGCATCGCGCATCTGCACGTCTTTCCCTACAGTCCACGTCCCGGCACGCCGGCCGCGCGCATGCCGCAGCTTGACCGTGCGCTCGTCAAAGAGCGTGCCAGCCGCCTGCGCGAGACTGGAAAACGGCTCCACGAGGCCCATCTCGCGTCCATGATCGGGAAGCGGGAAATGATCCTTGTCGAGAACAACGGCCTTGCCCATACGGAAAACTTCACGCTCGTCGATGCTGCAGGCCTTGAGGCCCGCGATCTTGTGCCGGTCACGATCACCGGCCACAATGGAAAGCACCTGACGATGCGGCCCGAAACCGCCCTCTCGCATAACTAGCGGACATCCTTCATGGCCCTCGGCTTCATCAAGAAGATATTCACGTTCGGAAAAGACACCGCCCCTGAGCAGAAGCCGGAGGTGGAGGCGCCTGCTGTCGCCAAGGTCGAGGACGCCGCGCCGGAGCCGGTTGCAGAAATCCTGGAACCTGTGGCGGTTGAAGAACGGGATGCGCTGCTCGATGAGGCGGAGGCAGCCAATCCTGAAGCGGCGCACCATGTGCCCGACGAAACCGAACCCGATATCTATCCGCTGCCGCACGCCCCGGAATTGCCCGTTGCGGACGATCCTGTCGCGCCGGCCGAAATCGAGACTGCCGGTGGCCCGGCGGATGATGTGCCTGCTGCCGAGATAGTGGAGGAGGTCGCCGAGGAAGAGCCTGTTGCTCCTGCTGAGGAGATTGTCGAGGCCGAGCCTGTAGCGACGGAAGAGGTGACCGAGCCGGAAAACGAGATCGTACCGGTGGAGGAGACCATACCCACCGAGGTGGAGGATCCGGTCCTTGAGGAGGCGATGCGCAGCGAGCCGAGAGCCGAGGCGCCCGTCCTGCCGAAGGGTTTTGCGACGGCGGCGCGCGAGCTGGCGGTGGAGGCTCCGGTGCCGCAAGTCAAGCGCACCTGGTTCCAGCGCCTGCGCGACGGGCTTGCTCGCACCTCCTCGCAGCTCACCGGGCAGATCACCAGCCTCTTCACCAAGCGCAAGCTCGACGACGACACGCTGCAGGATCTCGAAGACCTGCTGATCCAGGCCGATCTCGGCGTGGAGACCGCGCTGCGCATCACCGATACGCTCGCCTCCGAACGCTATGGCAAGGATGTCACCGGTTCGGATGTTTCGCGCATCATGGCGAGTGAGATCACCAAGGTTCTGGGGCCTGTCGCAAAACCGTTGGCGCTCGATCTCAACCACAAGCCGCATGTCATCCTCGTCGTCGGCGTCAACGGCACCGGCAAGACGACGACGATCGGCAAGCTGGCGGCCAAGCTCTCGGGCGCAGGCCTGAAGGTGATGATGGCGGCGGGCGACACATTCCGCGCGGCGGCCATCGAGCAGTTGAAGATCTGGGCGGAGCGCACCGGGTCCGACATCGTCTCCTCGAAACTCGGAGCGGATGCCGCGGGGCTCGCCTATGAGGCCTATGAGCAGGCGAAGCTGAAGAAGAGTGACGTCCTGATCATCGACACGGCTGGCCGCTTGCAGAACAAGACGGAACTGATGGCGGAGCTGGAAAAGATCGTGCGCGTGCTCGGCAAGCTCGATCCGGACGCGCCACACACCGTTCTCCAGACACTCGACGCAACCACCGGGCAGAACGCCATGAACCAGGTGGAGATTTTCCGCAACGTTGCGGGCGTCACGGGCCTGATCATGACAAAATTGGACGGTACGGCCCGCGGCGGCATTCTTGTGGCCATTGCCGCCAAGCACAAGCTGCCGGTCTATTTCATCGGCGTCGGGGAGGGGATCGACGATCTCGAACCCTTCGAGGCCAAGGATTTCGCGGAAGCGATCGCAGGAGTTGAGGCATGAGCAAGGCAACGCTGGACGCCCCCGCCAAGGCGGAGGAGAAGATCAGCCCGCTTCTCAAGATGGTGCTGGAGCTTGGGCCACTTGCCGTGTTCTTCTTCGCCAATTCGCGCGGCGAATGGCTTGCGGAAAAATTCCCGGTGCTGGCCGAAATGGGCGGGCCGATCTTCATCGCCACGGGCCTCTTCATGGCCGCGACGGCGATCGCCCTCGTCGTCTCCTGGATCCTGACGCGCACCCTGCCGATGATGCCGCTGATCTCGGGCGTCGTCGTCTTCGTTTTCGGCGCGTTGACGCTGTGGCTGCAGAACGACACCTTCATCAAGATGAAGCCCACGATCGTCAATTCGCTGTTCGGTGCGATCCTGCTCGGCGGCCTTCTCTTCGGCAAGTCGCTGCTCGGCTACGTCTTCCACGCCGCCTTCAAGCTCACCGACGAGGGCTGGCGCAAGCTGACGCTGCGCTGGGGCCTGTTCTTCGTCTTTCTCGCGGTGCTCAATGAAGTGGTCTGGCGCTCCTTCTCGACGGATTTCTGGGTCGCCTTCAAGGTCTGGGGTACCATGCCCATCACCATTCTCTTCACGCTCTCGCAGATGCCGCTGATCATGCGCCACTCGATCGAACAGCCGGAAGAAGGCAAGGCGCCGTAAAAAGCGTCATTGTCCCGTCACCGAAACTTTGGTGAAACGTCATCGTCCCGTTACCGGACTGACACGCTCAGGACACATGGTCTGCCCGTCGATTCGCGGGCTTGGCCGGAGGTGGCATGGCGATTGTTCCCGAGACGCTGACGCGGCGCTCGTTTCTTCTCACCGCAGGGGCCGGGGCGCTTGCAACCTCCTCGGCGCTCGCCGTTCCCTACTACAAGCGACGCCACGGCAGTCCGGTCTTTTCCCATGGCGTGCAGTCGGGCGATGTCGATTGTTCCTCCGGCATGGTCTGGGCGCGGGTCGATCGTCCTGCGGAGCTGACGCTGGAATATTCGACGACCGAAAGCTTTCTCGACGCGACGCGCCTGCCGATCCAGAAGGCACTCGGCGCCTCGGACCATACCGTCAAGGCGATGCTGCAGGGCCTCCTGCCGGATCAGGATATTTTCTATCGCTTCACCGCCAGCGATCCCTATTCCAGCCACCTTGTCTCAGAGCCGATCGTCGGCCGCTTCCGCACGGCGCCGATGCGCAAGCGCTCGGTGCGCTTCGTCTGGTCGGGCGATACCGCCGGACAGGGCTGGGGCATCGACGATGTCGGCATGAAGACCTATTCGACCATGCTGCGCCACGAGCCGGACTTTTTCATCCATTCCGGTGACACCGTTTATGCGGATGGTCCGATCCCGGATGAAATCCCGCTGCGGGATGGCGGGGTCTGGAAGAACCGCATCGTCACGGACGAGAAGCGCAACGTGGCGCGCACGCTGGAAGAGTTTCGCGGGCAGTGGAAATACAATCTGCTCGACGAGCACCTCCTGTCCTTCAACACGCAATGCCCGACCTTCTTCCAGTGGGACGACCACGAGGTCTTGAACAACTGGTCGGAATCGAGCGACCTCACGGGTGACCGGCGCTATCCGGAAAAGGAGATCGGCGTCTACGAACAGCGCGCCCGGCGCGCCTTCCACGAGATGACGCCGATCCGGTATTTCCCGACCGAGCCCGGCCGCATCTTCCGCAAAGTCGCCTACGGGCCGCTGCTCGACGTCTTCTTCGTCGATCTCCGGTCCTATCGCAGCCCGAACCGGGGCGGCACCGAGAACGGCCTTTTCGGCTGGCGGCAGGCGGATTGGCTGCGGCGGGAGCTCGCGGCCTCTGAGGCCGTCTGGAAGGTGATCGCCTGCGATATGCCGCTTGGCCTCGTCATCTGGGACGATTTTTCGAACAGTCTCGGCTATGAAGGTGTGGCGGACGGGCTCAATGGCCCGCCTGCGGCGCGCGAACGGGAGATCGCGGATCTGCTCTCCTTCATGCGCGACAACGCCATCCACAACGTTGTCTGGCTGACCGCGGACGTGCATTACACGGCTGCACACCACTACGATCCGTCGCGGGCAAAGTTTCAAGAATTCAATCCGTTCTGGGAATTCGTCTCCGGGCCGCTGCATTCCGGCACCTACGGACCGAAACCGCTCGACATGACCTTCGGACCGGAGGTACGGTTCATCAAGTCTTCCAAGGGCGGCATCGACAGCAACCTGCCGCCCTCGGCCGGCCTGCAGTTCTTCGGCCTGGTTGACATAAACGGGGCGAGCGAGGAGATGACGGTGCGCCTGATGGACCGGGAAGATCGCGAGCTTTGGAACATTACCCTGCCGCCGGTGCGCCCGTCGTGAGGCCGAGCTCCGCGCGGCGCGGGCAACAGAGTTGCAGCCCGCCCCTTTCGCATTTGCGGAAAAACATGTAAGAGCCCGGCCATTGAAGACGGCGCCCCCCATACCGCGCGCCCCGAACCTCAGAGATTAAACCATGTCCATCCGCAATATCGCGATCATCGCGCACGTCGACCATGGCAAGACCACACTCGTCGACGAGCTCCTGAAACAGTCCGGTTCGTTCCGTGAAAACCAGCGCGTCGCCGAGCGCGTGATGGACTCCAACGACATCGAAAAAGAACGCGGCATCACCATCCTCGCCAAGGCAACTTCGGTGGAATGGAAGGGAACGCGTATCAACATCGTCGACACGCCCGGCCACGCCGATTTCGGCGGCGAAGTGGAGCGCATCCTCTCGATGGTGGATGGCGCGATCGTTCTCGTCGATTCGTCGGAAGGCCCGATGCCGCAGACCAAGTTCGTGGTCGGCAAGGCGTTGAAGGTCGGTCTGAAGCCGATCGTCGCGATCAACAAGATCGACCGTCCGGACGGCCGCCACGAGGAAGTGTTGAACGAGGTGTTCGACCTGTTCGCCAACCTCGACGCCACCGACGAGCAGCTCGACTTCCCGATCCTCTACGGTTCGGGCCGCAACGGCTGGATGAACGTCAATCCGGAAGGCCCGCAGGACGAAGGCATGGCGCCGCTGCTCGACCTCGTGCTCAAGCACGTCCCCGAGCCCACCGTTGCCGAAGGCCCGTTCCGCATGATCGGCACGATCCTCGAAGCCAATCCCTTCCTCGGCCGTATCATCACCGGCCGCATCCATTCCGGCTCGATCAAGCCGAACCAGGCCGTCAAGGTTCTGGGCCAGGACGGCAAGCTCATCGAAAACGGCCGTATCTCGAAGATCCTCGCCTTCCGCGGCATCGAGCGTACGGCTATCGACGAAGCCCATGCGGGTGACATCGTCGCCATTGCCGGCCTCACCAAGGGCACGGTCGCCGACACGTTCTGCGACCCCTCGGTTTCCGAGGCGATGAAGGCCCAGCCGATCGACCCGCCGACCGTCACCATGTCCTTCATCGTCAACGATTCGCCGCTCGCCGGCACCGAAGGCGACAAGGTCACGAGCCGCGTCATCCGTGACCGCCTCTTCAAGGAAGCCGAAGGCAACGTCGCACTGAAGATCGAAGAGTCGGGCGACAAGGATTCGTTCTTCGTTTCCGGTCGCGGCGAACTCCAGCTCGCCGTTCTCATCGAAACCATGCGCCGCGAAGGGTTCGAGCTTGCCGTCTCGCGTCCGCGCGTCGTCATGCACAAGGACGAGACGACCGGCCAGATGCTGGAGCCGATCGAGGAAGTCGTTATCGACGTCGATGAGGAGCATTCCGGCGTCGTCGTGCAGAAGATGTCGGAGCGCAAGGCCGAGATGGTCGAGCTGCGCCCCTCCGGCGGCAACCGCGTGCGTCTCGTGTTTTTCGCCCCGACCCGCGGTCTCATCGGCTACCAGTCGGAGCTTCTGACGGACACGCGCGGCACGGCGATCATGAACCGCCTGTTCCATGACTACCAGCCTTACAAGGGCGAGATCGGTGGCCGCGTCAACGGCGTGCTGCTCTCCAACGAAGCCGGTGAAGCCGTCGCCTACGCGCTGTTCAACCTGGAAGACCGCGGCCCGATGGTCATCGACGCGGGCGAGAAGGTCTATATGGGCATGATCGTCGGCATCCACACGCGTGACAACGATCTCGAAGTGAACGTGCTGAAGGGCAAGAAGCTCACCAACATCCGCGCCGCCGGCAAGGATGAGGCCGTGCGCCTGACGCCGCCGATCAAGATGACGCTGGAGCGCGCGCTTTCCTGGATCCAGGACGACGAACTCGTGGAAGTGACGCCGAAGTCGATCCGCCTGCGCAAGCTCCACCTCGACGCGAACGACCGCAAGCGATTCGAAAAGCAGCGTTCGGCCGGCGCGGCCTGACCGGCTTTTTCCGAAACGGCACAGTTTTGAACCCCGGCGCCCATGACAGATGGGCGCCGGGGTTTTTCATGTGTGTGTCATCGTTTTACGACTTGTGACGCCTGTTAAAAAAGCGTTAACTTTTCTATGTGCCGCCCGGAACTCGCCTGTGGGCAATGGAAGCCTCCGCGCCCTGCGGGATTCCGGTGGAATCGGTGCCGGAATATGAGTCGTGTTATGAAGACACTGTCGATCGATGTGCGGCGCGCCGAGCCGCAGGACGCGCGCGCGATATCCGAGACGCATCGGGTATCGTGGCTGCAGGCCTATGGCGGCCTCATTCCGCACAAGCCGCTTATCCAGATGGTTGATCGCCGGGGTGAGACCTGGTGGCGCAAGGCGACACGCGGTCCTGCGACCTTGTTGGTGCTCGACGTTGCCGGCACGGTGGCGGGCTACGCTACGCTGGGCCTCAACCGTGCCCGCGCGCTGCCGCAGGAAGGCGAGGTCTACGAACTCTACCTGCGGCCGGAATATCAAGGTATCGGCCTCGGCCGCCTCCTCTTCGGTGAGGCGCGGCGGCTTCTGAAGTCGCTCGGCTGCCAGGGCATGATCGTCTGGTGCCTGGAAGACAGCGAGCATGCGGAGCGCTTCTTCCGTTCCGCCGGTGGGCGCGATATCGCCGAGGGCATGGAGAATTTCGGCGACAAGGAATTGAAGAAGCTCGGCTTCATCTGGCCCTGACGGATTCAGCGCCCTATTCTGCGGCGCCGGGCAGGTGGCGCATCGGCTCGCCGGCCAGTTTCCCTCTTGATCCATGCCATTGCGGCTCGCTTACGCCGCAGGCGAAATCATGTGCTTCCTCGTCCGCCACCGTGCGGGCGAGCGCGTTGGCGTCCTTGTTCTCCAGCGCGTCGATATAGCCAACGACGCAGCTTTCCGGGTTTTCCGCCGTTGCGATTGTCGAGACGACGAGGACCTGGCCGTAGCGCGTGTCCCTATCGCTGGTCGTTTCCGGGTCAGAGACGAACCAGCGTACGATGGTCGCCACGGGCTTACCTGCCGCAATCCGCCATTCGATCTTGGCATTGGTGTGGTTGAACGGGCCGAAGCTCTCGAAGGCCTCATCGAGATAGGCCTTGCTGATCGGGCCGTAGGCCTGGCTCTGGCGCAGGTCGCCTTCCTTGAAGTAGACGGGAAAACCCTTGTAGCCGGCGCATTCGAGGGTGATGCTCGGGCCTTCGTCCTCCTGCGAAAGCGTCTTGCAGGCATCGAGGTTGCGGTCGGAATAGGCGCTTTCGTTGGCCTTGGCGGCCGAAGCGGCAAGGGCAGCCACAAAGAGAAGGGATATCAGGCGCATGGATCATCATCCTCCGGTCTTCAAGGAGACGGAGAAGGCGCGCCGTCTATTCGCCTGCGGCGAAAGTCATGTTGCGCTGCAATGGGATTCGCATTAGGAAGCCCGCGAACAGAACCATTCCACCTGAGGGAGCCCCCCATGCGTATCGATGCGATTTCCGTTGGCAAGAACCCGCCGGATGACGTGAACGTCATTGTCGAGGTGCCGGTCGGCGGCCATCCGATCAAGTACGAGATGGACAAGGAAGCCGGCGCGCTCGTCGTCGACCGTTTCCTCTACACGCCGATGACCTATCCGGGCAATTACGGCTTCGTGCCGCATACGCTTTCGGAAGACGGCGACCCGATCGACGTCCTGATCGCCAACACCCGCCCGCTCGTTCCGGGCTGCGTGATCAACGTGCGCCCGATCGGCGTATTGGTCATGGAAGACGATGGCGGCAAGGACGAGAAGATCATCGCCGTGCCGGTGCCGAAGCTGACGCGCCGCTACGACAAGGTCGAAAACTACAACGACCTGCCGGAAATCACCCTGAAGCAGATCGAGCACTTCTTCTCGCACTACAAGGATCTGGAACCCGGCAAGTGGGTGAAGATCGCAGGCTGGGAAGACGTCAAGGTCGCCAAGAAGATGATCCTCGAAGCGGTCGATCGCTACAACGCGCAGAAGTAAGCGATCTTACTGCGCTGCCGCGCTCTCGAGCCTGAACATGATGTCCTCCGGGTCGCCCTCGATCCGGAGGATTTTCTTTCTCTGGGTATCGCCGCTCAGGAGGCTGACTGCCGATTTCGGCACGCCGGCTGCCTTGGCGATCAGGGCAAGCAGTGCCTTGTTGGCTTTGCCCTTGTCCGGCGGGTCGCTGACACGCACCTTCAGGTAACAGGCGCCGTCACTGCCTGTATCCCAGCCGTCGATCGCGTCGCGCCCACCATTCGGCGTGAGCCGCACGGTCAGGCGCACATGATAGGCGTCTTGGCGCCGCAAGGCGGCGCCGGGTGCCTGCGTCACAGGACGGCGGGCGCCAAAACGCTGCGGATCACCTGCTCCAGGAAGAACAGGATGACGAGCACGACGAGCGGCGAAAGGTCGACGCCGCCGAAGTTCGGCAGAACGCGGCGGATCGGGCGGTAGATCGGCTCCGTCAGCTGATACAGCGAGCGGCCGATGGTGGCGATCACCTGATTGTTCGCGTTGATGACGTTGAAGGCATAGAGCCAGGAGAAGATCGCCGAGGCGATCACCAGGAACCACGCTATGCTGATGATGAACAATAGGGTGTTGATGACCGCTATCATTGATGTCTCCAATTGGTTTCGTCTCGACATGTAGCCATTGCGCGCCCTGCCAGCAAGGCCGGGCGCCGGGCGGTGCGGCAACATGTTTAATGGTGCGGGCCCGGCACGGATGTGAAACGGTCGTCCAGATTTGCCGGACGTAGGCTCAGGCCTCGTGGAAGATGCGCTCGAGGAAGGAGGTCATCCAGAGGCGGAGCGCAGCATCGTGCAGGAGGCGTCCGTCGAGATGGGCGCGACCGACCTGAGCGCCCGGTAGCTCGAAGCGATGTGCGCCGTGCACCACCCAGCGATGCATCATGGCGAGCGTCAGCTCGCCGTGGAACTGGATGCCCCAGGCATTGTCGCCGTAGCGGAAGGCCTGGTTCTCGTAGTGGTGGCCGGTGGCGAGCAGCGTTGTGTCCCGCGGCAGGTCGAAGCCCTCGCGATGGAACTGGTAGACCATGTCCGGCCAGGGCATCAGCGCCGTGCCCGCCTCGGTCGCCGCCAGCGGATACCAGCCGATCTCCGTCCAGCCTTCCGCATGGCCGAAAACCGTGCCGCCGAGATTCTTCACCAGCATCTGTGCGCCGAGGCAGATGCCAAGGAAGGGGCGGTTCTCGGCAAGGGGGACGGAGAGCCAGTCGATCTCCGCGCGCACATAGGCCTCGTCGTCATTGGCGCTCATCGGCCCGCCAAAGACGACGGCGCCCGCATGCTGCGACAATGTGGCGGGCAGTGGATCGCCGAGCACGGGGCGGCGGATGTCCAGCGCATGGCCCATCGTCTGGAGGATCTGCCCGACGCGGCCGGGGCTGGAGGTCTCCTGGTGCAGAACGATCAGGACGGGGCGCCTGCGGCGCGGCGTGCGGGGAAAATCGAGCATGCTCAGCCTTCGTCCGGTTCCTCCGGGCCTGTCGCCGCGCCGACCCGTTCGGCCACTTCCTGCCGCTTCATGATGCGCTCCCGGCCGGAGACGCCGAGCAGGTCCGCGATGCGCCAGATGGCGTGGTCCTCCATCTCGCTGCGCTCGCCGTCGGCATAGACGATCTCCCAGAGCAGGCCGATCAGATCGACGCGCTGCTCCTCCGAAAGCTGGCGTTTCAGTTCCGAGGTGAAGCGGAAGAAGTCGATCGCCTCGCTCTCCGCATCGGTACCGGCAGCGACCAGCGCATCGAGCTCGCTCTCGTCGAGGCCGTAGAACTCCTTGAAGCGGGCGCGCAACGCCCTTTTCTCGACATCGAGAATCTTGCCGTCTGCTTCCATCACCTGGATGCAAAGCGCCATGACGGCGACCCGGGGGTCGTCGGCGGCAAAGGCCGGCCTGTCACCGCCGGAAAGGCTCGCCAGAAACTGCTGCAAGCGTTCGAACATTCAGTGTCGCCCCGTTCCTCAAGCCCTATGAGATTTCCGCCTCTTTCCGATAGGCGGAATCCTTGTCTTCATGCGCAATTGTTCTAGAACAAGCGGAAGCCGCTTGTTCCGTCCCGTTTGACCGCACCTTCCTTGACGCCCGGATCATCCGGCAGACCGAAGAACGGGCGCTCGTCCTCCTCGATGGCCACCGTCTCCTTGACCTTTTCCGGTGTCGCAGCCTTCACCGGTGCAGCCTCCACCACCGTGGCGATGACGACGGGTTTCTGGACGACTTCCACGGTCTCGACCCTGGCTGCCTCTTCGGCCCGCCTGACGGGCCTGCTCTCGATAGCGAGCGGCGGCAGGGTGCGGATAGCCTCGTCGACGGCGGCGGTCGAGCCTTCCTCGATCGGTCCATCGAGCGGGCTGACCGGCGTCTTCCATTCGAAGGCGTCGAGATGGCCCGTGACCGGCGAGACGGCCCGCCACTCCGGTGCGGTGATGCCGTCGGCGGTCCAGGCCGGATCGCGCGGCGCCTTCAGCGCCTGGTTCATCCAGTGGCGGATGCGGCCCTGGTCGCCCGTCTCGGCATCCTCGATATCGGCAAGCAGCAGGAAGGCGCTTTCGCGGGGCGCCAAGCGGGCAGCCGCTTCGGCCTTGCCGCGGGCAAGCGCGAAGTCGCGGGTTTCCAGCGCGGTTTCAGCGACGGCATAGAGTGCTTCGGCATTGTTCGGGCGTATCGCTTCAAGCTTTTCCGCCCGTTTCAGGCGGTCTGTCGCCGAATCGCCGCTGCGGGCACGGACATAGAGTTTCGCGACATCGCCGTGTGCGGTCGCCTTCCAGAGTTTTTCGAGGATGGCGGCGGCCTTGCGCAGGTTGTCCTCGCGCAGATAGGCCTTGGCCGCGATGAGGCCGGCGGGCACGAAATTCTCGTCGAGCTTCAGCGCCTGCTGGGCATCCTCGCGCGCGCCCTTGGGGTCGGCATCGAGCCTGGCGGCGGCGCGGGCGGTGAGCAGCACGACCTTGCGGCGGGTATAGGTCTTCTTTTCCTCGGCCGAGCCGGAACGGCCGTCGCCGAGAAGCTTCAGAGCCTCATCCCAGTCTCCTGCCTCGGAGCGGTATTCCAGCGCGGCTTCCGCCGCCCAGGGAAGCTGCGGCGCCTTTTCCGCGGCGCGCTCGGCATATTGCCGTGCAGCCTCGTTCGCGCCGAGCCGGCGGGCTTCGAGATAGAGGCCGCGCAAGCCGAGTTCACGTGTTTCGGGATCGTCCGCCATCAGTTCGAATTTCCGACGGGCGTCGTCGTAGCGACCCTCGATCATCGCCGCCTGCGCTTCGAGCAGATGGATGAGCGGCTCCTGGTCGGCACTCAGGAGGCCCTTGGTGCGACCCAGCATCTTTCGCGCCCCGGCGGCATCGCCGGCACCGGCGGCGATCAGGCCGGTGGAAAGCGCCTGGTAGCCACGGTCGCGCTTGCGGGCGCGGAAATAGCGCTGGATGGAGTGCGGCGAGGTCCAGACGACGCGCACGATCCACCAGGAGAACATCACGGCGGCGACCAGCGAGACGACGAGGGTGGCGGCGACCATCAGGCTCATGTCGGCGCGCTGGCCCTGCCAGATGATGGAGAGTTCGCCGGGGCGATCGGCAAGCCAGGCGAAGCCGGCGGCAAGCGCGAGGACGAAGAGGGCGAAGACCAGAATGCGAATCATGAAGCCTGTCTCCTCAGCCCTGGTTGCCGGTGGCGCCCGTGGTCGTGCCATTCAGGGCGCCGGAAACAACGGCGCCGATCAGGCCTTCCACGCTGACACGTTCATCGAGCTTGCGCTTGTAGTCGGTCGCTGCGGCCTGACCCTTTTCCGGCAGGGTCTGCCATTCGATCTGCGCACCCTTGAAGTCGCCGTTCTGCAGCTTGTTCTCGATGCGGGCGACCACCGCTTCCGGCGTGTCGCCCTCGATGCTGCCGACGGGACGCACGCGGATCGCCGAGGCGGCGCTCGACATCAGGCGGTTGAAGATGCCCTCGTCGCCGTCCGGCTGGTGCACGGCGTCGAGAATGGCATCGGCCGTTGGCTGGAAATCACGCACGAGATCCGAGCGTGCCGAAACACCGATGGCGGCATGTTCGCGCAGGCCCGCAAGGGAGGGATCGTCCGGCGCAATGCTTGCGAAGGCCTCCAGTTCGGCGAGATATGGACCGCCGCGGTCGATCGCGGTCTTCAGGGCGCTCGCGGCAACGGCCCGCGCCATTTCGATGTCGCTGCGCGGCTCATCAAGCTTCTGCTCGGCGGCGGCGATGCGTTCGGTGAGCTGGCTTTCCGTTGCACTGACCGCTTCTGCGGTGCGCGCCATAGCTTCGCGCAGCGTCGCAAGCTCTGTCGTCAGGCGGGTCACGTCGCCTTCGAGTTTGCTGACGGCTTCAGGGTTTGCACCCTGCGCGCTCGTGCCGTCACCGGCCGATTTTTCCAGTGCGGCGATCCGCGTTTCGATCGGTTGGAGATCGACCGGGCTTGTGGCCGGGGCCTCGGAAAACCGCGTCTTCAGCGCCTCGACTTCGTTTGCCAGGGTGGACACGGCGTCGGATTGGCCGGAACGGTCGGGCCCGAGTGCCGGCAAGTAGCCGCCATATTGCAGGCTGCCGGCGCCGAGAAGTGCGATCAGGCCACCCAGGATGCCGGCGGCCAGCGTACCGGCATTGCTGCGCTGCGGTGAAGGTTGCGTTTCGGCGCGCGCCGGTTCTTCATAGGTCGTGCGGGCAGGCTCGATCGGCTCGGCTTTTTCTTCGGCGGGCTCGGCGGCGGTTTCCGTTGTCGCGGTATCAGCCGCTTCTGCTGCCTGGTTTTCCGGCGTTTCGGCCTTTACCGCTTCCTCGGCTGCCAGCGTTTCGTTGCTGACGGAGGCGGGAACCGCTTCGAGATCGATTGTCACGGGCTCGTCGCCTGCCTTCTTGCGACGGGACGGGGTTTCCGGTTCCATGGCGACCTCCTCGCGTTCATGTGCATTGCATTAAACGTAGACAGGGAAGGCAGCGAGGGAAAGACCCTTGCGGCAAATTCGTCCGTCGCCGCCCGCCTTCGCCCCTTGCTCTTACAGCAAATCCAGCAGGCTTTCCTCGTTGGGCAAGGATGCGACGACAGTCGATGCGGCAAAGCGCGGCGGCACGGCTTTGGCGACATTGGCGCTCATGCAGAGCATCAGCGTGGACAGGAAGCGCTCGGGAATTTCCACGAGCGGGGAGAGTTTGAAGAAGGCCCGCGCGCTTTCGCCGGAATAGAACAGCACGGCATCCGGCACCGGTTTGAGAAGGGCCGCCTCCGCCTCCGTGCGCCGGGGAACGACTGATACCATGCGGTAGGCTTCCACGGTGCGGAACGGGATGCCGGCTTCGGCAAGGCGCGCCTCGAAGCCCTGTGCGCGCGGCAGGCCGGCGAGATAGAGGATCGGTTCGGCCGGCATGCCGAAATCCCGGCAATGCGTGATGATCATCTCGGCAAGGTCCCTGCCGTCCCCGCCGGGCGTGAGCACGGTGCGGAAGCCGGCCGCGCTCGCGGCATCCGCAGAAGCACGCCCGACCGAAAAGACCGTGGTCAGGAGGTGGCGGTCGAGCGTTTCACCGAGATGAGCGAAGAGGCGCGCGACCTCGGCGCTGGTGATGGCGATGGCCGAATGCCGCTCTGCGAGCGCTGCTTTCACCGCATCGAGGTCGTGTTCGGGCTTCGACAGCGGCAGGCAGGCGGTCTCGTGGCCCAGCGCCGCGAGCTTGCGGGCGGTCCGGGCCGCCGCCTGTTGCGGGCGAAGGACGAGAACGCGCACGGATCAGCCCCAGCTTTCGAAGAAATCCGCTCCCGCCTTGTCGCGGATCGCCTGCCCCGCCGCTTCGCCGAGCCGGCCGGCTTCGGTTGCCAGGCCGCTCGTCTCGATCTCGTGGAACCGGCTGCCGTCAGGCGTCAGGATCATGCCGCGGAACTGGAGATGTTCGCCCTCGACCGTCGCATAGCCGGCAATCGGCGTGCGACAGGAGCCGTCGAGCGTGGCAAGGAAACCGCGTTCGCAGGAGACGGCCGCGCGCGTCGCGCGGTCGTCGATGGCTGCAAGCAGGCTTTCTGTCTGCGCATCGCCGATGCGGCTTTCGATACAGATCGCGCCCTGTGCCGGAGCGGGGGGGAAGGAGACGGGATCGAGGATTTCCGTCGGCACGTCCAGCTTGCCGAGGCGCTTCAGCCCGGCATAGGCGAGCAGCGTTGCGTCCGCCTGGCCTTCGGCGAGCTTGCCGAGGCGGGTATCGACCTGGCCGCGGAAGACGATGACATTGATATCGGGCCGAAGACGGCGGATGAGCGCCTGGCGGCGAAGCGAGGCGGAACCGACGGTCGCGCCCTGCGGCAGGTCGAGGAGGCGGGCGGCGCTGCGGCCGATGAACGCATCGCGCACGTCCTCGCGCGGCAGGAAGGCCGAGAGATGCAAACCCTCCGGCAGCTTCGTCGGCATGTCCTTGGAGGAGTGTACGGCGAAATCGAGCTCGCCGGAGGAAAGCTGCGCCTCGATCTCCTCTGTGAACAGGCCCTTGCCGCCGATCAGCGCCAGCGAACGGTCGGTGATACGGTCGCCCTTCGTTGAAAGCACGACGATCTCGAACATGTCTTCCGGCAGGCCGTGGGCAGCCATCAGGCGTGAGCGGGTCTCGTAGGCTTGGGCGAGCGCCAGCGGGCTACCCCGTGTGCCGATCCTGAAAGGTTTTGTTTGCATCCGCCTTGATCCGTTGTTACCGGGATGTCTCGTAACCGGGTTTCCGGCCCATCGCAATCAATTCCCAAGTGCTACATGTCGTCCCATCTGACCATTCTGGGCATCGAAACGAGCTGCGACGAGACCGCGGCGTCCGTCGTCGTGCGTGATGCCGAAGGCCGGGGCGCGATTCTTGGCGAGGTGGTGCTGAGCCAGCTCGAGGAACACAGCGCCTATGGCGGCGTGGTGCCGGAGATTGCCGCGCGCGCCCATGTGGAAGCGCTGGACAGCCTGATTTCCGAAGCCTTGCTACGGGCCGGCCGCTCGCTCGAGGATGTCGATGCCATTGCCGCGACCAGCGGTCCGGGGCTGATCGGCGGCCTCATCGTCGGGCTGATGACCGGCAAGGCGATCGCCCGGGCGACGGGCAAGCCGCTCTACGCTGTCAACCATCTCGAAGGTCATGCGCTGACGGCGCGGCTGACGGACGGGCTCTCCTTTCCCTATCTCATGCTGCTCGTTTCCGGTGGTCACACGCAGCTCGTGCTGGTGCGCGGCGTCGACGACTACGAGCGCTGGGGCACGACGATCGACGATGCGCTCGGCGAAGCCTTCGACAAGACGGCCAAGCTGCTCGGCCTGCCCTATCCCGGTGGGCCAGCGGTGGAGCGCATGGCGAAGGCGGGCAATCCGGAGCGCTTCACCTTCCCGCGGCCGCTCGTCGGCGAAGCGCGGCTCGATTTTTCCTTTTCCGGCCTCAAGACGGCTGTGCGGCAGGCCGCGCAGTCGATCGAACCGGTGACGGAGCAGGACATCGCCGATATCTGCGCCTCCTTCCAGCGCGCCGTCTCGCGCACGCTGAAGGACCGTATCGGCCGCGGTCTCGAGCGCTTCCGCACGCTGTTTCCGGATGCCGGGGCACCGGCGCTGGTCGTTGCCGGCGGGGTGGCGGCCAATGCAGAGCTGCGTGCGACGCTGCAGGCGCTGTGCGACAAGCAGAAATTCCGCTTCATCGCGCCGCCGCTGGCGCTGTGCACCGACAATGCGTCCATGATCGCCTGGGCGGGGCTGGAGCGTATGGCGGCCGGTTTTCCGCCCGATGACCTTGCTGTTGCGCCGCGTTCGCGCTGGCCGCTTGACCGCGAGGCGGCAACCGTTCTCGGATCCGGCAAACGGGGAGCCAAGGCATGAGCACCAGTCCGAGGATTGCCGTCGTTGGTGCAGGCGCCTTCGGGACGGCGCTGGCGAGCGTGGCCGCGGCAAGCGGCGGTGACGTCACCCTGATCGGCCGCGACAAGGCGGCCGTCGATCTGATGTGCACCTCGCGGCGCAACGAAAAGGCGCTGCCCGGCATCGACCTGCCGCCGGCGCTTTCCTTCAGTGCCGATGCGGAGGCGATCCGCGGTGCGGGTATCGTGCTGTTCGCCATGCCCTCGCAGGCCCAGCGTGATGCGGCGCGGTCCCTTGCGCCCCTGCTTGCGCCGGGTGCGGCTGTGGTGATCTGCGCCAAGGGCATGGAAAAGGGCACCGGGCGGTTGCTGACGGAGGTTCTGGAGGAAGAGCTTCCCGGCCGCGAGATCGCCGTGCTTTCCGGCCCCGGCTTTGCAGCCGACATCGCGAAAGGCCTGCCGACGGCGATGGTGGTCGCCGCGCGTACCGCGGAAACCGGCGCGGCGCTGGCGCAGGCCCTTTCGGGACCGACATTCCGGCTCTACCCTTCGACCGATCGCATCGGCGTTCAGCTCGGCGGTGCGCTGAAGAATGTGCTGGCGATCGCCTGCGGCATCATCGAAGGCGCCGAACTCGGCGATTCGGCACGGGCGGCGCTGATTTCGCGTGGACTTGCGGAGCTGTCCCGCTTCGTCGCGGCCCATGGCGGGGAGGGCATCACGGTCACCGGGCTCTCTGGCCTCGGCGACCTCGTGCTGACGGGAACGAGCCACCAGTCGCGCAATTTGCGTTTCGGCATCGCGCTCGGCCGTCATGGCAACGCCGCCGGCTGGTCGGGCGATCTCGTGGAAGGCGCCTTTGCCGCCTCGGTCGCATCCGGTGTTGCCGCTGAAAAGGGTATCGACATGCCGATCACCGATGCGGTCGCCCGCATCATCGACGGCAGCCTCGACGTGAAGACCGCCATAGGGCAGCTGATGACGCGCCCGATCACCCAGGAATGACAGAGCGGCCAGGAACAGCCCGGAACAGAAAAAGGATCGTTTCATGCATTTCGCATTTCTCTGCCAGGACAAGCCCGGTGCGCTGCAGGTGCGCCTCGATACGCGCCCGGATCACCTCGCCTATCTGAACGGCCTGAATTCCGACGGCAAGCTCGCCTTCGCCGGTCCCTTCCTCGGCGATGATGGCAAGCCGACCGGCAGCCTGGTGGTGGTCAAGGCGGAGACGATCGAAGAGGCCCGGCAGATCGCCGAAAACGATCCCTACGCCAAGGCCGGCCTTTTCGCCTCTGTCGAGGTAAAGGCCTGGAACTGGGTCTTCAACAGTCCGGAGGCCTGATTTTCCATGGCATACTGGCTCTACAAGTCCGAACCCTTCAAATGGTCCTGGCAGATGCAGAAGGATGCCGGTGAGGCGGGCACCGAATGGACGGGCGTACGCAACTATCTCGCGCGCAACCACATGCGGGCGATGACGATCGGCGACAAGGGCTTCTTCTACCACTCCAACGAGGGATTGGAGATCGTCGGCATCACCGAGGTCTGCGCGCTTTCGCATCCCGATTCGACGGCCGGTGAAGATCCGCGCTGGGATTGCGTCGATATCCGCGCCGTGCGCGACATGCCCAAGCCCGTCTCGCTGAAGGACGTCAAGGCCAACCCGAAGCTGGCCAACATGTCGCTCGTCACCTCCATGCGTCTTTCGGTGCAGCCGGTGACCGAGGAAGAGTGGATCGAGGTCTGCCGCATGGGCGGTCTCGACAAGCCGCCGCGCTGATGGTTCGGCCCTTCGCCCGCCACATTGCTTTCCTTAGAGGCCGACGCCGCGGAGCGATGTTTCCGTGAAGACGGATCCCGAGGTCTTCATTCGCGACAACACCGACGTGCTCTCTCCGCCGCATGTGCCGGAGGTGAGGCTGCGGCTTGCCACGGAGGCGCATGACCTCTGGCTGAAGACCGAGGAGGAACTGCAGGAGATCGGCCTGCCGCCGCCCTTCTGGGCGTTCGCCTGGGCGGGCGGACAGGGGCTTGCCCGGCACATTCTGGATCATCCCGCCCTGGTGACCGGAAAATCGGTGCTGGATTTTGCCAGCGGCTCCGGCCTTGTCGGCATCGCGGCGCGGCTCTCCGGTGCCTCATCCGTGCTGGCGGCCGATATCGACCCCTGGAGTGAAGCAGCTGTTCGCCTGAACGCGGTCCTGAATGGTGTCGACCTCATCCACACTGCGGAAAACATGATCGGCCGGGACGAGGGCTGGGACGTCGTGCTGGCCGGCGATGTCTTCTATGACCGCGGTTTTGCGGATGTGCTCATTCCCTGGTTCTCGACGCTAGCGGCACAGGGCGCCATGGTGCTCGTCGGCGACCCCGGCCGGGCCTACTGCCCGCGCGAGCGCATGGAGGCGCTCGCCATCTATACGGTGCCGGTGACACGGGCGCTGGAGGACAGCGAGGTCAAGAAGACGACGGTCTGGCGCTTTGGCGTAATCCCGCAAAAGGCGTAATGCTTTGCCCGGCCTTCAAAGGCCCGGGCGGATGACGCAGACGCCGGCTTCCCACGAGCAGCCGTTCTGGCCTGGCGTCACCACAATGACTTTCGGTCCGTGGCTCTCGGCCAGGGGAGCATCGAACAGGTCGTCATAGTAACGCTCCCGATCGATATAGAAGTAGATACTGTTGCCCTTGTCGCGATAGGCGGAGATGGCGCCGCCGTAGAAATTGCGGTCCTTGCGCCAGTGGCGATCGCGATGCCGCTCGACCCGGCGGTCGTCGCGGTAGCGATCGCGTGGCCGCCATTGGCGGTGCTCACGCCGTTCGATGCTGCGGCCGATGAAGCTGCCTTTCGACCAGTCCGCGTCGGAATTGTCCGACCAGCCGGTATCGGGGGTACGGTCGCGGGCCGCGACGGGCGTCATGCCGCCGGCCGCAAGGGCGACCGCAAGTGCTAGAACTTTGGTCGCATGGGGCGCTGAAAACAGAGTCATTCTGTCGTGCCTTCCGGATTACGCTTAACAGATCCTTAATGGCAAGATGGGGCAGCGCCCGGCAAAAGTCACGGATTTGGTTATGATTTTTCCGGTTATCGTTAATTGGCGGAGCATGTCCCGGAATGGCACAAAAGCGGCAGGCGCTTAATCGATTAAATTCATTTTGCACTGCAAGAAGGCTTGTGGTTCCGCTTTCCGGTGATTAAACGTCGCAATCACTGCATTGTGCACAACATACTGCAATTCCGGAGAAATTCTGTCCAGTTTATGGCTCTCCGGGGTTCCGTGAGGTTCAGATGGCGAATGTCACTCGAAGCCGGCCGCTCTCGCCGCATCTCCAAGTCTACAAGCCGATCCCGACGATGGTCATGTCCATCGTGCATCGCATAACCGGCGCCGCCCTTTACTTCGGCACGGTGCTCGTTGCCTGGTGGCTCATCGCCGCCGCTTCGGGCGAAGCCTATTTCGATTGGGTCAACTGGTTTTTCGGCACGCTGATCGGGCGCCTCGTGCTCTTCGGCTACACCTGGGCGCTGATGCACCACATGCTGGGCGGTCTTCGCCACTTCATGTGGGACATGGGGCGCGGCTATGAAAAACACTTCAATACAAAGCTCGCCATCGCCACCCCGATCGTCTCCGTCGCCCTGACGGTTTTGATCTGGATCGTCGGTTACCTGGCGCGCTGAGGAGAAACCCATGGACATGCGCACTCCCCTCGGCAAGGTTCGTGGTCTCGGCTCGGCCAAGGATGGCACGGAGCATTTCTGGCGCCAGCGCCTGACGGCCGTTGCCAACGTTCCGCTTCTCTTGTTCTTCGTCGGCTTCCTGATCTGCTACAACGGCGCGTCCTATGCGGAAGTCACCGCGGCGCTGTCGAACCCGATCGTCGCCGTGCTCATGGGCCTTGTCGTCGTCTCCGGCCTCATCCACATGAAGCTCGGCATGCAGGTCATCATCGAGGACTACGTGCATGCGGAAGGCGTGAAGATCGCGCTCCTCATGCTCAACACCTTCTTCGCGATCCTGGTCGGCGGGCTCTGTCTTTTCGCCGTCCTCAAGATCGCCTTCGCAGGATAATCCATCATGGCAGCGAACTCCTCCCCGGCGGCCAACGGCAAGGCCTATACTTATGTGGACCACTCCTTCGACGTGATCGTCGTCGGTGCCGGCGGCGCGGGCCTGCGCGCCACGCTCGGCATGGCCGAACAGGGGCTCAAGACCGCCTGCATCACCAAGGTTTTCCCGACACGCTCGCACACGGTCGCTGCCCAGGGCGGCATCGCGGCCTCGCTCAGGAATATGACGCCGGACAGCTGGCAATGGCACCTCTACGACACCGTCAAGGGTTCCGACTGGCTCGGCGACGTCGATGCCATGCAGTATCTCGCCATGGAAGCGCCGAAGGCGGTCTATGAGCTGGAGCACTACGGCGTACCCTTCTCGCGCAATGCGGAAGGAAAAATCTACCAGCGGCCGTTCGGCGGCCACATGCAGAATTACGGCGAAGGCCCGCCGGTGCAGCGCACCTGCGCTGCCGCCGACCGGACCGGCCATGCCATCCTGCACACGCTCTACGGCCAGTCGTTGCGCAACAATGCGGAATTCTTCATCGAGTATTTCGCGCTCGACCTGATCATGTCGGCCGACGGCCGCTGCACCGGCGTCGTCGCCTGGAACCTTGATGACGGCACGATCCACCGTTTCGCTGCCAAGATGGTGGTGCTGGCGACCGGCGGCTACGGTCGCGCCTATTTCTCGGCCACCTCGGCGCACACCTGCACGGGTGACGGCGGCGGCATGATCGCCCGCGCCGGCCTGCCGCTCCAGGACATGGAATTCGTCCAGTTCCACCCGACCGGCATCTATGGCGCCGGCTGCCTTATCACCGAGGGCGCGCGCGGCGAAGGCGGCTATCTCGTCAATTCGGAAGGCGAGCGCTTCATGGAGCGCTATGCGCCGTCGGCCAAGGACCTGGCGTCTCGCGACGTCGTCTCGCGCTGCATGACGATGGAGATCCGCGAAGGCCGCGGCGTCGGCAAGAACAAGGACCACATCTTCCTGCATCTCGACCATCTCGACCCCGCCGTGCTGCACGAGCGCCTGCCGGGCATTTCCGAGAGCGCGAAGATCTTTGCCGGCGTCGATGTGACGCGCGAGCCGATCCCGGTCCTGCCGACCGTGCACTACAACATGGGCGGCATTCCCACGAACTACTGGGGCGAAGTGCTGAACGCCGACAGCCAGAACCCGGAGCGCCTGGCGCCCGGCCTGATGGCGGTGGGCGAGGCCGGCTGCGCCTCGGTGCACGGCGCCAACCGCCTCGGCTCCAATTCGCTGATCGACCTTGTGGTCTTCGGCAGAGCCGCCGCGATCCGCGCCGGTCAGGTGATCGACCGCGCCGCCCCCGTTCCGGCACTCGACATCGCTGCCTGCGACAAGATCATGGACCGCTTCGATCGCCTGCGGAACGCCAATGGCGGCACGCCGACGGCAATCCTGCGCGACAAGATGCAGCGCACCATGCAGGACGACGCGGCCGTGTTCCGCACCCAGGAATCGCTCGAAAGCGGCTGCCGCCGCATGAGCGAGATCTGGAAGGAAATGCCCGACATCAAGGTCACCGACCGCTCGATGATCTGGAACTCCGATCTCGTTGAGACGCTGGAACTGGAAAACCTGATGGCCAACGCCATCACGACCGTCTACGGCGCCGAGGCCCGCAAGGAAAGCCGCGGCTCGCATGCCCGTGAAGACTATGTCGACGGCCCCTTCGCCGGCCGCGACGACGTCAACTGGCGCAAGCACACCCTGGCCTGGGTAAGCGAGGCGGGCGACGTCAAGCTCGACTATCGCCCTGTTCACACCGACCTTATCGCCGACGGCATCGATCCCCAGAAGATCGCGCCCAAGGCCCGCGTCTACTGATCCCGAGGAGAACAGGACATGGTTGAACTCGCTCTCCCGAAAAACTCGCAGATGACCGAAGGCAAGGTCTGGCCGAAGCCGGCCGGCGCCGCGAACACCCGCGAGTTCCGCATCTATCGCTGGAACCCCGACGACGGCAAGAACCCGTCGATCGACACGTTCTACATCGACGTCGACGATTGCGGCCCGATGGTGCTCGACGCGTTGCTCTACATCAAGAACAAGATCGATCCGACGCTGACGCTGCGCCGCTCCTGCCGCGAGGGTATCTGCGGTTCCTGCGCCATGAACATCGACGGCACCAACACGCTCGCCTGCACCAAGGGCATGGACGAGGTGAAGGGTGCGGTGAAGGTCTATCCGCTGCCGCATATGCCGGTCGTAAAAGATCTCGTTCCCGATCTCACCAACTTCTACGCCCAGCACCGTTCGATCGAGCCCTGGCTGAAAACCGTCTCGCCGACGCCGGCCAAGGAATGGAAGCAGAGCCATGAGGACCGCCTCAAGCTCGACGGCCTCTATGAGTGCATTCTCTGCGCCTGCTGCTCGACCTCCTGTCCGAGCTATTGGTGGAACGGCGACCGCTATCTCGGCCCGGCCGTCCTCCTCCAGGCCTATCGCTGGCTGATCGACAGCCGCGACGAAGCCACCGGCGAGCGCCTCGACAATCTGGAAGACCCCTTCCGTCTCTACCGCTGCCACACGATCATGAACTGCGCCCAGGCTTGCCCGAAGGGGTTGAACCCGGCGAAAGCGATCGGTGAAATCAAGAAGATGCTGGTCGAGCGCCGGCTCTGACCCATATGATAGGCATTCACGAAACGTGAGGAGGCGGCTCGACTATTCGGGCCGTTTCGTCTTGATTCGTGCGGGCGATTCACGTTAATTCGGCGGAAATTGCTGCATGGCAGCAGTATCGGGCAGATATCAGGAGTAACGACATGCGGATTCACCATGTGGCAGGCGGGCTGATGATGGCGCTTGCTCTGGCCGGTTGCCAGCGCACGTCGATGGACAGCGTCAACACGCAGCAGAATATTACGCCGCTGCAGGCCCAGCCGATCGGCAGCGTTTCCTCCAGCCAGCTGCCCGACCCGACGACGGACACGTCGCAGTTCCCGGAAAAGCCGACGACCGACACGGCCATGGCGACCGGAACGGGTGTTGCCGGCGGCGCGGCGGATGCGGCAGCTGCGACGGCGCTCGACGTCACCAAGGAATCCATGGTCGGCAACTGGCGTGTGGCAAGCGGCCCGTCTTCCTGCGACATGTTCCTGACGCTCACCAATCTCGGCAGCGGCTCGCGCGGCGGCACGCGTGGTTGCGCCGGCGAGCTGACGACGATGGGCTCCTGGGAAGTTGCCGGCAAGCAGGTCGTGTTGAAGGACCGCAACGGCAATTCCATTGCCCGCCTCTACAAGTCTGCAGACGCTCGCTTTGACGGCACGACCAATTCCGGCCAACCCGTCAGCCTTTCGCGCTGATCCCGTCCTTCCGACACCGACACGGATAAAACCCGCCCATGGGCAAGGACTGGGACAGCGGATCGACACATCCGGACCATGGCGTTTCGGATAGGCTGCAGGCCCTTGTCCAGAGTGGCGAGCTGAAGCCGGACCCGGCGCAGAGGGCCATGGCCGCGCGCTTCGACCGGCTGCTTCTCGACCTGCACGCCCAGCGCCCGGCGCGCAAATCCAGTGCGCTCGGCTGGCTCTTCGCCTCTCGCAAACCCGAAACCGTCAGCGCCCCCAAGGGCCTTTACATCTATGGCGGCGTCGGGCGTGGCAAGACCATGCTGATGGACATGTTCTTCGAGCTGGCGCGGGTGAAGCGCAAGCGTCGGGCGCATTTCCATGAGTTCATGGCCGACGTGCACGATCGCATCCACAAGCACCGCCAGAAGCTGAAGGCCGGGGAGACCAAGCAGGCCGATCCCGTACCGCCGGTGGCCGCAAGCCTCGTCGAGGAGGCGCGGCTGCTCTGCTTCGACGAGTTTTCCGTGACGGATATCGCCGATGCGATGATCCTCTCGCGCCTGTTCGGCGAACTCTTCCAGCGCGGCTGCATCCTGGTGACGACATCGAACGTCGAGCCCGACAATCTCTACAAGGATGGCCTCAATCGCGGCTTGTTCCTGCCCTTCGTCGATCTCCTGAAACAATATGTCGAGATCGTTCCGCTGGATTCGCTGACGGATTACCGGCTGGAAAAGGACAGCGGCCTGCCGGTCTTCCGCTATCCGCTGACGCCGGAAGCCGACATGGCGATGGATGCGGCCTGGCGGCGCGAGGTGGCGGGCAAGCTGGTCGGTGCCGAGACGATCGCCTTCCGCGGCCGCAGTATAACGGTGCCGCAGGCGTCAGCCCGGGCGGCGCGCTTTTCCTTCGCCGATCTCTGCCAGCGTCCGCTGGGGGCCGCCGACTATCTTGAAATCCTGTCGCGCTACGACACGCTGTTCGTCGACCACATCCCCTTGCTCGGCGCCGATAAGCGCAACGAGACCAAGCGCTTCATCAATCTCGTGGACACGGTCTACGACCATCGCGTCCGGCTGTTCGCCTCCGCGGCCGCCGCCCCGGAAGAGCTTCTGGTGACCCGCAAAGGCACCGAAGGTTTTGAATTCGATCGCACCGTCTCGCGCCTCATCGAGATCCGCAGCACGGAATATCTTGCAGATCATACGGCCCGATATGGCGATGACGTGACGAAAGCGTGACAAGAATTCTTACGTTTACGTAAGATTTTTTGCATCTAACCGATTGAAAAATTTCGATACAAAAGTATGTGTTGAATTTTTAACCCGAGGGGCGTAAGCCCTTGCGCCGAAAGGTCCCGCAATTGCGACATTGGGGGCCTGTTGATCGGAGCAAGAGGAAGCTTTTCATGGCCCGCAAGAAGATCGCACTTATTGGTTCTGGAATGATCGGTGGCACGCTGGCGCATCTCGCCGGCCTGAAGGAGCTGGGCGACATCGTCCTCTTCGACATCGCCGACGGCATTCCGCAGGGTAAGGGCCTCGACATTGCCCAGTCCTCGCCGGTCGAAGGCTTCAATGCCTCGCTGACGGGCGCCAGCGACTACGCCGCCATCGAAGGCGCTGATGTCTGCATCGTCACCGCCGGTGTTGCCCGTAAGCCCGGCATGAGCCGCGATGACCTGCTCGGCATCAACCTCAAGGTCATGGAACAGGTCGGCGCGGGCATCAAGAAGTACGCGCCGAACGCCTTCGTCATCTGCATCACCAACCCGCTCGACGCGATGGTCTGGGCGCTGCAGAAGTTTTCGGGCCTGCCGAAGAACATGGTCGTCGGCATGGCCGGCGTGCTGGACTCGGCGCGCTTCCGTCTTTTCCTCTCGGAAGAATTCAAGGTTTCCGTGCAGGACGTCACCGCCTTCGTTCTCGGTGGCCATGGCGACACGATGGTGCCGCTCGCCCGTTACTCCACCGTTGCCGGCATCCCGCTGACCGACCTCGTCAAGATGGGCTGGGTCACCAAGGAGCGCCTCGAAGAGATCATCCAGCGCACCCGTGACGGCGGCGCCGAAATCGTCGGCCTGCTCAAGACCGGCTCGGCCTACTATGCTCCGGCCGCTTCGGCGATCGAGATGGCCGAATCCTTCATCAAGGACAAGAAGCGTGTCCTGCCCGTCGCCGCCCATCTCTCGGGCCAGTACGGCGTCAAGGACATGTATGTCGGCGTTCCCACGGTCATCGGTGCCGGCGGCGTCGAGCGCATCGTCGAAATCGACCTCAACAAGGCCGAACAGGAAGCCTTCGACAAGTCGGTCGCAGCCGTTGCCGGCCTGTGCGAAGCCTGCATCAACATCGCGCCCGCGCTGAAGTAATCCCGGCTCTTTTGTTTCACGCAATTCCAGCAGGTCCTGCTGGAATTGCTCAGACAGGATTTATCCCATGAACATTCATGAATATCAGGCCAAGGCTCTGCTCAAGAGCTTTGGCGCACCGGTCGCCGAAGGCGTCGCGATCTTCTCCGCCGACGAGGCGGAAGCGGCTGCCAAGTCGCTCCCCGGCCCGCTCTACGTGGTCAAGAGCCAGATCCATGCCGGCGGCCGTGGTAAGGGCAAGTTCAAGGAGCTTGGCCCGGACGCCAAGGGCGGCGTTCGCCTCGCTTTCTCGATCGACGAAGCCAAGGCCCACGCCAAGGACATGCTCGGCAACACGCTCGTCACCGCGCAGACCGGCGAAGCCGGCAAGCAGGTGAACCGCCTCTACATCGAGGACGGTGCCGACATCGACCGCGAACTCTATCTCTCGCTGCTCGTCGATCGCTCGGTCGGCCAGGTTGCCTTCGTCGTTTCGACGGAAGGCGGCATGGACATTGAAGCCGTCGCGCATGACACGCCGGAGAAGATCCTCACCGTCGCGATCAACCCGGAAGCCGGTGTCACCGCCGACGATCTGGCAAAGCTCACCTCGGCGCTGAAGCTCGAGGGCGAAGCCAAGGCGGATGCCGAAAAACTCTTCCCGATCCTCTACAAGGCCTTTGTCGAGAAGGACATGAGCCTGCTCGAGATCAACCCGTTGATCGTCATGAAGAACGGCCGCGTGCGCGTTCTCGACGCCAAGGTGTCCTTCGACGGCAACGCGCTGTTCCGCCACGACGACATCAAGGCGCTGCGCGACGAGACCGAAGAAGACGCCAAGGAAATCGAAGCCTCCAAGTGGGACCTCGCTTACGTGGCGCTCGACGGCAACATCGGCTGCATGGTCAACGGTGCCGGTCTTGCCATGGCGACGATGGACATCATCAAGCTCTACGGCAAGGAGCCGGCGAACTTCTGCGACGTCGGCGGCGGCGCCGGCAAGGAGAAGGTCGCGGCCGCCTTCAAGATCATCACGGCCGACCCGAAGGTCGAGGGCATCCTCGTCAACATCTTCGGCGGCATCATGAAGTGCGACGTCATCGCCGAGGGCGTGGTCGCAGCCGTGCAGGAAGTCGGCCTCAAGGTTCCGCTGGTCGTTCGTCTCGAAGGCACGAATGTCGAACTTGGCAAGAAGATCCTGAACGAATCCGGCCTGGCGATCACCGCCGCCGACGATCTGGACGATGCTGCCAAGAAGATCGTCGCCGCGATCAACGGCTAACCTGAAGGACCAGACCTCATGTCGATTCTCGTCAACAAGAACACCAAGGTCCTCGTTCAGGGCCTGACCGGCAAGACCGGGACCTTCCACACCGAACAGGCGCTCGCCTATTACGGCACGCAGATGGTCGGCGGCATCCACCCGAAGAAGGGCGGCGAAACCTGGACCGGCTCGAAGGGCGAAAGCCTGCCGATCTTCGCTTCCGTCGCCGAAGGCCGCGAGAAGACCGGTGCCGATGCATCCGTGATCTACGTTCCGCCGGCAGGCGCCGCGGACGCGATCATCGAGGCGATCGAAGCGGAAATCCCGTTCATCACCTGCATCACCGAAGGTATCCCGGTTGCCGACATGGTGCGCGTCAAGGCTCGCCTCGACCGCTCCTCCTCACGTCTGCTCGGCCCGAACTGCCCCGGCATCCTGACGCCGGAAGAATGCAAGATCGGCATCATGCCGGGCTCGATCTTCCGCAAGGGCTCGGTCGGTATCGTCTCGCGCTCCGGCACGCTGACCTATGAAGCGGTCTTCCAGACCTCCAACGAAGGCCTCGGCCAGACCACGGCCGTCGGCATCGGTGGCGACCCGGTCAAGGGCACGGAATTCATCGACGTGCTGGAGATGTTCCTGGCGGACGACGCCACGACCTCGATTATCATGATCGGCGAAATCGGCGGTTCGGCCGAAGAAGATGCGGCACAGTTCCTCATCGACGAAGCCAAGAAGGGCCGCAAGAAGCCGATGGCCGGCTTCATCGCAGGCCGTACCGCTCCGAAGGGCCGCACCATGGGTCATGCCGGCGCTGTCGTTTCCGGCGGCAAGGGTGACGCGGAATCCAAGATCGCGGCAATGGAGGCAGCGGGCATCCGCGTTTCGCCTTCGCCGGCGCGTCTCGGCAAGACGCTGGTCGAAGTCCTCAAGGGCTGAGAAACGAAACTGGGATTGGCCGGCTGAAAACGCCGGCCGATCCGTCTCTTCCTGGCGCTGGATAGAGCGCTGGGCGGCAAGCCGGGGAAAGCCCGGTCAACACGATCGTTCGGGAGGCGGGCGCGGCGCCCGCAAAACACCATGGCACGACTAGACGCCAACGAACAATTTCTGGCCACGTCCTTCCTCGATGGAGCGAACGCGGCCTATATCGAACAGCTCTACGCCAAGTATGAAGCGAACCCCGCCTCTGTCGGTGAGGAATGGCAGGCCTTTTTCAAGGCCCTCGAAGACCAGCCCTCTGACATCGTGAAGGCCGCCAGGGGCGCCTCGTGGCAGCGCGCCAACTGGCCGATCGCCGCCAATGGCGAACTGGTCTCGGCGCTTGATGGCAACTGGGGCGTCGTCGAGAAGGTTCTTGAAAAGAAGGTGCAGGCGAAGGCCGAGGCCGTTGCCGTGCAGACCGGCACGCCCGTCAACCAGGCGGACGTCAATCAGGCGACGCGCGATTCTGTTCGCGCCATCATGATGATCCGTGCCTACCGCGCCCGTGGTCACCTGCATGCCAAGCTCGACCCGCTCGGCCTTGCGGCGCCGGTTGAGGATTACAACGAGCTCTCGCCGTCGAACTACGGTTTTGAGGAGAAGGATCTCGACCGCAAGATCTTCATCGACAACGTGCTTGGCCTCGAATACGCGACCGTGCGCGAAATGGTCGAAATCCTCGAGCGCACCTATTGCTCGACGATCGGCGTCGAATTCATGCACATCTCCAACCCGGAAGAGAAGGGCTGGATCCAGGAGCGCATCGAAGGTCCGGACAAGGGCGTCGATTTCACGCCGGAAGGCAAGAAGGCGATCCTGCAGAAGCTGATCGAGGCGGAGGGCTTCGAGCAGTTCATCGACGTCAAGTACAAGGGCACCAAGCGCTTCGGCCTCGACGGCGGTGAAGCGCTGATCCCGGCGCTGGAGCAGATCATCAAGCGCGGCGGTCAGCTCGGCTTGAAGGAAATCGTTCTCGGCATGGCGCACCGCGGCCGCCTCAACGTTCTGACGAACGTGATGGCCAAACCCCACCGCGCCGTCTTCCACGAGTTCAAGGGCGGCTCCTACGCGCCCGACGAAGTGGAAGGCTCGGGCGACGTGAAGTATCACCTCGGCGCTTCTTCGGACCGCGAGTTCGACGGCAACAAGGTGCACCTGTCGCTGACCGCCAACCCCTCGCATCTCGAGATCGTCAACCCTGTCGTCATGGGCAAGGCCCGTGCCAAGCAGGACCAGATGGCGAAGGTCTTCGAGGGTGACATCATCCCGCTCTCCGAGCGCGTCCAGGTCATGCCGCTGTTGCTGCACGGCGATGCGGCCTTTGCGGGCCAGGGTGTGACGGCCGAAATCCTCGGTCTGTCGGGCCTGCGCGGCCACCGCGTTGCCGGCACGGTGCACGTCATCATCAACAACCAGATCGGCTTCACCACGAACCCGGCCTTCTCGCGCTCCTCGCCCTATCCGTCGGATGTGGCGAAGATGATCGAGGCGCCGATCTTCCATGTGAACGGCGACGATCCGGAAGCGGTGACCTACGCTGCCAAGATCGCGACCGAATTCCGCATGAAGTTCCACAAGCCGGTCGTGCTGGACATGTTCTGCTACCGTCGCTTCGGCCACAACGAAGGCGACGAGCCGGCGTTCACGCAGCCGAAGATGTACAAGGCGATCCGCGCCCACAAGACCGTGGTCAACCTCTATGGTTCGCGTCTCATTGGCGAAGGCGTGATCAGCGAGGGCGAGTTCGAGAAGATGAAGGCGGATTGGCGCGCCAATCTCGAGCAGGAATTCGAGGCTGGCCAGTCCTACAAGCCGAACAAGGCCGACTGGCTGGACGGCGCCTGGTCGGGCCTGCGCTCGGCCGACAACCAGGACGAACAGCGTCGCGGCAAGACCTCCGTGCCGATGAAGCAGCTCAAGGAGATCGGTCGCAAGATCGCGACGATCCCGGAAGGCTTCAAGGCCCACAAGACCATCCAGCGGTTCATGGACAACCGCATGCAGATGGTCGAGACGGGCGAGGGTATCGACTGGGCGATGGCGGAAGCGCTTGCCTATGGCACGCTCTGCGTCGAGGGCACGAAGATCCGTCTCTCCGGCCAGGATTGCGAACGCGGCACGTTCTCGCAGCGCCACTCGGTTATCTACGATCAGGAGACCGAAGACCGCTACATCCCGCTTGCCAACCTCTCGCCCACGCAGGCGCGCTACGAGGTCATCAACTCGATGCTCTCGGAAGAGGCCGTGCTCGGCTTCGAATACGGCTATTCGCTGGCCCGTCCCAACGCGCTGACGCTCTGGGAGGCCCAGTTCGGCGACTTCGCCAACGGTGCGCAGGTCGTCTTCGACCAGTTCATCTCGTCGGGTGAGCGCAAGTGGCTGCGCATGTCGGGCCTCGTCTGCCTGCTGCCGCACGGCTATGAGGGCCAGGGTCCGGAGCACTCCTCCGCCCGCCTTGAGCGCTGGCTGCAGATGTGCGCCGAAGACAACATGCAGGTCGCCAACGTCACGACGCCGGCGAACTACTTCCACATCCTGCGCCGCCAGGTGAAGCGCGACTTCCGCAAGCCGCTGATCATGATGACGCCGAAATCCCTGCTGCGCCACAAGCGTGCCGTTTCCTCGCTGTCGGAAATGGCGGGCGAGAGCTCGTTCCACCGTCTGCTGTGGGACGACGCCGAGGTGATCAAGGACGGTCCGATCAAGCTGCAGAAGGACGCCAAGATCCGCCGTGTCGTGATGTGCTCGGGCAAGGTCTACTACGACCTTCTGGAAGAGCGCGAAAAGCGCGGTATCGACGACGTTTATCTCCTGCGCCTGGAACAGCTCTATCCGTTCCCGGCCAAGGCGCTGATCAACGAGCTGTCGCGCTTCCGCAATGCCGAGATGGTCTGGTGCCAGGAAGAGCCCAAGAACATGGGTGGCTGGGCCTTCATCGATCCGTATCTCGAATGGGTGCTCGCCCATATCGACGCCAAGTACCAGCGCGTGCGCTACACCGGTCGTCCGGCCGCAGCCTCGCCGGCGACGGGCCTGATGTCGAAGCACATGGCGCAGCTCGCTGCTTTCCTCGAGGACGCGCTGGGCGGTTGATCCGCCCGGCTTCCCAGTAACCACGATAAGAATCACGAACGGAACACACTCATGGCTACCGAAATCCGCGTCCCGACTCTGGGCGAATCCGTCAGCGAAGCGACCGTCGGCACTTGGTTCAAGAAGGTCGGCGACGTCATCAAGGCCGACGAGCCGCTCTGTGAGCTCGAAACCGACAAGGTGACGATCGAAGTGCCGGCGCCGGCCGCCGGCGTCCTGTCGGAAATCACGGCCGCCGCCGGCGAGACCGTCGCCCCGGGTGGTCTGCTTGGCCAGATTTCTGCCAGCGGTTCCGCCGGTGCGAGCGCGCCCGCTGCTGCCGAAAAGGTCGAGAAGGTTGCGGCCGCTCCGGCTGCCGAAACCAAGCCCGCCGCGGCTGCGTCTTCCATGCCGGCTGCACCCTCGGCCGCCAAGCTGCTTGCGGAAAACAACATTTCTGCCGACCAGGTTGATGGTTCCGGCAAGCGTGGCCAGGTGCTGAAGGGCGACGTCATCGCAGCCGTTGCCAAGGGCATTACGGCGTCTACCGCTGCTGCCGCCGAACCGGTCAAGATTGCAGCCCGCGTTCCGTCCTCCGAGGCGGACGCGCCGCGCGAAGAACGCGTGAAGATGACACGTCTGCGCCAGACGATCGCCAAGCGCCTCAAGGATGCGCAGAACACCGCCGCCATGCTGACCACCTACAATGAGGTGGACATGAAGGCCGTGATGGACCTGCGCAATCGCTACAAGGACATTTTCGAGAAGAAGCATGGTGTGAAGCTCGGCTTCATGGGCTTCTTCACGAAGGCCGTCACGCATGCGCTGAAGGAACTGCCGGCCGTCAACGCCGAGATCGACGGCACCGACATCATCTACAAGAACTACTGCCATGTCGGCGTCGCCGTCGGCACGGACAAGGGTCTTGTCGTACCGGTCGTGCGTGATGCCGACCAGATGTCGATCGCCGAGATCGAGAAGGAAATCGGCCGCCTCGGCAAGGCCGCTCGTGACGGTGCGCTTTCCATGGCCGACATGCAGGGTGGTACCTTCACCATCTCGAACGGCGGCGTCTACGGCTCGCTGATGTCCTCGCCGATCCTCAACGCCCCTCAGTCCGGCATTCTCGGCATGCACAAGATCCAGGATCGCCCGGTCGTCGTCGGTGGCCAGATCGTCATCCGTCCGATGATGTATCTCGCGCTCTCCTACGACCACCGCATCGTCGACGGCAAGGAAGCCGTGACCTTCCTGGTGCGCGTCAAGGAAAGCCTGGAAGATCCGGAACGCCTCGTTCTCGATCTGTAATGAGACTGGCGGCGGGTGCTCTCTTCGGGCACCCGCTCCGTGCTCGTCGCCGACCGGCGGCGGGCTTCCCGTGATCGAGCCTGCGCCGGGATGTGCGAGGGGTGATGGAAGCAGCAGCAGCGTCGACGGAAATCTGGGTGCTCGGCTGGAGTGTCGTGCTTCTTATCGTGCACATCCTTGTTCAGGCATTGTCGCTCGATCTCGCCGGTGATCTCAGCGTCAAGTACCTGCTCGGCCCGCGCGACGAACAGCGCACGACGAAGAGCATCATGGCAGGGCGCCTGCTGCGCTCGCTGAACAACATGCTGGAGACCTATCCGGCCTTCATAGCACTGGCGCTTGCGCTGGCCGTGACGGGCAAGACCGGAGGGCTCGGTGCGGCGGGGGCCGTGACCTGGATCCTGGCGCGCCTGGTCTTCACCTTCTTCTATGTTGCGGGCATTCCGATCCTGCGCACGGCTGCCTGGTTCGTCTCGATCATCGGGCTCGTCCTGATGGTCCTGCGCCTGATGCTGTGACAAGCGCGGCCCGATGGCTTTCTCTCCTTCCACTATTCGGATGTCCGGCCGCACGCGTGACGGCGTGCCTGGTTCCTTGCCGCAGTGTGGAAGATCGACAGCGGCCGAACCGCAGGATACCCTCCGGCCAGCGCCCCTGATGCGCATGCAGCAACCCGCGGGTACCGATAGGGCCCTCAACGCACCGGTGACGATCGTATGAGCCAATATCTCCTGGAACTTGCCTCGCTGATGGCGATCTTCGCCTTCGCCATCGTCTCGCCGGGTGCGGATCTCGCCATGGTCATGCGCCAGTCGATCGTGCATGGCCGGCGTGCGGCTGTCGTCACGTCCTTCGGCATCGGCACGTCGCTGATGTTCCACGTCACCTATACGATCCTCGGCCTCGGCCTTATCATTTCCCAGTCGATCTACCTCTTCAACATCGTGAAGTGGTGCGGCGTCGCTTACCTTGTCTATATCGGCATCAAGGCGTTGAGGGCCGGCAAGGCCGACCTTTCCGTGGAAGCGGTGAAGGGTCACGAAGAGGGCAGGGGCGGGCAATCGGCCTTCCGCGCCTTCGGCCTCGGTTTCCTTGCCAATGCGCTGAACCCCAAGCCGGTCTTCTTCTTCCTGTCGATCTTCTCGACGGTCGTCAGCGCCCATACGCCGATCGCGGTAAAATTCGGCTATGGCGTCGTCATGGCCGCCTGCCTCATTGCCTGGTTCGTCGGCGTCTCGCTGTTCATGACGACGCCAAGGATGCGCGCCGCCTTCGCGCGCATGAGCCAATGGATCGACCGGGCGAGCGGCCTCGTCTTCATCGTGCTCGGCATCAAGCTCGCCACGGAAAAGGCTCACTGAGCCATGCGCGCCGCCCTCGTTGTTGCCGGATTGTTTGCCGCGACCGCCGCTTCTGCGGCGGAGTGCCGGCAGGACCGCGCGCTCTATGCGGATCGCGACGGGGGCTATGAGCTGGCATTCGAACCTGTCGGCTCGAATGCGGCGGCGACGAGCCATCATTTCAAGCTGAAGGTTCTGGCAAGCGGCGTGGTGCTTGACGGCGTCGTCATGCCGGGCGAACCCGCCCGCTCGAACGGCATGGCCATGTACAACTGCCCGGAAGGGGACGTCACCGGCGAGGAGATCGCCGCCTGCACGGTGTGGGAAGGCGTGATCTACGCGTTTGACGGCGCGGGTGATGCCGGCCTCCTGCCGGAGGAGGGGGCTGTGGCAGCCGAAAGCCTGCTTCTTTCCGGCTTCGGGCCGTCGGTCCGCTATTCGAAGCTGTGGGATGACGGCAAGGCGAGCGTTGCGCCCTGGGACGTCTTCATACGGAAGGGGTGTGCGGCATGACGGAGGCCCCCGTTCTTCTCGTTACCGGCGGCAGCCGCGGCATCGGTGCCAGTGTCTGCCGCATGGCGGGCGCCGCGGGCTGGCAAGTGGCGGTGAACTATGCCGCCAATCTCGAGGCAGCCGAGGCCGTGGTCGCCGATATCCGGGCGCTTGGCGGCTCGGCGATCCCGGTACAGGGGGATGTCGGCACGGAACTTGGCCTTGCCTCCATCTTCTCCACGATCGACGGCACCTTCGGTCGGCTCGATGGGCTGGTCAACAATGCGGGTATCGTTGCGCTGCCGCAGCGCGTCGACGAGATGTCCGCCGAGCGGCTGGAGCGTATGTTCGCCGTCAATGTGATGGGCTCGATCCGTTGCGCCCAGGAGGCTGTGCGCCGCATGTCGACCCGTCACGGCGGCAAGGGCGGATCGATCGTCAACATCTCCTCCGTCGCTGCGCTGCTCGGTGCGGCCGGGCAATATGTCGATTATGCCGCCAGCAAGGGCGCCATCGAGAGTTTCACCGTCGGCCTCGCGCGCGAGGTCGCGGCGGAGGGCGTACGCGTCAATCTCGTGCGACCCGGCATCATCGACACCGACATCCACGCCTCCGGCGGCCTGCCGGACCGGGCGCGTGACATGGCATCGCTGATCCCGATGCAGCGGCCGGGCACGGCCGATGAAGTCGCTCATTCCATTCTCTATCTTCTCTCCGATGCGGCATCCTATGTGACGGGTGCCGCCCTCAACGTCAGCGGCGGGCGCTAGGCCCCCGCGCAGGAAGGACTTGTCATGGCATATGATCTCATCGTTATCGGTTCCGGCCCCGGCGGCTACGTGTGCGCCATCAAGGCGGCCCAGCTCGGCCTTAAGGTCGCCGTCGTCGAAAAGCGCGCCACCTATGGCGGCACCTGCCTCAATGTCGGCTGCATCCCCTCCAAGGCGCTGCTGCATGCGTCCGAAACCTACAGCCATGCCGCCCACGGCATGGACGCGCTCGGTATCGAGGGCGTCACGCCCACGCTGAACCTCGGCAAGATGATGGCGCACAAGGATGCGACGGTGAAGTCGAATGTCGACGGCGTCGCCTTCCTGTTCAAGAAGAACAAGATCGACGGCATCCAGGGCATCGGCAAGGTGCTCGCCGCGGGCAAGGTTTCCGTCACCAGCGACAAGGGTGAGGAGCAGGTTCTCGAGACGAAGAACATCGTCATCGCCACGGGCTCCGATGTCGCCGGTATTCCGGGCGTTCCGGTCGAGATCGACGAGAAGGTCATCGTCTCCTCCACCGGCGGTATCGCCCTCGACAAGGTGCCGGGTCACCTGATCGTCGTCGGCGGCGGTGTCATCGGCCTCGAGCTCGGCTCCGTCTGGGCTCGCCTCGGCGCCAAGGTCACCGTGGTCGAGTATCTCGACACCATCCTCGGTGGCATGGACGGCGACGTCTCCAAGCAGTTTCAGCGCATGCTGGTCAAGCAGGGCATGGAGTTCAAGCTGGGCGCCAAGGTGACGGGTGTCGAGAAGGCGGTTTCCGGTGCCAAGGTAACCTTCGAACCCGTCAAGGGCGGCGACGCGACCACGATCGAAGCCGATGTCGTGCTGATCGCTACCGGCCGCAAGCCCTATACCGAGGGCCTCGGCCTCAAGGAAGCCGGCGTCGTGCTGGACAACCGCGGCCGTGTCGAGATCGACAACCACTTCCAGACCAATGTTGCCGGCATCTATGCCATCGGTGATGTGGTGCGTGGCCCCATGCTTGCTCACAAGGCGGAAGACGAGGGTGTCGCCGTTGCCGAAATCCTTGCGGGCCAGGCCGGCCATGTGAACTATGACGTCATCCCGGGCGTCGTCTATACCCAGCCGGAAGTCGCCTCCGTCGGCAAGACGGAAGAGGAGCTGAAGGCCGCGGGCATCGCCTACAAGGCCGGCAAGTTCCCCTTCACCGCGAATGGTCGCGCCCGCGCCATGCTGGCGACGGACGGTTTCGTCAAGGTGCTGGCGGACAAGGAGACGGACCGTGTGCTCGGCGTGCACATCGTCGGCTTCGGCGCTGGCGAGATGATCCACGAGGCAGCCGTGCTGATGGAATTCGGCGGCTCCTCGGAAGACCTCGGCCGCACCTGCCACGCGCACCCGACCATGTCGGAAGCCGTCAAGGAAGCAGCGCTCGCAACCTTCTTCAAGCCGATCCACATGTGATCCGGTCAGGCGGCTGCGACAACCGGCCGCCTGTCTTCATCCGGGGAAGCGGGGCACCATGGAAGCCTTAAGGATGGCCTTCATGTCGCCCGTTTCGAGACCCGTCTCGCTTCCACATCCGCTTCTGCCTGCCGCCGACTGGGCGGATCGCTTTACGTTGGGCCTGCCGGTCGAGCACCTCACGGCGCGGGAGGCGGCGCGGCTGGCGCTCGAACATCCTCCCGGCTGGGTGCGCCGCCTCATGGTGCTGCGCAATGCGCTCGTCCGGCCTTTCGGTCTGAAAGGGGCGGCGGAGAGGGTCGCGACGTCGGAGACGGAGATCGGCGGCTTTCCCGTGGTCAGCGCAAGCGACGACCGGGTGGTGCTCGGCTTCGACGACCGGCACCTCGACTTTCGCATCGTCATCGATGTCCGGCAGGATCGGCCGAGCGGCCAGACGCTCAGCGTCATGACGCTCGTCCATCGCAACAATCTCCTCGGCCGGCTCTATCTTGCGGCCGTGATGCCCTTTCACAAACTGATCGTGCGCACGATGCTGGCAGGCATCGGCCGAAGGGTCTCGACCGTCCGGAAGCCCTGAGGCTCAGGGCACCGCCGTGACGGTGAAGCCTTGCTGGCGCAGCAGTTCGACGACCCCTTCCGGGCCGGCGAGGTGCAGCGCACCGACGGCGATGAAGACATTGCCGCCGGCCAGGATCGGCGCGGCGCGCTCTGCCATCGTGCGGTTGCGGTCGATGATGATGCGCTGTTCGAAATCGGCATAGGCCTTGGCGTCCGTATCCGTCTCGGGCGCGGCGGCGCGCATCATCGGCATGATCATGCCGGTATCACCGGAAAGGTAGAGCTGGCTCATCGTCTCGATGACGTCCGTCAGCGTATCGCCGAGTTCCAGCGTCTGGACGAGGCCCTGGACCTGCGGCTCGAGCGGCAGGGAATCGAGGGCGGAAATCTGCTCGACGAGCGTTTCGAGCCCCTTCAGCGTCTTGCCTTCGGTGAGCGCATCCTTGGCGAGGCGCTGGTCGAGGAAGGCCGCGCCTGCTGTCTTGCGGGCGATCTCGCAAGCGGGCAGCGCCACGAAGCTTGCGATCATCCACGGTTTCATGCGGCCAACGGCAGCGAGCGAAAGCCCACGGTTCTTCAGGCCCTCGGCCAGTTTCTCGGCGCCCTCCTTGTCGAGGAAATCGGTGATGGACTTGCCGTCGGTGAACATGGTGAGGTCGGGGCGCGTGAGTATCGCCGCGCCGGCCTTCTTCTCGTCGGCGATCTCGTCCGACTCGACCACGACAGTGGTCGCTGCAGCAAAGGCGGCGCGCGCGGCCTCCGGCATGGCCAGCACGCGCGGATCCGTCACATGCATGGTGCCGAGCAGCCAGGAGCTGGGCTGGCCGTCCTTCTCGATCTTCCAGAAGATGCCCTTGCCGTTTTGCACACCATCGGCTTCGGCGCGCAGTTTGGCGTAGCCTGCCGGATCGTCCTTCTCGAACTTCTCGAGCAGGTTGATGCCGCCGCAGGCCGGCGGTTCTTCCGCACGAGCCGGTGACAGGGCGGCGAGCACGAAGAGAAAGGAGAGCGCGACCAGCACATGGACGACCGCCACGCCCCAGAGGCCGGCTTCGGCCAGCCGGTCGGCAAGCGCCGCGCGCTGTTTGCGAAGAAGGACTGTCATGGTCGAACTCCCTGTCTTTTCGGTGACCCTGAAGCGCGTTGCGATCCTTGAGAATCGCCCCTCGTGCTTTCGACATTGGTTTTACGCATGTCGTTCTCACAATCCCTTAACAGGCCAGCGCCCTTCGACATCGAAGGGGTCTTATGCCCGCGGGTGGGCGCGGTCGTAGATTTCGAGCAGCCGGGCGGAATCGACGCCGGTATAGACCTGCGTGGTGGAAAGGCTGGCATGGCCAAGCAATTCCTGGATGGTGCGCAGATCGCCGCCGCCGGCAAGCAGATGCGTGGCGAAGGAATGGCGCAGCGCGTGCGGCGTCGCGCTGTCCGGCAGGCCGAGCGCGCCGCGCAGCTTCTGCATCTCGCGCTGGAGGATCGCCGGCTGCAGGGGGCCGCCGCGGGCACCGCGGAAGAGCGGACTGCCCTCCGCCAACGAGAAGGGGCAGAGTTTTACATAATCCCTCACGCCGGCAAGGGCCGGTGCGATCAGCGGCACGATGCGGGTCTTGTCGCCCTTGCCGGTGATGCGCAGCGATGTCGGCGTGCCGGCAAAGTCGGCCGGCGTCAGCGACAGCGCCTCGGAGATACGCACGCCGCAGCCGTAGAGGAGCGTCAGCACGGCGGCGTTGCGCAGGCGGATCCATGGTTCCTCCGCCAGCTGCTCGCCAGCATCGACGACGGCGATCGCCTGCCGGTCGGAGAGCGGTTTCGGCAGGGATTTCGGTTGTTTCGGCGAGCGCACGGCCGCGGCGCCGGCGGCGTTGGCAAGCCCCTTGCGCTCCAGATGGCGCAGGAACGAGCGTAGCCCTGCAAGGCCACGGCCGAGCGTGCGGGCGCCTGCGCCGTCGCGGCGGCGGGCGGCGAGAAAACCGCGCAGGTCCGCCGGCCGCAGTTCGCCGATGTCCTTCAGTCGCGCGGGGGCGGCAAGGTGCTGTGTCAGGAAGGCGAGGAATTGCCGGGTGTCACGTTCATAGGCATCCAGCGTGTTGCCGGAAAGCCGCCGCTCCTCCGCGAGCGTGGCAAGCCAGCCCTGGCGCTCGGCCATCAATGTCGGGTCGGCGATGATGAGAAGATCGGTCATGGGCGGCCCCTTGGCGTTTGTCGGAGCATCGGCGATTTCCGCTTAAGGTTTTGCTAACGTTCGCGTCGGGGCTGGGCAAAGCGGTCTGCCTTCCTCTAGACACGGTGGCTGGTATAGAGAGGGTCTTCCTTCATTCCGGGGCCATCATGCTTTTGCGTTCCATGTCCGCCGAAAACTATCGTTCGCTGCGCTCGATCCGCATGGATCTCGGCCGCGTGAACCTGTTCGTCGGTGAAAACGGAGCGGGCAAATCGAATCTCTATCGATCGCTCCAGCTGGTGCAGGCCGCGGTGCGCGGAAACTTCGCCCATGAGATCGCCGCGGAAGGCGGCATGGCCTCGGCGCTCTGGACGGGCCGGCGGCGGGCGAACGAGCCGGTGCGTATCCGCCTCGAAACCGAGCTCCTCGACGAAGAACGGGCGATCACCTTCCGCTACCGTGTCGAGGCCGGTTTGCGCCCGCCGAAAGCCGCGGCGGGTTTCGCCTTCGAGCCGCAGGTGAAGGCGGAGGAGCTGACCATCGAGACCGGCCGTCGGCCGGTGACGGTGATGAAGCGCACCGGGCCGGGCATACTGGTGCGCGACGAGACCGGCCGCATGGTCGAGCATCCCGAGCAGGCACTGACTTCGGAAACGGCCATCGCGCTGCTGGGTGATGCCGGCCATTATCCTGAGATCGGCACCTTCCGCCGTGCCGTCTCGCAATGGCGCTTCTTCCACGGCTTCCGCTCCGATCGGGATTCGGCGCTGCGCCAGCCGTGCCTTGCCGTTACCGCGCCATTGCTCGACCAGGACGGAGCGAACATGGCGGCGGTCTTCGCGACGCTCACCTGGACGCGGGAGGATACGCTCGATCTCGACCGAGCGGTGTCGGACGCCTTCGGCGGGGCGCGGCTTTCCGTACCGGAGCCGGAGGAGTTCGCGTCCTACGGTCTGGTGTTCCCGCAGTTTCCGCAGCGTGTCTTCCAGCCACGCGAGCTTTCCGACGGGCAGATCCGTTTCCTGGCGCTCGCCGCTGCCCTTCTTTCCTATCGTACGCCGCCCTTGATCGCGCTCAACGAGCCGGAGGCAAGTCTCCATCCGGACATGCTGCCGCCGCTGGCCGAAATGATCGCCCGGGCGGCGCAATCGAGCCAAATCTGGATCGTCACCCATTCCGAACGATTGGCGCTGGAGGTGGAGACGCGCTGCGGCGTCCGGGCGAAGCGTGTCATCCGCAATGACGGGGCGACCTGGATCGACGGCATGCGGTTGACCGGCGAAATGGCCGAGGACGACGAATGAGCGGGACGGCGATCTTTGCGGTTTTCTTCGCGCGGCGGTGGGGGCATCTTCGCGAGCGATGAGCAGCGATTCGATCGACCTTTTCGGGGAGAAACTCTTTCCGCGCACGGTGCCCGTGATGGTGCCGGTGCCGACGCCCGCGCCCTATTCCTATTCCGTGCCCGAGGGTATGGCGGTGGAACCGGGTTCTATCGTGCAGGTGCCGCTCGGGCCCCGGCTGGTGCCCGGTGTCGTCTGGGACGGTAGCGATGATGGAAGGGTCGATCCGAAGAAACTGCGGCCGATCGAAAAGGTGTTCGATTGCCCGCCGCTTTCGAAGGAGATGCGCGATTTCCTCGATTGGGTTTCCGCCTATACGGTGACGCCGCCCGGCCTCGTCGCCCGCATGGCGCTGCGCGCGCCGACCGCCTTCGATCCCGAACCCATGATCGAGGGGCTGCGTTTCACGGGCCATCGGCCGGAGCGGCTGACGAGTGCACGCGAGCGCGTGCTCGAGTTGATCGAGGACGGCATACCCTGGACGCGCTCCGGCCTTGCGCATGCCTCCGGCACGTCGACGAGCGTCATCGACGGACTGGTGAAGCAGGGCACCTTCGAGACGGTCTTCCTGCCGCCGCCGCCGGTGGTGGCTCTGCCGGACCCGGACTACGTCGCACCGCGGCTGGAAGGGCCGCAGACGGAGAGCGCTGCGGAACTGGTCGAGAGCGTGCAAAAGGGGGAATTCTCCGTCTCGCTGATCGACGGCATCACCGGCTCGGGCAAGACCGAGGTCTATTTCGAGGCGATCGCCGAGACGCTGCGACGGGGCAAGCAGGTGCTTATCCTGCTGCCGGAAATCGCGTTGACGGCAAGTTTTCTCGAGCGGTTTCATGATCGTTTCGGGGCAAAGCCCGCGGAGTGGCATTCCGATCTCGCCCCGCGCACCCGCGAACGCGTCTGGCGGCAGGTGACGACGGGCGATGTGCGGGTGGTGGCCGGTGCGCGGTCGGCACTGTTCCTGCCCTTTGAAAATCTCGGCCTCATCATCGTCGACGAGGAGCATGACCCGGCCTACAAGCAGGAGGACCGCGTCTTCTATAATGCCCGCGATATGGCGGTGGTCAGGGCGCGCATCGGTGATTTTCCGGTCGTGCTCGTCTCGGCGACGCCTTCGGTCGAAAGTCGCGTCAACAGCGATGTCGGGCGCTACCGCAAACTACATCTGCCGACGCGCTACGGCGATGCGGCGCTGCCGGATCTGCATCTCGTCGACATGCGGCGCCATCCACCGGCACGCGGCGGCTTTCTCTCGCCGGTCATGCTGCGCGGCATCCAGCGCACCATCGAGAAGGAACAGCAGGCGCTGCTCTTTCTCAATCGCCGGGGCTATGCGCCGCTGACGCTTTGCCGGGTCTGCGGTCATCGGTTCCAGTGCCCGCAATGTTCGAGCTGGCTGGTCGAGCACCGGTTCCGCGGGCAGATCCAGTGCCACCATTGCGGCCATGCCGAGCGCACGCCCGAGGCCTGCCCGGAATGCGGCACCTTCGACCACCTTGCCGCCTGCGGGCCGGGAGTGGAGCGTATCGCCGAGGAGGTGGAGCGGCACTTTCCGGAGGCGCGCACCATCGTGCTTTCTTCCGATCTGATGGGTGTAAAGCGGCTCAGGCTGGAGCTGGAGGCGATCGCGCGCGGTGAGGCGGACATCGTCATCGGCACGCAGCTTGTCGCCAAGGGGCACAATTTCCCGCTGATGTCGCTGGTCGGTGTGGTGGATGCGGATCTGGGACTCTCGAACGGCGATCCACGCGCGGCGGAGCGGACCTTCCAGCTCCTCTCGCAGGTGACGGGGCGTGCGGGCCGCTCGGGCCTCAAGAGCCATGGTCTTATCCAGACCTACCAGCCGGCGCATCCCGTCATGCAGGCCATCGTCTCGGGCGACGCGCAGGCCTTTTACGATCGCGAGATCGGCGAACGGGAAAAGGCGCTGTTGCCGCCGTTTGGCCGGCTCGCCTCGGTCATCGTCTCCGCTGACACGCGCGGCGAGGCGGAGGCCCATGCTCGCGGGCTGCGGCAGGCGGCACCGCAGGTCACCGGCATCTCGATCCTCGGCCCTGCGGAGGCGCCGCTGGCGTTGATCCGTGGCCGCCATCGTTTCCGTCTGCTGGTGCATGGGCGGCGCAACAGCGACATGCAGACTTTCCTGCGGACCATGCTCGCCAACGGGCCGAAGGAGCGGGCCTCGCTTCAGGTGCAGCTTGATATCGATCCGCAGAGTTTCCTCTAAGGCCGAGGGTTAACAAAGAGTTGTGCGAATGTTTCCGACACGCTTCTGCCTGTCGGTTGCCTGTGCGATAGAGGGCGACGGGCACTGACGGGAGAAACGCTGCGATGGAATTCTATATCCCCACCGAGACGGGCGAGTTCCTGGCCTTCTGTGCAGCCGCTGTGACCGTGCTCTTCGGCCTTTTCGCTCTGTTCGCGCCGGGTACTGCGTTGAAGCTTGCAGGGCTCCAGATGCGGGATGGAAGCCGCGAGGGATATGCCTTCGCCCGCTCGGCCGGCGGCTTCTACGCGGGGATCGCCATCGTCGCGCTGTTGATGGCGCAGAGCTGGATCTACATGGCGATCGGCGGTGGGTTCGCACTGGCCGCTTTCGGCCGGATTCTCTCGTTGATGTCGGACGGTTCCTTCACAGCCAAGAACCTCCTCGTTCTCGCGGTGCAGGCGGTACTCGCCGCGCTGCCGCTCGGATATGCCTTCGGCTTCCTCTGAGCGCAAAAAGCGGCTTCTTACGCTCAAAGGTGAGAGAACATAGTCCGCGCAGTCAACTTTTGCCCCGACTGTGGCCGACTTATGGCGCATTCCTGCGCCCGGCGTGTTGCGAGTCCCGGTTTCCTATGCTAGACGAACCGCGAAATTCAGAAAAAGCGGGCGCCAAAGCCTGTAGGAACTGAAGATTACCGCAACGATTTCAGGTGGTTAGGACCGTAGCTCAGCTACTGCCCTGCCTCTTGAATGAAAAGAAGAGAAGCTTGTGCCCGTGGCAGACACATCCCAGCTTGTTTCCGGTGTTGCAGAAAGATACGCGTCTTCGCTTTTCGACCTCGCTCAGGAAGCCGGTTCGGCTGACAGTGTCGGTGCCGATCTTGCCCGTTTCCAGGCGATGATCGACGAAAGCGACGACCTGAAGCGGCTGATCGCCAGCCCCGTCTTCTCCGCCGAAGATCAGACCAAGGCCATTGCTGCCGTTGCCGCCAAGGCCGGCATTACGGGCCTCGTGGCAAACTTCCTCAAGGTGGTTGCGTCAAATCGCCGCCTCTTCGCCGTTCCGGGCATGATCAAGGCATACCGCGTCATCGCGGCCCGCGCCCGCGGTGAAATCACGGCCGAGGTCACCTCGGCCCATGCGCTGACCGCAGCGCAGGAAGCAGAATTGAAGGCGGCGCTGAAAGGCGTCACCGGCAAAGACGTGGCGATTGCCGTCACCGTCGATCCGTCCATTCTCGGTGGTCTGGTCGTCAAGGTGGGATCCCGCCAGATCGACACGTCCCTTCGCACCAAACTCTCTACTCTTAAGCTTGCACTGAAAGAGGTCGGCTGATGGATATCCGCGCCGCGGAAATTTCCGCAATTCTCAAAGATCAGATCAAAAACTTCGGCAAAGAGGCGGAAGTCTCGGAAGTCGGCCAGGTGCTCTCCGTCGGTGACGGTATCGCCCGCGTTTACGGCCTCGACAATGTCCAGGCCGGCGAAATGGTCGAGTTTCCCGGCGGCATCCGCGGCATGGCGCTGAACCTGGAAAGCGACAACGTCGGTGTCGTTATCTTCGGTTCCGACCGTGACATCAAGGAAGGCGACACCGTCAAGCGGACCGGCGCCATCGTGGACGTGCCGGTTGGTCCGGAGCTGCTCGGCCGCGTCGTTGACGCGCTTGGCAATCCGATCGACGGCAAGGGCCCGATCAATGCCAAGCAGCGCGCCCGCGTTGACGTCAAGGCTCCGGGCATCATTCCGCGCAAGTCGGTGCATGAGCCGATGTCGACCGGCCTCAAGGCCATCGACGCCCTCATCCCGGTCGGCCGCGGCCAGCGCGAGCTGGTCATCGGCGACCGCCAGACCGGCAAGACCGCCATCATTCTGGACACGATCCTGAACCAGAAGGCGATCCACGACAACGGCCCGGACGGCGACAAGCTGTACTGCGTCTACGTCGCTATCGGCCAGAAGCGCTCGACCGTCGCCCAGTTCGTGAAGGTTCTCGAAGAGCGCGGCGCTCTCCAGTACTCGATCATCGTTGCTGCTACCGCCTCCGACCCGGCGCCGATGCAGTACCTCGCACCGTTCGCCGGCTGCGCGATGGGCGAATACTTCCGCGACAACGGCAAGCACGCCCTCATCGGTTACGACGACCTGTCCAAGCAGGCTGTATCCTATCGCCAGATGTCGCTCCTGCTGCGCCGCCCGCCGGGCCGCGAAGCCTATCCGGGCGACGTCTTCTATCTGCACTCGCGTCTCCTCGAGCGCGCTGCAAAGCTCAACGACGAGATGGGCGCCGGCTCGCTGACGGCTCTGCCGGTCATCGAAACCCAGGGCAACGACGTTTCGGCGTTCATCCCGACCAACGTGATCTCGATCACCGACGGCCAGATCTTCCTTGAAACGGACCTGTTCTACCAGGGTATCCGCCCGGCCGTGAACGTCGGCCTGTCGGTTTCCCGCGTCGGCTCGTCCGCTCAGATCAAGGCGATGAAGCAGGTCGCCGGCTCGATCAAGGGTGAGCTCGCCCAGTACCGCGAAATGGCAGCCTTCGCCCAGTTCGGCTCGGACCTCGACGCCGCAACGCAGCGCCTGCTCAACCGCGGTGCCCGCCTGACCGAACTCCTGAAGCAGCCGCAGTTTTCGCCGCTGAAGACGGAAGAGCAGGTCGTCGTGATCTTCGCAGGCGTCAACGGCTACCTCGACAAGCTGCCGGTCGCCCAGGTCGGCAAGTTCGAGCAGGGCCTGCTCGGCTACATGCGTTCCGAGGGCAAGGCGATCCTCGACACGATCCGCACCGACAAGGCGATCAGCGACGACACCAAGGGCAAGCTCAAGGCTGCTCTCGATGCCTTCGCCAAGAGCTTCGGCTGAGACCTAACGGTTCGAGCCCTGCGCGCCTCCGGCGCGCAGGCAGCCCGGGAACTTTGATTGACGCATGATCCGCTGAGGGAACCTTCTCCCGGATCGTGTTACAGGACGGAAAACGGATGCCTTCACTTAAGGATCTGAAAAACCGGATCGCCTCCGTCAAGGCGACGCAGAAGATCACCAAGGCGATGAAGATGGTCGCCGCGGCAAAGCTTCGGCGTGCCCAGGAAGCGGCCGAGGCCGCCCGGCCCTATTCGCGGCGCATGAGCGCCGTTCTCGCCAACATCGCCCAGGCTGTCGGCCAGGACGATTCGGCGCCGCGCTTGATGACCGGTACGGGCAAGGACCAGGTTCATCTCCTCGTCGTCTGCACGGCCGAACGTGGCCTTTGCGGCGGCTTCAACTCGCAGATCGCGCGTCTGGCGCGTGACCATACCCGCAAGCTTCTGGCGAGCGGCAAGACGGTCAAGATCATCTGCGTCGGCAAGAAGGGTTTCGATATCCTGCGGCGCGAATTCGCCTCGCTGATCATCGACCGTGTGGACTTGCGTGAAGTCAAGAAGATCGGCTTCGCCAATGCAGACCAGATCGGCCACAAGGTCATCGGTCTGTTCGAGCAGGGCGAATTCGACGTCTGCACGCTCTTCTATTCCGAGTTCAAGTCGGTCATCGCGCAGATCCCGACAGCGCTCCAGCTCGTTCCGGCGTCCGCTCCTGCAGTTGCTGCCGAGACGACGGGCGCGACGGCGATCTACGACTACGAGCCGGATGCTGGCGCGATCCTCGGGGATCTCATCCCGCGCAACATTTCCGTCCAGATCTTCCGGGCCCTGCTCGAGAACGTCGCCGGCGAAATGGGTGCCAAGATGAGCGCCATGGACAACGCGACCCGCAATGCTGGTGAGATGATCAACAAGCTGACGCTCAACTACAACCGTCAGCGTCAGGCTCAGATCACCAAGGAACTCATCGAAATCATCTCGGGCGCTGAAGCGCTCTAAGGACCAGGACAAAGAGGGTAAGATACATGGCTAAGGCAGCTACCCCGAAGGAAACCGCCGCAGTAGAAAAGAAGCCGGCAGCTCGCAAGCCGGCAGCAAAGACGGCTGCTGCAACCAAGGCGGCGGCTCCGGTCGCAGCCGGTGCAACCGGTCGCGTTACCCAGGTTATCGGCGCCGTTGTCGACGTCGCCTTCGACGGCGACCTGCCGCTCATCCTGAACGCGCTGGAAACCGACAACAACGGCAACCGCCTCGTTCTCGAAGTCGCCCAGCACCTCGGCGAGAACACGGTTCGCACGATCGCCATGGACTCGACCGAAGGTCTCGTTCGCGGCCAGCCGGTCACCGATACCGGCGCTCCGATCACAGTTCCGGTCGGCGACGAGACGCTCGGCCGCATCATGAACGTCATCGGCGAGCCCGTCGACGAAGCCGGCCCGCTGGTCACCTCCGGCCGCCGCGCCATCCACCAGGACGCACCGGCCTATGTCGAGCAGTCCACGGAAGCGCAGATCCTCGTCACCGGCATCAAGGTCGTCGACCTGCTCGCGCCTTACGCAAAGGGCGGCAAGATCGGCCTCTTCGGCGGCGCAGGCGTCGGCAAGACCGTTCTCATCATGGAACTGATCAACAACGTCGCCAAGGCGCACGGTGGTTATTCGGTGTTCGCAGGCGTGGGTGAACGCACCCGCGAAGGCAACGACCTCTACCACGAAATGATCGAATCCGGCGTGAACAAGCACGGCGGCGGCGAAGGCTCCAAGGCTGCCCTCGTTTACGGCCAGATGAACGAACCGCCGGGCGCCCGCGCTCGCGTCGCCCTGACGGGCCTGACGATCGCCGAAGACTTCCGCGACAAGGGCCAGGACGTTCTGTTCTTCGTCGACAACATCTTCCGCTTCACCCAGGCAGGCTCCGAAGTGTCGGCTCTGCTCGGCCGTATCCCGTCGGCCGTGGGCTACCAGCCGACGCTCGCCACGGACATGGGCCAGATGCAGGAACGCATCACCACCACGACCAAGGGCTCGATCACCTCGGTTCAGGCCATCTACGTTCCCGCCGACGACTTGACCGACCCGGCGCCGGCAACCTCGTTCGCCCACCTGGACGCCACGACGGTTCTGTCCCGTTCGATCGCCGAAAAGGGCATCTACCCGGCCGTCGACCCGCTCGACTCGACCTCGCGCATGCTTGACCCGATCGTTGTCGGCGAAGAGCACTACGAAGTCGCCCGTAAGGTCCAGACGACCCTGCAGCGCTACAAGGCCCTCCAGGACATCATCGCCATCCTCGGCATGGACGAACTGTCGGAAGACGACAAGCTGGCCGTTGCCCGCGCCCGCAAGATCGAGCGCTTCCTGTCCCAGCCGTTCTTCGTCGCCGAAGTCTTCACCGGTTCGCCGGGCAAGCTCGTCGCTCTCGAAGACACGATCAAGGGTTTCAAGGGCCTCGTTAACGGCGAGTACGATCACCTGCCGGAAGCCGCCTTCTACATGGTCGGTTCCATGGAAGAAGCGATCGAGAAGGCCAAGAAGCTGGCTGCTGAAGCCGCTTGATGAACTTAGGGCGCCCGTCAAGGGCGCCCTCTCATATTCCCGCAATTCCGGATGGAAAGCCGTCTCGCGCTTTTCCTGGAATTGCTCTGCTGACCGGATTAGTCAAAAAGAAGTGAATGGTCATGGCCGACAGTTTCAACTTTGAACTCGTTTCTCCCGAGCGCCTGCTGGTTTCCGGCAGTGTGAGCGAAGTCGTCATCCCGGCGACCGAGGGCGAGATGACAGTCATGGCCAACCACGCGCCGACCATGACGACGATCAAGCCGGGTATCGTCACCGTGAAGTTCGCGGACGGCAAGAAGGACCGCTACGTGGTCTTCGGCGGTTTCGCCGACATCATCCCGACCGGGTGCACGCTGCTGGCCGAATCGGCCGTGCATGTCGACGACTTCAAGAGCGACGACATCGTTCGCCGCATCGAAGCTGCGCGTGCCGAGCTTGATCACGCCAAGTCCGACGACCAGAAGTTCGGTATCGAGACCTATCTCGCCGAACTCACCACCCTGCAGGGCATCGTCGTACCGGTCTGATTGCTGTTAGCAGTCCGGCCTACCAAACCCGCCGTTTTGGCGGGTTTTTTGTTGCTCGCGATTTACTGCTTCCGGAGAAGGTCCTCTTTACCTTATCCGCAACATTGCGTACCCGACCGGAACGTCAGGTTGTGGTAGTTTGCTGTTTCTTTACGACGCCGGGCGAGAGTGGCGCGCAAAGCGTGCGCCATGACGGCGGACCAACGCATCAGGACGAGCAGGATGAGCAGCAAGATCGTACCCGTCATCATGGCCGGCGGTAAGGGCACCCGCCTCTGGCCTCTGTCGCGCGCTTCCGCGCCGAAACAGTTCCTCGAATTCCTGGGGGAAACCACGCTCTTCCAGAAGACGCTGGCGCGTGTCGCCGATGCAGGGCTCTATGCGGCGCCGATCGTCGTCACCAACAGCGATTTCCGCTTTCTCGTTGCCGAACAGGCCCGGGCCGCCGGTGTCGCGCTGACCTCGATCCTGCTTGAGCCCGTTGCCCGCAACACGGCGCCGGCGCTTGCGGCGGCCGCGACCTTCATCGCGCGCCTCCACGGCGATGACGCGATCATGCAGGTGCTTGCCTCCGACCACGAGATCGATGCCAACACCACCTATTTCGATTGCATCGCCAAGGCGGCCGCGGCCGCCCAGGCTGGTCGTCTCGTGACCTTCGGTATCACGCCAAGCGAGCCGGCAACCGGCTACGGCTATATCGAGATCGGCGAGGACCTTGGCAACGGCGCCAATGCTGTGCGCCGGTTTGTCGAGAAGCCCAATCATGAGAAGGCGACAGCCATGCTGGCCGCCGGCGGCTATCTCTGGAATTCAGGCATGTTCATGCTGCCGGTCGGGCTTTTCCTGCGCGAGCTTCGTCAATATGCGCCCGAAGTGCTGGACGCTGCGGGTGAGGCCGTCGCCAGGGCACAGCACGACCTCGATTTTGAACGGCTCGACGAGGCAGCGTTTTCGCGGGCCCCCGATATTTCCGTCGATTATGCGATCTTCGAGAAAACGCCGATCGCCGCGGTCGTGCCTTCGCCGATCACCTGGTCCGACCTCGGCAGTTGGGATTCGGTGTGGAAGACCGGCCGACAGGACGAGGCCGGCAACGTTGCCGATGGCAGCACGACGGTGCTCGATACCCGGAATTCGCTGGTCATCTCGCGGGATATCCATGTTGCCGTGCAGGGCCTCGACAATGTCGCGGTCATTGCCAGCGAGGACGCCGTCTATGTCGGCCGCATGGAGGACAGCCAGAATGTCGGCAAGCTGGTGAAGCATCTGGCCAGTCTGCCGAAGACGGCCAAGCTGACCGAGACACACCCGACATCCTACCGGCCCTGGGGCGGCTACACGTCGGTGCTGAACGGCGAGCGTTTCCAGGTCAAGCGCCTGTTCGTGACGCCGGGCAAGCGGCTGTCGCTGCAAAAGCACCATCATCGCTCCGAACACTGGATCGTGGTGCGGGGCACGGCCGAGGTGACGATCGGCGACAGGACGATCCCTTTGCGCGAGAACGAGTCCGTCTACATTCCGCAGGGCGAAGTGCACCGTCTCGCCAATCCGGGAAAAATCCTGCTCGAACTGATCGAAGTGCAGACCGGTTCCTATCTCGGCGAGGATGATATCATCCGCATCGAGGACGAATTCGGGCGGGGGTGACGATCCCTAAACCAGGTCCGCGCCCGCAAGGGTCACCCTGAGGGCGGTCAAGCGGCCGGTGGCGTAGCAGGTCGTATCGATGCAGATGCGGCCCTTGCCGAAGACCGGCTCGCGCCCCGCGGTATGGCCATGGATGACCGTCAGCGGCAGGCCGGGACCTTCGCTGAGGAAGGGTTCGCGGATCCAGATCAGATCGTGGTCTTCCTGGTGGGCGAGTGGGATGCCCGGCATGATCCCCGCATGCACGAAGAGCCGGTCGCCGCTGGCCAATGCGATCGGCAGGTTCTGCAGGAAATCGACATGGTGCTGCGGAACCGCCCGGCGCAGATCTTCGCCGAGTGTGTACATCGCCGCGTCGCGGTCCGGATAATCCGCAAGATCCAGCCCGTAGGAGCGCAGTGTGGCGTCGCCGCCGTAGTCCAGCCAGCGCAGGTGCTGGTGCGGATTGAAGATGAACTTCAGGAATGTGTCGTCATGGTTGCCGCACAGCGCGATGCGCGCGATGCCGTCGCCATGATCGGGCGTTGCCAGATGCTCGACCACCGCCGCGGAAGCCGGGCCGCGGTCGACATAGTCGCCGAGATAGAGGATGAGCGGCTGCTCGGACATCCGGCCCGCGGCGTCGCGGCGAATCCGCTCTTCCAGCGCCAGCAGGGCGTCGAGGGAGCCATGCACGTCACCGATGGCGTAGATCAGCGGCCGTTCGGCGGAAAGGGTGAGGCGCTGACGAAGGATGGGCTGGGCAGGAAGGGTCATAGGCCCGTCATAGCGGGGATGGGTCGGGGAGGGAACCGACAAAGTGGCGCATCAACGTCAGCGCCGCCCGGCCGATGGGCATCGTCCGCGCGCGCGGCATTCCGCGTCCATCCAGATGCCGGCCTTCCGCTGCATGGCGTCTTCCTGGACGCGAACAAGCCGCGGCGTGGCGGCCGAAGCCGCACCGCTCGCGACAAGCGTTTCGGCGAGATCCCTGCCGCCGGCCGAGCAGGTGACGAACGATACGCCGGCAAACCGGATATCTTCCTTGCAGGTCAGGCCCTTGCCGGCAACCAGCCGCTTGAGGGCGATGCGCGCCTTCTGGCCGCAGACGGCGACCGAGCCGTCTGTGTCGCGGCAGAAGCGTTTCGGATCGACGGGCACGGCGTCCGTCAGCACATAGAGCCGCCCGCGGTCCGCAAAGGAGGCGCTGTCGAAGGCTGTGGCGCGGGTGGTTGGATGAAGGCGCAGCGGCACCAGGACCGGCTCGACGGCCAGCCGCTCATAGGCCTGTGTCTTCCGGTCGATGCGCACGGGCTTGTCGGTCCAGATCGGGTCGTCCGAAACCGGGCCGGGTTCGAGGCCGGTGGCATGGGCGGCGGCGACTGCAAGGAGGAGTGCAAAGATCGCGGTCCACCGTCCCGTACCCTTTCTGACCTTTATCGACCTCCTGCGCGTCATAATTTGTCGGGCAGCGGCAGCCAGCGGCCGCGGTCGAAATAATCCGGCAGATAGGATCCGCGGTTTCGCGTGCGGTCCGGCGTGATGATGAAATTGTAACGTGGCGTCTCGCTGAATTCCTTCTTGAGCTGGATGCGGTTGCCGAAGCGGATGATGTCGAACTCCTTGAGGGCCCGGATATCGGCGACGATGTCGGGCGCGTCTTCCCAGCGCAGCTCGTCGAGGAAGACTTCGATCGCCGCGATGACGGCGTCGGTCACGCGGTTCTGTGTCGCGGTGTTCTCGATGTTGAGCTTGATGCGGAAGGAGGAGACGCGGGTTTCCGCATTACCCTTGATCGACAGGAAGGCGGAGGAGGACGGATTCGGGCCGTCGTTTGCATCCACAAATTCGCGATAGGACTGGCATTCCCAGCTCTGCTGGTCGAACAGCCCGGCCTTCCAGCCGGCCGTCTCGAAGCCGCTGCGGCGCAATGCCTCGCAAAGCATTTCCGGTGCCTTGCGGATAGAGCGGACAAACTGGGTCTGCATCGGCGTGACGGGCGTCAGGAGTCGTTCGGAAATGAGGCCCTTGGGGCGCGGCACGCGGTTGCCCTTCAGCTCATAGGGGCGCAGCGCGCGTGTCTGCGGCGTTGCCGTGACGGGAGCGTAGCCGAAGCGGTCGAGCAGCCGGTTGAGATTGCGGTAGTTGTTGGCCAGGAGAACGGTCGCGCCGATCGCTCCGAGCAGCACGATGGCCAAAAGCCCGAAGACAACCAAGCCGGATCTGCCTTGCTTCCGCTCCGTCATGCTGAACCGCGCCGTTGCCCGTGTCGATGCGGTGATGCCGGACCCCTTCACACTGGGCCGGATCCATCGATCTCCCGCTCCTGATAGGCTACTCCCCGGATGCCTGCAAGCGCACGGTCCTATGGTGCGGTGCGGCTGGCAAGCAGGCTTTCGTGCAGCCGGACCGCCTCTGGGGGCGAGGTGCGGAATTTCGGCAGGCCGAGATGATAACCGTAGCCTGTGACGAGGCGCGCGTCCCCAAGCTGCACCAGCGTACCCTCGGCAAGCGGGGCGGCGAGGAGGTCGAGGCTGCCGAGCGCCACGCCGTCGCCGCTGAGGGCTGCATCGATGGCGAGCGCATAGGTGGAAAAGGTGAGGTGCGGCCGCGGCGCCGCCTTGCGAAGCGCCTGTGGCGCGACCCGCTCCAGCCAGGGCCGGAAGGAGATCCAGTTGGCGTTGAAGCGCTCGTAGTCGATGAGATCGAGGGCGGCGAGATCGGTTGGCGTGATTGCAGTGGCATCAAGGCCTTTGCGGGCGATGTAGTCTGGCGCGGCGACAGGGGCGAGCGTTTCGGAGAGCAGTGGCGTCAGCGTCCAGCGGGGGTGCTCACCCGCGCTGTAGAGGATAACGAGATCGTTGTTTTCCGAGGCGAGGTCTGCCGGGCTGTCCGAGGTGACGAGGCGGAGCGCGACGTCGGGATTGTCGCGAGCGAAATCGCGCAGACGCCTGCCGAGCCAGAGATGGGAGACAGATCCGCTGGCGGCGAGCGAGATACTCTGTGCCGCGCCGATGCGGAACGGCTCCAGGCTTTCCTCCAGATAGTCGAGCGAAGCGCGCACGCGCTGGAACAGCTTTTCGCCGCGCGGCGTCAGTGCCAGGTTTTTGCCGCTGCGGGTGAAGAGCTGCGTGCCGAGATGATCCTCCAGTCCCTTGATGCGTCGGCTGACGGCTGCCTGGGTGATGTTCAGTTCCCGCCCGGCGCGTGAAAAATTCATGTGCCGGCAGGCGGCATCGAGGACACGGAAGGCCTCAAGGGGAATATGGGCGAGCAGGGCGTCTTTCATGATCTCATGTTATCAAAAAGGCCGAATAATCCCAGTATTTGAAAATCTGAAATTGTGATGCACGGTTCGGCAAATCCATTCGGGAGGTTCCGTGCGGTTCACAACGTCTTTCGTGCCCGAGATCCGTTTCGGCGAAGGGGTTCATGAAACCATCGCCGCATCCGCGCGTGCACTTGGTGCCCGCGCCGTGCTTGTCGTCATGGACGGGTTTCTTGCTGCCGGCGGGCTCGGTGAGCGGTTGGCCGCCCAGTTTAATGCCGAAGAGGTAACGGTGGAGTTCTTCTGCGGATTTTCCGGCGAGCCGAAGCTGGCTGCCGTCGAGGCCGCCACGGCCGCAGCTCGCGGCAAGGACCTTGTCGTCGGTCTCGGCGGCGGCTCGGCGCTGGATATCGCCAAGATTACCGCCTGTGTGGCGGCGGATGCGCATGGCCCGATGCACTATGCGCTTGCCGCCCATCCGCTGCCTTGCCGGCCGCTGCGCAAGATCCTGGTGCCGACGACGGCGGGCACCGGCTCTGAAACCTCTGCGACGACCATCTTCACCGGGCCGGAAGGCAAGAAACTGTGGATCTGGGGGCCGGAAACCAAGGCGGACCTCGTGCTTCTCGATCCGGCGTTGACCGTAACGCTTCCGCCAAACCTTACCGCCTGGTGCGGTCTCGATGCCTTCGTGCACGCCTTCGAGGCAACGACCAACCGCAACGCCCATGCCGGCGCCGCGCTCTATGCCCACGCCGCTCTCGGTCTCCTCGTGGAGGCGCTGGAAACGGCGGTGAAGAACCCGGCGGACAGGGAGGCACGGGGCAAGGTGCTGCTCGGTGCCTGTTATGCCGGTATCGCGATCGACAATTGCGGTACGGCGATCGCCCATACAATCAGTCACGCGCTTGCGGGGCTTGCGCCGGTGCATCATGGGCTCGCCACGGCGCTCGGCTTCGAGGCGACGCTCGCCTGGCTCGTCGAGGCCGACACGACCGATCTCGCCGCGGCGGCACGGGCTTGTGGCTTGCAGGACGCGGCGATGCTGCCCGGGTTCGTTGCCGACCTGATGGATCGCTGCGGCATCGTCCGCGCCTTGCCGGCCGCCTTTGCGGCCTTCACCGCCGACGACCTTGCCCGTGAAATGCGCGCGCCGGAGAACCAGCCGATGCGTCGCGCGACGATCCGGCCGGTTTCCGATGCCGATATCGATGCCTTCGCCACCATCATGATGGCCCTGCCCCGGGCGCTCTGAGGACGACCATGACCAATCAGCACAGCCGCGCCTATTGGGAAGAACGCCTTGCCGGCCTCTTGCTTGCCCGTGGGCATTTCATCGATGGCAGGGGGCAGCCTGCTGTTTCCGGCCGGACCTTTACCCGAACGCGGCCCATGGACGGTCAGTCCGGCGCTGTGCTGGCGCGCGGCGACGCGGCCGATGTCGACCGTGCTGTTGCCGCTGCCCGCACGGCCTTTGCCAGCGGCGTATGGCGTGGCAAGGAGCCGCTCGAGAAGAAGCGGATCATGCTGCGCTGGGCGGAGCTGATCCGGGTCCACGGCGAAGAGCTGGCGCTTCTCGAAACGCTCGATGTCGGAAAGCCGGTGCAGGCCTCGCTCGGCGTCGACGTGCGCCTCTGCGCCGAGGGCATCCAGTACTACGGCGAGATGATCGACAAGATGTATGATGAGATCGCGCCGACCGGGCCGAAGGCGCGCGCTCTCGTCCGCAAGGTGCCGCTCGGTGTCGTCGCGGCGATCACGCCATGGAACTATCCGATGATCATCGACGCGTGGAAGCTGGGGCCGGCGATCGCCGCCGGCAACTCCGTGGTGCTGAAGCCGGCGGAGCAATCCTCGCTCTCGGCGCTGCGGCTCGCCGAGCTTGCCATCGAGGCGGGCTTGCCTGGGGGCGTCTTCAACGTCGTCACGGGCTTCGGCGAGGAGGTCGGCAAGCCGCTTGCGCTGCACATGGACGTGGACATGGTCGCCTTCACCGGCTCGGCCGAGGTGGGCAAGCTGATCATGGGCTATGCCGCCCAGTCGAACCTCAAGCGCGTGGCGCTGGAGCTCGGCGGCAAGTCGCCGCTCGTCGTCTTCGCCGATGCGGACCTCGACGCGGCGGCGAGTGCGGCCGCCTGGGGGTGCTTCTACAATTCCGGCGAAACCTGTCATGCCGCGACGCGCCTTCTCGTGCAGCGCCCGGTGCAGGACGCACTGATCGAAAAGATCGAGGCCGTGGTGAGGCGCGAGATCGTGCTGGCGCATCCCTTCGAGCCGTCTGCGCAGATCGGAGCCTTGATCGAGGCGGAGCACATGGACAAGGTCCTCGGCCTCGTCGCGGCGGGCGAGAAGGACGGTGGACGCCGCGTCTTCGGTGCGGAGCGGGTGCTGTCCGAGACGGGTGGATACTATGTCTCGCCCGGTGTCATCACGGATGTGACGAACGACATGCGTATCGCCCGGCAGGAGATTTTCGGGCCTGTGCTTGCGGCCATCGCCTTCGACACGGAGGAGGAAGCGCTCGCCATCGCCAATGACACGATCTACGGGCTTGCCGGCGCCGTCTTCACACGCGACATGGACCTGGCGCACCGTTTTTCCGAGGGCATCCATGCCGGAACGGTCTGGATCAACACCTATGACATGTCGAATTTCGCGACGCCCTTCGGCGGCTTCAAGCAGTCGGGCTTCGGCCGGGACCGCTCGGTGCATGCGATCGACAAATATTGTGACTACAAGACGATCTGGCAGCAGTTCGGCTGAGGCTCTTGGTTTGGCAAACGCTCTGGAAGAAGGCTGTGCGCCGTTCCAGGAATTGCTCTCGGGGAGGGGCACATGAGCAAGATCGTTTCCATTGGCATCAGCCATCACCGGCTGCCGCTCGATCCGCCGTTCAAGGCAAGCTGGGACGGGCGCCCGCGCCGGTATTTCGATGTGACGATCGTGCGTGTGCGCGATGAAGACGGCCGCGAAGGGGTCGGCTCGGGTGATCTGATGAAGGGGTTCGAGGGGCATGAGGACCTGTTCATCGGCGAGGATCCGCGCCATCTCGAACGGCACTATGAAGTGCTCTCGCACATCAATTTCCACTATGGCCGCTGCTGGCCGCTCGATCTGGCGCTCTGGGACCTTGCGGGCAAGGTGACGGGCGAGCCGGTCTGGCGCATGCTGGGCGGCCGCGCCGACCGGGTACGGCTCTATGCCTCTTCCGGCGTGCTGCGTGCGCCTTCCGCCATGGCCGACCAGGCCGAGCGCTACCTCGCGGAGGGCTTTCCGGCGATGAAGGTGCGCTTCTCTTCCTCCGCCGGTGGTCGCGATGGCTGGCGGGCGGACGTGAAGGCACTGGAGGCGATCCGTACGCGGGTCGGCGACCGGCTGGAGCTGATGGTCGACTGCAACCAGGGTTGGCGCATGCCCTGGGACACGACGCTCCCCTGGAGCTTCAAGGATGCGCTCGTTGTTGCGCGGGAGCTGGAACGGCTCGGTGTCTACTGGATGGAGGAGCCGCTGCACCGCTCCGACCGCAAGGGCATGAAGGCCTTGAAGGAGGCGACGAGCGTGCGCATCGCGGGCGGGGAAATGACGCGTGAGCTCTATGAGTTCCGCGACATTATCGAGGAGCGGGCCTTTGATGTGATCCAGCCGGACGTGGCGCTGGTCGGCGGCATCACGGGATGCAGGCGGCTTGCCTTCCAGGCGCGCGAGGCGGGTGTCGCCTTTACCCCGCATTCCTGGACGAACGGCATCGGCGTGCTTGCCAATGCGCATCTGACGGCGGGCGCAGGCGATGCTCCCTTTCTCGAATATCCCTATGACGGGCCGGAATGGAGCGAGGCACGCCGCGATTATCCGCTGCGGGCGCCGCTGCAGCACGAGGGGGGATGGCTGGTGCTTGGCGATGCGCCCGGCCTCGGTGTCATCCTCGACGAGGATAGGCTCCGCGCGACGCGGCTCGGCTGAACCGCTTCACTTCGTCTCCCTCGGCATTCAACCCTTGACATCTGTGCCGGGGAGGCCGACTTCACGGGGGACACGGACGCGAAGGAGACGAGCCATGAGCGAGGCAGCCCGCACGACGATCGACCAGGCGGAAGTCGACCGCTTTTCGGCGATGGCGGCTGAATGGTGGGATCCGGCCGGGAAGTTCCGGCCCCTGCACAAGTTCAATCCGGTCCGCCTCACCTATGTCCGCGATCTCGTTTCCGCACAGTTCGGCCGCGACCCCACGGCGCATCGCCCGCTCGAGGGCCTGCGTATACTCGATATCGGCTGCGGCGGCGGCCTGCTCTCCGAGCCGATGGCGCGCATGGGAGCGGATGTGCTCGGTGCGGATGCCTCGGAAAAGAACATCGGCATCGCCAGGGCCCATGCGGCTGGCAGTGGCGTTCCGGTCGACTACCGCGCCGTGACCGCCGAGGCGCTGGCGGAAGCCGGCGAGACCTTCGATGTCGTGCTCAACATGGAAGTGGTGGAACACGTTTCCGACGTCGATTTCTTCCTTACCACCTGCGCCTCCATGGTGCGCCCCGGGGGCATGATGTTCGTCGCCACGATCAACCGCACGCTGAAAGCGGCGGCGCTGGCGATCTTCGCCGCGGAGAACGTGCTACGCTGGCTGCCGCGCGGCACCCATCAATACGAAAAGCTGGTGCGTCCGGAGGAAATCGAAAAGCCGCTGACGGCCTCGGGGCTGACGGTGACGGATCGCACCGGCGTGTTCTTCAATCCACTGTCCAACCAGTGGAACCTGTCGAAGGACATGGATGTGAACTACATGCTGGTGGCACGCCGCGCCTCTGCCTGAAGGCGGAGCGGAGGAAAGTCTTCGGTTCAGGCCTTCAACGTTTTCGCGACGGCCAGCAGGTCCTCCTGCCCGGCCGCATTGCGTGCGGCAATCGCCTTCACGCCTTCCCGGTCGATGCCAATGGCCTTGCCGTCGGGGCAGAAGGGTGTCTTGAAAGTAAAGGCGCGGGGCGTGGGGCCGTGATCGGCAAGATGCTCCAGCCGTTCGGCGCCATCGGCCCAGACCGGCCGGTCGCCTTCCGCCACCCACCAGAGCACGAGGGCGGGCCAGGCCTGCCGCTGGTTCCAGTTGCGGGCGTGTTTCAGGGCATCGGCATGCACGCCATTGTAGCTGAAGGCCATCAGTGCCTCGAGGCTGACCCACAGTGAAAGTGAGGAAGGGGCATCCAAAAAGCCGCTGCCGGCGATAAACCGCGGATAGACCTTTTCGCCCCAGCTTTTCGGCCCCGGCTCGCCGTCATAGCCGGAACGGCCGGCAAATCCTTCCGCCCGGTTCGCGGCCTCGAAATTCAGCGGCTCGCGCAGACGGAAGCCTTCGACGCGCGGGCTTTCGTAGTCGTCGATATGCAGGCCGAAATTGTAGATTGCGAGATGATGGCCGCGCATCAGTTGGTTTCGTCGGGCAGGACGGGAAGGGGCGCGACCTCGACGCCTTCCTCCAGCAACTCGCGCACCTCTTCCGCGGAGGCCCGACCGATCAGACCGCGCTGCTCGGCCTCGCCGTAGTGAATCTTGCGGGCTTCCTCGGGAAAGCGCTCACCGACATCCTCCGAATTGGCGCGGATGGTCGAGACGATTTCGCGAAGCTTGTTCATCATCTCCTTCTGGCCGGCCTGCACCACGAGCTCCTGGCGGCGCTCTTTCTTGCGGGCGGTCGAGACGGAGGGCGCCATCAGGCGCTTGGCGACATGGCTGGAGCCGCAGGTGGGACAGGAGACGAGCGCCTTCTTCTGCTGGCGGTCGAAATCGTCCGCCGAGCCGAACCATCCTTCGAAGGTGTGCCCGTTGTCACAGGAAAGCTCGTAGCGGATCAAGCGGCAACGCCTCCCTTCGCGGGGGCCTTCGCCGCTTCAAGCGTGAAGGTGCGCCCGTTGCGCAGGTTGGGGATCTTGTCATGCGCGGCCTTGACGGCGGCGCTGTCGATCTCGGCAAGCACGATGGCCTCGCCGGTGCCGCCGGCGCAGGCCAGGACGCGACCCCAGGGATCGATGATCATGGAATGGCCGAAGGTCTCGCGACCATCCTCGTGCACGCCGGCCTGTGCGGCGGCGATGATGTAGACGCCGTTTTCGATGGCGCGGGCGCGCAGCAGCGTTTCCCAATGGGCTTCGCCGGTCTGGCGCGTGAAGGCGGCGGGAACCGAGATGATCTCCGCACCGGCCTGGGCCTGCAGCTTGAAGAGCTCAGGGAAACGCACGTCGTAGCAGATGGCGAAGCCGAGCTTTGCGAAGGGAAGCTCGGCCATGCGCGCGACGGAACCCGGGGAATAGACAGCGCTTTCGCGCCAGCTCTCGCCGTTGTCGAGATCGACATCGAACATATGGATCTTGTCGTAGCTGCAGACCTGCCCGCCATCAGGGCCGAACAGGAAGCCGCGATTGGCGACCTTGCCGTCGGCGAGCGCGATGGCGGTGGAGCCGACATGCAGGTGAATGCCGAGTTCAGCGGCAAGCTCGGCTGCAGCGGCGACCACGAGATCATCGGCCTCCATGCGCAGAATGGCGCGCAGTCCCGCGCGGTCGCGCTGGAGTGCGCCGGTCATTTCCGGCGTCTGGACGTAGACGGCGCCCTTGGCGGCCGCCTCGCGCACGAGGCGCCGCATTGCCTCCACGTTGCGGACGGGATCCGTCCCGGAACACATCTGGAGGGCGGCGATCGTGACGGTCATGGGATGCTCCTCAGGCGGCGAGCAGGGCGTCGAGTTCGCCGGCGCGCTCCAGGGCATGCAGGTCGTCACAGCCGCCGACATGGCGTTCGTCGATGAAGATCTGCGGGAAGGTGCTGCGGCCGTTGGCGCGCTTGATCATCTCCTGGCGGATCTCCGGCGCATAGGTCGCGTCGTGCTCCTCGTAGGTCACGCCCTTGGTTTCGAAAAGTTTCTTGGCGGCGCTGCAATAGCCGCAGAACTGACGCGTATAGATGACGACCGAAGCCATATTCTCCTGCTCCAAAGCTTGGAAAACCTTATCTTTCATATAGGTCCGGGAAGCGCCCTTGCAAAGGTCAAAACGGTGATGTCGGCAGCACCCGCCCGTTTCAGCGCGCGCGTGACGGCCGAAACGGTGGCTCCAGTGGTATAGACGTCATCGATGAGCACCACGCGGCGGCCGAACAGCGCCTCGCGGCCTTCGGGCGTAACGGTGAAGGCACCGCGCACGTTCTCCTCGCGGGCGCGGGGCCCGAGGCCGATCTGACGGCGGGTGCGTTTCGTCCGTCGCACGGCATCGATGAGCACGGGCGTGCCGGACAACTCGCCGAGTGCGCGGGCAAGCTCCGACGACTGGTTGAACTTGCGCCAGAGGAGACGGAAGCGATGCAGGGGAACGGGAACGATGGCGTGTGCGGCCTCCACGGTGCCGTCGCCGGCGCGTAGCATCCACCTCGCCATCATCGGCGCGAGATCGGTGCGGTCGCGGTATTTCAGCGCGTGGACGAGTACACGGGCAAGGTCGTCGTAGAGGGCGACGGAGCGCAGCCGGTCGAAGGGCGGCGGGCTGGCGATGGCGTCGGCGCTGAGGATCCCCGGGCCGAGATCGTGGGAGAAGGGAGTGCCGAGCACCTCGCAATAGGGGCGTTCGATCAGGGCGAGCTTCGACCAGCAGTGCGGGCAGAGGCTTGCGCGGCTGCCGAGCAGCACGCCGCAGCCGGCGCAGGCCGGCGGATAGACGAGGTCGAGGGCGCCGTCCGCAAGATCGCGCAGCCGACGGACGAGGGCCAGCCGGAGCGGGACTGCCGGCGTTGTTTCGGCCTCGATTTCGCCCATGCGGTTGACAATAGTCGGTGCAAGCGGCCAAAGCGAATGGAATTGCGAACTGGACCTCTCCCATGGAAACGCTCTTCGACCAATCCCTGATCGACACGAACCGGCGGCGCGCGCTTGCCGGCCAGCCGGCGGATTTCCTGCTCGACGTGGTGGCGCGGGAACTTGCCGAAAGGCTCAGTGTCATCGAGCGCCGGTTCGAGCGGGCGGTCGAGCTGCACGGCCACACGGGGGCTACGGCGCGGGCGATCGTCGCGACGGGTAAAGTGGACGCAATGGAGCGGGTGGAGAGCGATGCACGGTTTGCGGCGCCGGACGAGGCGCTGATGGTCTCCCCGCTCGAAACGGTGCCGCTGGAGCCGCAATCGGCCAACCTCATCGTCTCGCCGCTGGCGCTGCACCTCACCAACGACACACCGGGCGTCTTCGTGCAGATCCGCCGCGCGTTGAAGCCGGACGGGCTGTTTCTTGCGGCCATCCCGGGCAGTGGCACCCTGCAGGAACTGCGCGAGGTGCTGCTTGCGGCGGAAAGCGAAATCATGGGTGGGGCGAGCCCGCGGGTCATTCCCTTCCCGGATGTGCGCGATGTCGGCGCGCTTCTGCAGCGTGGTGGCTTCGCCCTGCCGGTGACGGACCGGGAGACCTATACGGTGCGCTACGACTCGATCTTTCCGCTGATGAAGGACCTGCGGGCCATGGGCATGGCCAATCCACTCGCCGGCCGCAGCCGCCGGCCGCTGACGCGCGGCACGTTCCTGCGCGCGGCGGAGCTTTACGCGGAACGGTTCTCCGATCCGGACGGGCGTATCCGCGCGAGTTTTTCGATCATCTACGTATCGGGCTGGGCACCGCACGAAAGCCAGCAGAAGCCGTTGAAACCCGGTTCTGCGACGATGCGCCTCGCCGATGCTCTGAAGCAAGGCGGTTCTGACTGATCCGGCTAGCCCTTGCCGGCGGAATCCATACTGTTCGAGATCGTGGTGAGGGTGTTCGAGAGGCCGCCGCTGAAGGCTTCGAGACCTGCCAGCAGGCCAATCGAGATTAGCGTCAGCAGGAGCCCGTATTCGATAGCCGTGCCGCCGGCGCGGTCGGAGCAGAATGATCTCAGCAATTTCAGCACCATTCCACTCTCCCGCGCCCGTCGCGCATTTGTATCGCCCGTTCAGCAGCCGTTGCTGACACCGTTACCGTTCACGATGCACACGGCGCCGGGCATTTCCTGCAGGACGCTGCGGCGCACCGTATAGCGTTTTCCACCTTCCGACGGGATCGAGCCCGTCGAGATCATGTCGAATTCATCGGGCACATTCGCCATCATGCGCTTGTCGGTCTTGGCGGACAGGACCGGGGTCAGAACCAGAGCAAGCGCGATGACGGCGGTGCCGAAGAGCAGGGCGAGGTTGAGCGCGCCGGTCCGGCTATCGCCGGCCGGCGTGAAATCCTTCTCCTGAACGGTTTTCCAGAAGTCTTCGTCACGCATCTGAGGGTCTCGTAGGCATTCATTGCAACATTAGGCCCAATCTTTGAACCATGGTGCTAAACGATTGCTTAACGGAGACTGAAAAATACGGGGTAAATCCCTGCCGTTCCGTTCAGAGAAGGTCCATCAGGAAGGGAATGAGGGGCTCGTCGGCCGGCGGCATGGGATAGTCGCGCAGCGCCTTCGGGCGCACCCATTTGATCGCTTGCCCCTCGCGGCCATGGGCGGTGCCCTCGAAACGGCGGCAGATGTAGAGCGGCATCAGGAGATGAAAGTCGTCATAGGTGTGGCTGGCGAAGGTCAGCGGGGCCAGGCAGGCAACCTTCGTGCGGATGCCGAGTTCCTCGTCCAGTTCGCGGATCAACGTCTCCTCCGGCGTCTCGCCGGGTTCTACCTTGCCACCCGGAAATTCCCAGAGACCGGCGAGCGTCTTTCCCTCCGGGCGCTGGGCCAGAAGGATGCGGCCATCAGCGTCGACGAGCGCGCACGCGGCGACGAGCAGAATGCGGCGGGGTTTCGCTTCGATTTCGCTCATGCCGCGGCAGGCCCCCTGTAGCAATACTGGTAGACGTCCTTGAAGCCGGCGCGGCGGTAGAGTGCGATGCCGGCCGCATTGTCGGCCTCGACCTGCACCCAGGCCTGCCGGGCGCCCTTGAGCTTTGCCCAGCGCAGGGCGGCGTGAAGGACGGCAGTGCCGAGGCCGCTGCCGCGCTTCTCCTTTGCGACGCCAAGCTGGAGGACACCGACAAGGTCGTTGTCATGCACGGCGATCGCCACCGCTGCAGGGCCGAAATCGGGCTCCTCGAAGATGAAGAGGCCGGTTTCCGGCTTGATGGCGTTGATAATCTCGGTGAGGCCGGGCTTCAACGCCGGGTCGTCGCCGGCAACGCGGATGCGCGCATCGACGAAACGGCCGACGTCGCGGCTCGGCAGATGGTCGAGGCCTTCGTCGCGCGGAAGGGTCGCAAGGTCCGCCATCATGACGATGGTGCGGCCCGCCTCCGTCCAGCCGGCCTCGTCCATATGGGCGACGAGTTTCGGTGGGGTCAGCGGCGTCTGGCGCACCAGCAGCGGGCGCCCGTAGTCGGAAAACTTCTTTGCCGCCTTCTGGAGGCGGATATCGAGATCGCGGGTGTCGGACGGGTCGAGCGGGTTCACCGAGTTCAGCCGGCGTGAGGGGTGGCCGGCGGTCAGCCGGAACAGCCAGCTTCCATCATAGTGCACAGAGGCGGCCGGCCACGCGCGGAAGCCGACGGCTTCGAGCCGGCGGACTTTTGGCAGATCGCTGGTGTTTTCTTCTGATGGCGTCACGCAAGAAGGCCTTTAGCTGCGGTAGTCGCCGTTGATTTCGACATATTCCTTGGTGAGGTCGCAGGTCCAGACCGTCGCCTTGCCGGTGCCGAGACCGATCTCGACGCGGACGGGGATATCCTGCCGCTCCATGACCGCGGTGGTCGCCTCTTCGGAGTAGGCGGGGTCGCGTTCGCCATCGACGGCGACGCGCACGTCGCCGAACCAGATGGCGAGGCGGTCACGGTCGGCCATCTCGCCGGACTTGCCGACGGCCATGACGATACGGCCCCAGTTGGCATCCTCGCCGGCAACCGCGGTCTTGACCAGCGGCGAATTGGCGATGGAAAGCGCGATGCGCTTGGCTGCCGCGTCGCTTTCGGCGCCCTCGACGGTGACTTCCACCATCTTGCGCGCGCCCTCGCCGTCGCGCACGACCTGGAGCGCCAGGTCGCGCAGGAGGTCGGTGAGCGCCGCACGGAAATCGTCGAGCGCGGCATCGTCAGCGGTGACAGGGGACTGGCCCTCGGCTGCACCGGTTGCAAACAGCATCAGCGTGTCAGAGGTCGAGGTGTCGCTGTCGACGGTGATCGAATTGAAAGTCGGGCCGACACCGCCGGAGAGCAGCGATTGCAGAACCGGTGCCGGGATGTCGGCATCGGTCACGACGAAGGAGAGCATGGTCGCCATGTCGGGCGCGATCATGCCCGCGCCCTTGGCGATGCCGTTGATGCGCACGGTGACGCCACCGAGTTTTGCGGTGCGGGTCGCGACCTTCGGATAGGTGTCCGTCGTCATGATCGCCTTGGCGGCTTCAAACCAGAAATCTTCCGTGCCGGATGCGGCAAGGGTGTCGAGCACACCGGAAAATTTGGCGGCGTCGAGCGGTTCGCCGATCACGCCGGTCGAGGCGAGGAAAACCTCGCCCTCCTGGCAGCCGATCGCCCTTGCGGCGGCTTCCGCTGTCATCCTGGTCGATTCGCGGCCTTTGCGGCCGGTGAAGGCATTGGCATTGCCGGAATTGACCACCACGGCACGGGCGATGCCGCCAGGCAGGTTGGCACGGCAGAAATCGACCGGCGCCGAGGGGCATTTCGAGCGGGTGAAGACGCCCGCGACGGCCGCGGGGCGGTCGAACACCATCATCAGCACGTCTGTCCGGTTCTTGTACTTGATCCCGGCGGCAGCGGTCGCCATGCGCACGCCGCGTACTGGCGGCATTTCGGCATAGGTTTTGGGAGCGAGCGGGGAGATGGAACCGGACATCGTACTTTCCTGTTTCAAGAATGGCCCGACAGTCGCCGGGCCGTTGTCTGTTACTGCTGGCCTTCGGTTGCCGGTGCGGCTTCGCCTTCACCCGCGGCTTCCGGCTTGTTGACCGCGTCATAGGCGGTCTTCAGTGCGGCATCCTGGATGTCGACCGGGGCTGCAGCCTTGGCCTTTTCCAAAAGTTCCAGATACTTGTCGCGCATGACAAGCTGACGAACCTGGCTTTCGACCTGGTCGAGCGCCGGGGGCTGCTGCTTGCGCTTGTCCTCGATCTTGATGATGTGGAAGCCGAACTGGCTCTTCACCGGCTCCTTGGAATAGGCGCCCTTTTCCAGTGCGAAGGCGGCCGCTTCGAATTCCGGAACCATGCGGCCCTTGCCGAAGTAGCCGAGGTCACCGCCTTCGGATTTGTTCGGGTCGGTCGACTTTTCCTTGGCGATTTCGATGAAATCCTTGCCGGCATCGAGATCCTTGATGATGGCCTTGGCCTCTTCCTCGGTCTTGACGAGGATGTGGCGGGCGCGGATTTCATCTTCCGGCTCGATGGCAGCGACTTCCTTGTCGTAGCGGGCCTTCACCTCTTCCGGGGTCACCGCATCGACGACATGCTTCTTGAAATAGGCATTGTGCAGTTCGCGATCGGTGAGGAAGGCGAGGCGCTGCTTGAAGTCGGGCGTATCCTGCAGGCCTTCCTTGCCGGCATCGGCGGCGAGCAGCTTCACGTCGATGATCGAGGAGAGGGCGGCAACGCGCTTCTGTTCGTCCGGCAGGTTGGCAAGCTGCGGGTCTAGGCCGGCAATGGCGAGCTTCAGTTCCGATTCGTGGATCTCGAGCGTGCCGACCTTGGCGATGACTGGATCGGCGGCGGCATCCTGGGCGCGGACGCTGGTGCTTGCGGCGGCAATCGCAATAAGGGCGACTACTGCGAGCTTGCTGTACTTGAACATATTGAAAAAGACCTTTCAAATCCTCGCCGGAATCGGGCCGATATCCGGTGCCAGACGGCTCAACACCACCAGAATGTGGCAGTTGTGCAACCGCCTGAGCCGTTGACATCATTCGACCCCCCTCTTATCTGTCACGCAATCCCGCGTCCAGAACAGTTTCCGGGCGTCTCAAGGCTTTGCGCGCAAATATCGTGCGACCTGTCACGCGCCGGGCGCCCATGAAGAAAGGACCATCCTGATGGTCAGCCTCGGCGGCATAGCCCGCAAGTTGTTCGGTTCCTCGAACGATCGTCGCATCCGCTCTTACAAGCCGCGCGTCGATGCCATCAATGCGCTTGAACCGCAGATGAAGGCGCTCTCAGACGACGCGTTGCGGGCGAAGACCGTGGAATTCCGCGAGCAACTTGCTAGCGGCAAGACGCTCGATGACATTCTGGTGCCGGCCTTTGCGGTTGCCCGCGAGGCGGCCCTTCGTGTTCTTGGCCTGCGTCCCTTCGACGTCCAGCTGATCGGCGGCATGATCCTGCACGAAAAGTCGATCGCCGAGATGAAGACCGGTGAAGGCAAGACGCTGGTGGCGACACTTCCCGTCTACCTCAATGCGCTTGCCGGCAAAGGCGTGCATGTCGTGACGGTCAACGACTACCTCGCGACACGCGACAGTGCGCTGATGGGCAAGATCTACAGCTTTTTGGGGCTTTCCACCGGCGTCATCATGCACGGTCTCGATGATGACCAGCGCCGCACCGCCTATGGCTGCGACATCACCTACGCGACGAACAACGAACTCGGCTTCGACTATCTGCGCGACAACATGAAGTACGAGCGCGGCCAGATGGTGCAGCGCGGCCACTTCTTCGCCATCGTCGATGAAGTGGACTCGATCCTGGTCGACGAAGCACGCACGCCGCTGATCATTTCCGGCCCGCTCGACGACCGGTCCGACCTCTATACGACGATCGATGCCTTCATCCCGATGCTGGACGAGGCGGACTACGAGATCGACGAGAAACAGCGCTCGGCCAACTTTTCCGAAGTCGGCACGGAGAAGCTGGAAAACCTCTTGCGTCAGGCGGGCCTGCTCAAGGGCGAATCGCTCTACGATGTCGAGAACGTCGCGATCGTCCACCACATCAACAACGCGCTGAAGGCCCACAAGCTCTTCACCCGCGACAAGGACTACATCGTTCGCAACGACGAGATCGTCATCATCGACGAGTTCACCGGCCGCATGATGCCGGGCCGCCGCTATTCGGAAGGCCAGCACCAGGCGCTGGAAGCCAAGGAAAAGGTGACGATCCAGCCGGAAAACCAGACGCTGGCTTCGATCACCTTCCAGAATTATTTCCGCATGTACTCCAAGCTCGGCGGCATGACCGGTACGGCTTCGACGGAAGCCGAGGAATTCGGCAACATCTACGGCCTCGACGTCGTGGAAGTGCCGACCAACCTGCCGATCAAGCGTCTGGACGAGGACGACGAGGTCTACCGGACGGTCGAGGAGAAGTACAAGGCGATCATCCAGGAAATCAAGGACGCGCGCGAGAAGGGCCAGCCGGTCCTCGTCGGCACGACCTCGATCGAGAAGTCGGAATATCTTGCCGAACGCCTCAAGATGGCAGGTTTCCAGGATTTCCAGGTGCTGAACGCCCGCTACCACGAGCAGGAAGCCTATATCGTTTCGCAGGCCGGCGTGCCGGGCGCTGTCACGATTGCCACCAACATGGCTGGCCGCGGCACGGACATCCAGCTCGGCGGCAACCTTGAAATGCGCCTCGAGCGTGACCTTGCCGAGATGGAGCCGGGTCCCGAGCGGGATGCCAAGCGTGAGGCGATCATCGCCGAGGTGAAGAAGCTGAAGGAGCAGGCGCTTGCCGGCGGCGGCCTCTATGTTCTCGCCACCGAGCGCCATGAAAGCCGCCGCATCGACAACCAGCTGCGCGGCCGTTCCGGCCGTCAGGGCGACCCGGGCCGTTCGAAATTCTTCCTGTCGCTGCAGGACGACCTGATGCGCATCTTCGGCTCCGAGCGCATGGATTCCATGCTGCAGAAGCTCGGCCTCAAGGAAGGCGAGGCGATCGTCCATCCCTGGATCAACAAGGCTCTGGAGCGTGCGCAGAAGAAGGTCGAGGCGCGCAACTTCGATATCCGCAAGAACCTCCTGAAGTATGACGACGTGCTGAACGACCAGCGCAAGGTCATCTTCGAGCAGCGCATCGAGCTGATGGATGGCGAGAACCTCTCGGAAATCGTTGGCGACATGCGTCACGAAGTGGTCGAAACCCTCGTCCGCCTGCACATTCCGGAAAACGCCTATGCCGAACAGTGGGATGTCGCGGGCCTCAAGAAGGGTGTTCTCGAACAGCTCAACCTCGATCTGCCGATCGACGCCTGGGCAGCCGAGGAAGGCATCGACGAGAAGGACATCCTGGAGCGCCTGCACAAGGCGACCGACCAGGCTGCTACCGACCGTGCGGAGCGCTTCGGCCCCGAGATCATGACCTATGTCGAGCGCTCCGTGCTGCTCCAGACGCTGGACCATCTCTGGCGCGAACACATCGTCAACCTCGACCATCTGCGCTCTGTCATCGGCTTCCGCGGCTATGCCCAGCGCGACCCGCTGCAGGAATACAAGGCCGAGGCTTTCGAACTCTTCCAGGCTCTGCTCGCGAACCTTCGCCAGACCGTGACCGCGCAGCTCATGCGCGTCGAGCTGGTGCGCCAGGCTGCCGACGCCCCGGCGCCGGTGCCGCCGGAGATGGAGGGCCATCATATCGACGGCACGACCGGCGAGGACGACTTCGGCGAAGGCAATGGCGGCGGTTTCATGGCCGTCGGCGTGTCGCCGGAAGATCGTGATCCGGCCGACCCGGCGACCTGGGGCCGCGTGTCGCGCAACGAGGCCTGCCCATGCGGCTCGGGCAAGAAATACAAGCACTGCCACGGCGCTTTCGAGCAGGCCTGACCGGCTGCAGGAGTAAATGGCGCATCGTTCACATGAACCGTTGCCCCACCGTCAAACGTCATCTCCGGGCTCGATCCGAGGATGCCGGAAGAGAGATATGCGGATATTGATCCGCTCCCATTGAATGCCGCCCCCGGGCGGCATTTTCTTTGGTGGGCGCTGCACCGTTCACGGCCGACCCAACCGTTTGTTAACCCTGATCTGACAAGACTGATCCTGGTTCAGTTCTGCGTTGCGTACGGGTTCCTGTGTTGATGGCGGTCATTCAGTCGGCGGAGAAATTGCTGCCATCGGCCCTGCGCGGCAAGGCGGAACCGCTGGTGCGCGCGCTCGGAACGATCCTCGTCAGCGACGACCCTCGCAACCTTGCGCAACGCATGGCGCTCATCACCTTCGCCATTCGCGTGATCAATGCGGCAATCGCCTTCCTTTCGCAGATCATCCTCGCCCGCGTGATGGGCGAGTTCGAATACGGCATCTTTGTCTTTGTCTGGGCACTCGTCGTCATCTTCGGCGACATGTCCTGTCTCGGCATCCACACCACCGTGGTACGCTTCCTGCCCGACTATGCAGGACGCAGCGCGCACGCAGAAATCCGTGGCCTCACCTCGACGGCGCGCGTCTTCGCCATGCTGTCCTCGACGGTGCTGGCGACCATCGGCCTGCTCGTGCTGTGGTTCTTCCATGACAGTTTTGCCGACTACTACGTCGTGCCGCTCTTCGTTGGCCTCTTCTGCATGCCGATGATTGCGCTCGGTGACGTGCTCGACAGCACGGCGCGGGCTCATAGCTGGGCGGTGGTGGCCCTCAGCCCGACCTACATCATCCGCCCGCTGCTGATCCTCGTCTTCATGGTTCTGGCGGTTTTGCTGGACGCGCCCCACACGGCGCTGACCGCCATGGTCGCGGCGCTCGCCGCCACCTATCTTACGACCGTCGTGCAGTTCTTCAACATCCTGCGGCGGCTCAGCAAGCGCTACGTCAAGGGCCCGCGCAAGCTGGAATTCTCCCTCTGGATCAAGGCGGCCTTGCCGATCTTCCTCATCGAGGGGTTCGGCTTCCTTCTGACCAATTCCGACGTCATCGTGGTCGGCCTCTACCTCGATCCGGAAAGTGTCGCCATCTACTTCGCTGCGGCGAAGACCATGGCGCTCGTGCACTTCGTGTTCTTCTCGGTGAAGGCTGCTGCGGCGCCCCGCTTTTCTGCGCTCTTTTCGGCCGGCGACCGGCTGGCATTGGCGCGCTTTGCCGGCGAGACGGTGCGCTGGAGCTTCTGGCCGTCGCTGGCCGTCGGGCTCGGCGTGCTGGCGCTGGGCCATTTCCTCCTGTCCCTGTTCGGTACCGCCTTCACGGCGGGCTATAGTCTGATGTTCATCCTCTTCGTCGGCATTCTCGCCAAGGCGCTGATCGGGCCGGGCGAGGTGCTGCTCACCATGGCAGGCCAGCAGAAACTCTGCGTTCTCGTCTATGCGGTGGCCTTGGCCGCCAACATCAGCTTCAACGTCACCCTCATTCCGCTCTTCGGTCTGACGGGTGCGGCGACGGCCACCGCCGGCGCCATGATCCTCGAGGCGCTGCTGCTGCACCTCGTCGTGCGTAGAAAACTCTCCATCATTCTCTTCGCCTTCGCCAATCCGGTGACGGCAAGCCTTGCCAACGGGGTGGACCGCCATGACCGATAGCCACGGCTTAGACCACACGATCGTGACCGGCCGTGCCCAGGCCGCCATTCCGCCTGCCTTGCCGCATGCGCCGCCGGCGGACCAGCGCTTCCTTGTCGGCCGGCCCGGCCGCTCGCTGGCGCTCTATCCGGCGACAGCCGGCTACGAACTGCAGCAGGAACTCGATTTCCTGTCGAACCGCGTCATGGAGCCGAACGTCTTCTTCACGGGGCGCTTTCTCGCTCCTGCCATGCCGCGCCTTGAGGATCGCACCGTGCGCCTTTCCGTGTTGCGCGACGAGGGCGCCGGGCGCAGCCGCATGCGCTTCCTCATGCCCTTTTCCGTCGAGAAGCCGGGCTTTTCCATCGGCTCGAGCATCCTGCGCGCCTGGGCAAATCCGTTCGGGCCGCTCGGGACGCCCCTCGTCGATGCTGAGGATGCCGCCGAAACGCTGGACAACGTGCTGGAAGCCCTTGGCGGTGCCGGCAGCGGCCTGCCAGGCATCCTCGTCCTGCCGGACCTGCGCCTCAACGGTGCCTTCGCGCAGCTGATGCGTGCCGTCGCCATCGGCCGGAACCTTCCCGTCACCGTCACCGATACCTATCGCCGCCCGATGCTGGAGAGCCTGCTCGACGGTCAGACCTATCTGCAGCAGGCGATCTCGCCGGAGCACTTCCGCGAGTTGCGCCGGCAATGGCGCAAGCTCGATGCGATGGGCGCACTTTTCTACAACGTCGCCCGCCAACCCGCTGACATCCGGTTGCGCATGGAGGAATTCCTGCTGCTCGAAGCCTCGGGCTGGAAGGGGCGCGGCCGCACGGCGATGATCAACGATCGTTACCGTGCCGCCTTTGCCCGCGAGGCGATCAGCAATCTTGCCGAGACCGACGGCGTGCGCATCCACACGCTCGACCTCGACGGCCGGGCCATCGCCTCGATGATCGTCTTCATGATGGGCGGGGAGGCCTATACGTGGAAGACCGCCTATGACGAGGAGTTCGCCAAGTTCTCGCCCGGCAAGCTGCTGGTGGCGGAACTGACGGAGTGGCATCTCGACGACGCCAATATCGCCCGGTCGGATTCCTGCGCGGTGCCGGATCACCCGGTCATGAGCCGCTTCTGGGAAGAGCGAGAGGACATGGGCACGCTCGTCGTCGGCCTGCAGCAGAATCGCGACCGTGACGTGCGCCAGGTGGCGACGCAGCTTCACCTCTATCGCAACACGCGCAATGTCGCGCGGCTGCTCCGCGAGAAGATCCGTGCGCTCGCGCGCCGCTGAGGCCTTTCCGGTCCAGTCGGCGGCTTGCCGTTCCGAGCCTCTGAAAAACTAGGCGGCGAAGGGTGTTTCTTCCGCTGCGCGCTTGCGCAGGATATGGCGGATGACCTTGCCCGAGGTCGTCAGCGGCAGGGCATCGACGAAGTCCACCTCGCGTGGGTATTCGTGCATGGAAAGACGTGATTTCACCCAGTCGCGGATATCGTTTGCAAGGGCGTCCGACGGCGCGTTTCCGGGGCGCAGCATCACATAGGCCTTGACGATTTCCGTGCGCACCGGATCAGGCTTGCCCACGGCAGCAGCGAGCTGCACGGCCGGATGTCCGGCAAGGCAATCCTCGATCTCGCTCGGCCCGATGCGGTAGCCGGAGGAGGTGATGACGTCGTCGTCGCGGCCGAAGAAGGTGACGTAACCCTCTTCGTCCATGCGGCCGAGGTCGCCGGTCGTCATCCAGTCGCCAATGAATTTTTCCGTCGTTGCCTTCTCGTTCTTCCAATAGCCGAGGAACATGACGGGATCGGGTCGCCTTACTGCGACCTGGCCGACGGTGCCGCGCGGCACTTCCCGGCCGTTCGCATCGATGATGGCAACGACATGGCCGGGCACCGGCTTGCCGATCGGCCCGGGTCGCGACACGCCGAGCTTGCCGATCGAGCCGAGCACGATGTTGCACTCCGTCTGGCCGTAGAACTCGTTGACGGTGACGCCGAGCGTGTCGCGCACCCATTCCCAGGTCTCGCGGCCGAGCGATTCACCGGCCGAGCCGATGGTACGCAGGTTCAGCCGGTATTTTTCGCGCGGATTGGCGACTGTTTTCATCAGCCGCAGCGCCGTCGGCGGGATGAACGCATTGCGTACATTCATGTCCTGCATGATGCGGTAGGCCATGTCGGGGTCGAATTTCTGGCCCGGCGAGGAGACGACGGGCACGCCGAGCAGCAGCGCCGGCAGGAGCACGTTGAGAAGTCCGCCTGCCCAGGCCCAGTCCGATGGTGTCCAGATGCGGTCGCCTGGCTGCGGCAGGAACTCGTGATGCATCTGAAAACCCGGCACATGACCGAGCAGCACGCGGTGGCCGTGCAGTGCCCCCTTCGGCGGCCCCGTCGTGCCAGACGTGTAGATCATCATCGCCGGGTCGTCCGGGCCGCTGTCTACGGCTGCGAAAGGGCCGGCATGGCGAGCGATGAGCTCTTCGAACGATTTTGCCGAGGCGTCCTTGCCCGGCTCGGTGGTGATCACCAGATCCAGCGTCGGCAGCTCGGCCCGGATCGGCTTCAGGCGTTCCAGGCCGAAGCGATTGGTGACGATTGCCTTTGCCTCGGCATTCTTCAGACGGAAGGACAGCGCATCGGCGCCGAAGAGAAGGGCAAGCGGCAGGGCGATGGCGCCGAGCTTGTAGATTGCCAGATGCGCTATGACCGTCTCGAAACCCTGCGGCAGCAGGATGGCGACACGATCCCCAACCGTTACCCCTTCTGCCGCTAGGGCGGCGGCAAAGGCGTCCGACTGCTCGGCCAGCTGGCCATAGGTGAGCGCGCGCGGCGGGGCATCGGGCAGGAAATGCTCAAGGCAGACCCGGTCGGGGGCATGCGCCGCCCACGCATTGGAAACCGCGGTGCCTATATTGAAGCGCCCGGGGATCTGCCAGCGGAAATCCCGGTAAAGCGCATCATAGGTCGGTCTCTCGGCGAGCATCCGGCGTCACTCCAGTTTGCTGCATTGCACCTAGCATTCCGGAGGGGCCGCCGGCAATGGCGGCTTTTCGCGTATGTCAGAGCCAGGAGAGGCGGTTGTCCACTTCACGGACCTCCTTGACGGCGGCGGCAATCGCGACGGCCCTGCCCGCCTCTTCCGCGGAGCCGATGCTGCCGGAAAGAATGATGCGCGTGCCCTTGCAGGTCACGGTGACGTCGGAGGCATCCACGTCGCCCGCGATGGACAGTGCGTCCGCTACCGCCGTTTCCAGCCAGGCCGGGTGGGGACCATCGAAATGTTCGGGCGGTTCGCCCTTGAAGGTACCTTCCTTGAAGACCATGTCGCACTCCTCTTGCTCGGCGTCTGCAGGAAAACGCGGGATGAACCTGTTTGTTCTTTGCGGCTGAAGGAAAGATGGGCCTTGCTCGCTATCGGCGGCCTTGCCCCCAAAATGGTTGAGACCCAAGAGCGTGCACATCGCTCTCGGGTCCCCCTCCGCAACCACATCCGGGGGTGTCTGTCGTTGCACGGGGTAAATGCGGTTCTGCAAAATTTGTTCCCGCTAAAAAGCAAATTTTTTGAAGGACTAGATGAAAACCTGATTCTATCGATTGCGCACAACTGACTGTTGAGGGCGGTGGATATCTCGCGCTCCTCGCCGATGCAGGGCGGCAGAACGCCTTCTGCCGGCATTCGTCGGCCGCCTGTTGGTCGAGCCCCCAGGCCAGCACATCCAGCAGCTTGGGGGCGCAGCCGGATTGTGGCTATCGGGCTTTGGCGTAGATCATGAGCGCGAAGCCCGCACCCATGCCGATATAGCAGATCCAGGTCAGGATTTCCTGCCAGCGCTTCGGGCGCAGGCGATCGATCTCCTCCTCGCCCGGCCCGCCATGGCGTGTCTGAAGCCCGAACAGGCCGAGCGTACGATGCGTCGCCTCATGGTCGATCCGGGTGTTTCGTATTGTGCCACCCAGGATGCGCCCCAGGAGGTAGCGCTTCATGCCCGCGACGAATGAGCCGAGGAAGAACGTGTTCAGGGTGAAGGAGAACGCCAGGACGATGGCAAGCCCTATGATGAACAAGGTCCAGTCGCCCATATGCCCTCCATTCCGCGCGGTTGTCGGGCCTGAACGTGCGAAAATCCTCGCGTGTTCCTTCCCGGTTGTCTAAGGAACACGGCTGATCCAGTCGGCCTATTCACTGGCACCAGGTACTTTCTTCCCGGAATAGGAGGCGACCTTGAGCCATGGTGTGTACGCGTATGCGTTGAGGTCATTAGACTTTATCAACGAGACGAAGCAACGTTGCTTGTCGGGGCGTGCCCCGTGTGATTTCCTTCTCCAATCTGAACGGGGAGGGGACGATGCCGGTACCGGACGATCTCGACAACGATCATCACAAGCTCATTTTCACGATTCGCCAGGACATCGCCGTCAATCAGGGGCAGGCAAACCGGCGGCAGGCGGTCAGCAAAAATTTTCACGTCTACCTGGAACTCTATTTTCAAGGGAAACACGATCAGGCCGTGCGCGCCTATTGCGCTTCTAAGCGCATCGAGACCCGCCGGTCTGACGGGTCGCAGGTCGATCCGAGAAATGGCAATTCCGACGATCCCTGCATCTATTACCAAGAACATGCGGCCACCATGGTGAATGAAGTCTGCGGGCAGATGCGGCAGCGCTGGCAACGCAACAACAACAACAATACCGTCTTCATCGCCGGGCATCAGAATATGGCGAACATCCAGGGAAGGCGCATCGACGGATATTCGTATGAGATGTCCTATTGGTACGACTATGGCGACATCTACATCGCCTTCCATTGTTATCCCAACTAGTTGGAGCGGGGGGCTGCATCCGCCAGGGCTCTGAAAGGTACCGGTGGCGGATATCGCCAGACCGACATTCGCAAGGACGGCACGGGCCTGTGGGGCGGTCTGTGATGTTTTCACGGGGATGACGGCGGAGATAAACGGGGAACCGCAAGACGGGCTGGGAATAGAGCGGGCCGATAGCCTGGTTCACCTGTTGAACGCCGAATATAGTGCTACGCACAAGGGGACGACACATTGAGGAACATCATTGCCATCGCCTGCATCTTGATTGCCACCGCGTCACTTGCGAGCTGCGCTGGGCGCCAATGCAGCGATTGGCCGGGGACGTGCATCATTCAATGATGGTAGCCTTAAGGGCACGACATGCTGAGTGGCTAGGCGCGGCGGTGCATGAAAGACTTCTTCAAGTGGATACCTGAGAGCGGCTTGGAGCCGTGGTTTGAAACGGCTCCCTATCAACCCAGGCGCCTGGTGCCGGTTGCTCCTGAGGGGGGCGCCCGCTTGTTGTTCCATGACGTTCGCAGCAGGAGAGGTGCTGAGCTCGTCGTTAGCTCACCGGTCACCGCCAAACGTTCTCCGACGAATCTGTCTTTCTTTTGGTCTTCGTTGTGGCGTCAGTGGAGGCGCGACGGTAAGGCCGGCACTCCAGAGCAAAGTGCGTCACGGGCGATGCAGGGCAATATCTGATCTTATGAGTGCGCACTGCATTGAGCATCTTGTCTTCCTCAACCAGATGCTCATAGGTCTCCATGATTGCATTTTCAGGACGGGCATCAAATTTCATGAATGACAAAACCCGCGATGCCTTAACCGGCATGTACTTCACGGTCGATGATCTCGACGGGACCTATGGTACCGGACAAGTCGTTCGGCTTGCCGCCGATGGCATCTATTTCGTACGCTTTGACGGCAACGAGGTGACCTTGCCCTTGGAACTCGCGTCTCTTGGCGAGATGCTGGAAACAACGGATGAGGGCTACAAACTCTGGCGGTTCTTCGACACAATCGATGAACGAGGAAAATGGATTGAGTGGCTGGACGCGCCGTCGAAGCCGAGAGTGGTTTCGCTTGTGAAGCCCGTTAAAGATTAAGCGGTGAGCTCATAGATGCGAATATCTGGGGCGAGCCGGTTTGTGCGTAGCCCTTAAGTGGACACCTAGCCATCGGCGTTGCACAAAAACGCGGCCATCACGCCACGCTTGCCCTTCAATTTGGAGGCATCCGATACGTCATGCCGCCATGCTTCGCCTTGTACTTGCAGAAGGTCGCATCCGAGATCTCGTGCTTGCGGCATACATCGACCGTCTTCGTGCCCGCCTCCTGCGCCTTCAATATCCCGATGATCTGTTCTTCCGCGAAGCATGAACGCTTCATTCGTTCGTCTCCTCGTTGTGACGAACGAGGCCGCCACAATGCAGCGCTCACGGCCTGCGGAAGGTTGCAGCAACTCGATTGGCGAGGAGTGTCATTGGCATGCTGTCGAAGCCGGCTGATTCGCTCGACGATGAAGACGAAACTGAGAACAAAAGTGTCCAAGAAAATCGGCTGAGAGATTTTCTCGGGTGTTTAGGCCAATTTTATATAGGAAAAACAATGAAAAAAAATGCTTATGGTGCCCCATGCCGGAATCGAACCAGCACTCCTTTCGGAACTCGATTTTGAGTCGAGCGCGTCTACCAGTTCCGCCAATGGGGCACGGCACTTGCAGCCATCGCCGTTTACACGAAGCGCTCGCGGGCGGCAACCGGCAAATCCCCGTATGCGGACGATCACTTGTTTGTGCGGGTGATTTACAAAGCCGCCTCACCTGATAGAACTCGGCGCCGTTTCGCCGGTACCCCGCTGGCCCGATTGGACGACCCTGATGACGGCATCTCTCGACCTTTCCCGCAAGGCATCCGCAGGCCTCCTGACGCTCGGCATGGCGGCGACCGTCGGCGGGGCGCTCGCTTTCGAACATATCGGTGGCTATATTCCCTGTGCGCTCTGCCTGCTGCAGCGTGACCCCTACTACTACGGTATCCCGGTGGCGGTCGCCGCCCTCCTATCGGCCCTCTTCGGTGGCCCAGCCTGGCTGACGCGGCTGCTGCTCGCGATCGCCGGTATCATGATGCTCGTCGGCGCGGGCATGGGTGTCTATCACGCGGGCGTCGAATGGGGATTCTGGGAGGGGCCTGCGACCTGCGCGACCTCCGCGCAGGGCGTTACGCAGAATGCCGGCGATCTCCTCTCCGATCTCAACGCCAAGCACGGGCCGTCCTGCACGGAAGCCTCCTTCCGGCTCCTCGGCCTCTCCTTTGCCGGGTGGAATGTGATCGCAAGCCTCATCCTCGCCGCGATCTCCTTTTCAGGCGTGCGGTCGGCGAAAGCGTGATATACCCGCAGCCCGGGCGCAAATGCCTGTTGGTGCCGCAAAAACGCCAGGCGTTTCTGCGGTTCCGGCATCAGGGCTGCAGTTCGACGTCCCAGTAGAGATAGTCCATCCAGCTTTCGTGCAGATAGTTGGGTGGAAACAGTCGCCCGTTGTTGTGCAGATCCTGAACCGTCGGCTGGTAGGGCTTCTGATGCGGGTGCATGCCCGCCTGCTTCGGCAGCTTGCTGCCTTTTCTCAGATTACACGGGGAGCAGGCCGCGACCACGTTGCACCAGGTCGTCTCGCCGCCATGGGCACGCGGGATGACATGGTCGAAGGTCAGGTCGTCCGGCGACCCGCAGTACTGGCATTCGAACCTGTCGCGCAGGAACACGTTGAACCGGGTGAAGGCCGGATGACGTGACGGCTGCACGTATGTTTTCAGGCACACGACGCTTGGCAGGCGCATCGTGAAACTCGGGGATGACACCGAATGCTCGTATTCGGCGATGATGTTTACGCGGTCAAGAAACACGGCCTTGATCGCGTCCTGCCAGGACCAGAGCGACAAGGGGTAATAACTCAGCGGCCTGTAGTCAGCATTCAGTACAAGGGCTGGCAGGGCCTGTGGTGAAACAGAAATCGTCAAGGGCTTCTCCTGATCGATTCGGCATCTGCCCTTCTATATTAGGCCCGTTGTTACAGCATTGTGAAGCGGGAAAGGAAAAGCGAAAACAAGCAATTTCGCGACGGCTCAGCCTTCGAGCACCGGAGCCGCCTCGCGCCGCATCTCCCGGGAATAATAGGCCCAGAACAGCCGGGCCGAGACGCCGCGCCAGGGCGACCAGCTTTCCGCGATCCGGTCGAGTTCCTGCGGGCTCGGGCGCACCGCGAGGCCGAGCGCATGGGCGACTGCATTCTGCAGAGCGATATCGCCGGAGGGGAAGATATCCGGATGGCCGCCGCAGAAGAGCAGATAGACATCCGCCGTCCAGCGCCCGATGCCCTTGATCGCGGTCAGCTTCCGGGCCGCTGACGTTGCCTCCATATGGCAGATCGCATCGAGGTCGAGTTCGCCGCGATCGACGGCATCAGCGGCGCGGCGCAGTGTCTCCGCCTTGGCGCGCGACAGGCCCACAGTGCGACAGTCCTCGTCGGAAAGGCCGAGGATGTGATGGGGGGTGATGTCGCCGGCCGTTTCCTCGAGCCGGCGCCAGATGGCATCGGCGCTGGCGCGCGAGACCATCTGCGCGACGATGATGCCGGCAAGGCCGCGATAGCCGGGCGAAAGGCGGCGAAGCGGCACGGGGCCGGCCTTGTCGATGACGGTGAAAAGACGTGCATCGAGCAAAGCGAGATCGACGAGACCCGCCGCGACATCCGCATCCGTCCTGATCATGTGCAACTGCATTTTCTTAAGAGGCCTCGATCCTTGCTGCCACCGCGGCCTTGGCGGTTTGGGTCCTCAATTGTCCGCGTAGCCCTGCCGTAGAACGCTGCGCAGCTTTGCCCGGCATGCCTTGGTGGCGTAACGCACTTCTTCGTGCCAGAAGACCCCATGCAAACTGCTTTGTCAAAACGTCGTGTCTTCCGATTTGCGCCGAGCCCGAATGGCCTTCTGCATCTCGGTCATGCGCTGTCGGCGATCCTCAACCATGACCTTGCTGCGGCCTGCGGCGGGCGCTTCCTCCTGCGCATCGAAGACATCGATCCCGCCCGGTCGCGGCCCGAATTCGAGGCGGCGATCTATCGCGATCTCACCTGGCTGGACCTTGACTGGGAAAGGCCGGTGCGGCGCCAGTCGGAGCACCTTGCCTTCTATGGTGAGGCGCTGGAACGGCTGAAGGCCATGGGCGTGCTCTATCCGGGCTTCCTCAGCCGTGGCGAGGTGAAGGCGCGGGTTCTGGCGCAGGAGGCTGCGGGCGGGACATGGCCGCGCGATCCGGACGGTGCGCCGCTCTACCCGACGGACGAGCGTTCGCTCGATCGGGATCAGGCGCTTGGCTGGATTGCGGCGGGTCGCCAGCACGCCTGGAGGCTCGATATGGGCAAGGCGCTGGCGCTCGTGCCGGAGGCGTTGACCTGGTCGGAGGCGGGCGAGGGGCCGGAGGGAGAGACCGGTATCGTTGCGGCGAGACCGGAACGCTGGGGCGATGTCATCCTCTCGCGGCCGGATGCTCCGGCGAGCTACCATCTTGCCGTGGTGCTCGACGATGCGGTGCAGGGTATCACCGACGTGGTGCGCGGGCAGGATCTCTTTCATGCGACGGCGGTGCATCGCCTCCTGCAAAGCCTGCTCGGCCTGCAGGCGCCCTCCTACCGGCATCATGGGCTGGTGCCGGGGCCGGATGGACGGAAACTGTCCAAGAGCAATGAGGATACCGGCCTTGCGGCCTACCGGGAACGGGGCATCTCACCTGCCGGCATTCGCGCCCTGCTCGCGGGCTATGGCTTCGTCCTCCATTGAGTCCTCCTCGGGCTGCCGTGGCTTGCGGACGCCGCGGACCTTGTCGAGGATCAGGTGCTTCACCCGGTATTTCATCAGGGCCGCGTTGATTTCAGCACCGATGATGAAGATCGCCCCGACGATGTAGAGGAAGACCAGCGCGATCATGATCGAGGCGAGACCGGCATAGGTCGAGACGTAATTGGCGAAGGTGGTGAGGTAGGAGGCGAAGGCATAGGCGCCGATGCCCCAGGCGATGAGTGTCACCAGGATGCCGGGCAGCACGTCGGCGATCTTGCGCCGGCCGGCGGGCAGCCACAGATGGGCGATCAGAAGGCCGGAGAGCAGCACCAGGATGGTGCCGAACAGTCCCCAGCTTTCCACCCAGGAATAGACATAGGTGAGCCACGGCAGCCAGTCGCCCGTCGCCCGCACGGCAAGGGGCGCCGCAACGAGCACGATGCTGAGGACCGCCAGCGCCAGCACGCCGGCGATGACGAAGCCGAGACTGGCAAGGCGCGTCACGTACCAGTAGCGCGTCTCGGCCACCCGGTAGGCGCGGTTGAGCGAGACGCGCAGCGCCTCCACGCCGTTCGAGGCGAAGTAGGCGGCGGCGAGCACGGAGACCGTGAGCAGGCCGCCGCGCGGGATCGTGAGCACCGCGACGACCTCGCGTGAGATCGGTGCGGCGATCGATTCCGGCCAGGTATCGAAGATGAGATGCACGGCGGTTTCGGCGAACTGGTCGGCGCCGAGGAAAGAGCCGAGCGCCGTGCCGAAGATCAGGAAGGGGAAGATCGCCAGCAGCGTCGACAGCGCGACATGGCTCGCCATCGCCCAGCCGTCGTCCTCGGAAAAATGCCAGATCGCGTCGAAGACGACCTTGTAGGCAAGACGGATGGCGGTCGGCATCTGCAATCTCAGGTCCTCGCGGCCGTCTTCGGCCGTCTCTCGCATTGTCTGCCCGGGTATAACCCCTTACACCGGGGTCGGTTCAAGGGCGGCCCGGATTCAATGGCTTGCCACGCCGGCGCGGGATGGCGATGGCGGTGCGCTGGTGGTGAATATGGGAAACACGAGCAGATTTGTACAGGAAACCGACATGCCTTCTTCGAATGCGACAACGCCGCCGAGCATCATCGTGACGGGATGCTCCTCGGGCATCGGTGCTTATTGCGCCCGGGCGCTGAAGGCGGAGGGCTGGCGGGTCTTTGCGACGGTACGCCGGCAGGAAGACCTCGCAGGCCTAGAGGCCGACGGCATTGAGGCTCTCCTGATGGACTATACGCAGCCGGAGTCGATCGCTGCGTTCGTCGAAACCGTGCTGGCGCGCACCGGCGGCCGGCTCGACGCGCTCTTCAACAACGGTGCTTATGGTCAGGCCGGTGCCGTCGAGGACCTGCCGGTCGAGGCGCTGCGCCTACAGTTCGAGACCAATGTCTTCGGCTGGCACGATCTGACGCGACGGGTGATTCCCGTCATGCGCGGGCAGGGGGGCGGGCGCATCGTGCAGTGCTCGTCGATCCTCGGCATCGTGCCCTATCGCTGGCGCGGCGCCTACAATGCCTCGAAATTCGCGCTCGAAGCGCTGTCGCTGACGCTGCGTATGGAGCTTGCGGGTTCGGGCGTGCATGTCAGTCTCATTGAGCCGGGGCCGATCACCTCGCGCTTCACGGCCAATGCACTAGTCCACATCGAGCGCAACATCGATCTCGAAAACTCCGTACATGCGGACGAGTATCGCCGCCAGTTGCAGCGGTTGCGCGGCGAGGCAAAGCCGGCACGCGGAAAGCTTGGACCTGAGGCAGTGCATGCCGTGCTGCGCCATGCGCTGACGGCAAAAGCACCGCGGCCGCACTACATCGTGACGACGCCGGCCAAGCAGGGCGCTCTTCTGAAGAAGCTGCTGCCGGCCGCGCTCTTCTACCGGATCATCGGCAGGCTCGGCTGACGCGTCGCGGCGTCGCAGGGGGCTCGCCAGCAAAAAGCGTGCACTTTGTGCGAAATGCCCTATTTGAATAGGGCTGACGGAAATCAAATCGGATCGTTGGCATGTCTTCCTTCCTCACCTTCATGACCCTGCTCGTCATGGGCCTCGTCGCCATCGTGCTGGTGCGCGGTCTCGTCAACATGGCCAAGGGCGGCAGCGGCAACACCTCGAACAAGCTGATGCAGCTTCGCGTGCTCTTGCAGGCGATCGCGATCGTCCTCATCATGCTGACGCTCTGGATCACGGGCGGCGGGCGCTGAGGGGGATCATGGTCAAGCTCAACAAGATCTACACGCGCACGGGCGACGACGGCACGACCGGCCTCGTTGCCGGGCCACGCCGCAAGAAGCACGACTTGCGGGTCGAATCCTATGGCGAGGTTGACGAGGCGAACTCCTGCATCGGCCTCGTGCGCCAGCATCTGGCAGACCATCCGGATCTCGACGCGATGCTGATGCGCATCCAGAACGATCTCTTCGATCTCGGCGCTGACCTTGCGACGCCGGAGACCGGGAAAAAACTCGACTATGAGCCGCTGCGCATCGCGCAGGTGCAGGTGGACCGGCTGGAGACGGAAATCGACCTGCTCAATGCCGATCTCGAGCCGCTGCGCTCCTTCGTCCTGCCGGGCGGCACGCCGGCCGCGGCGGCGCTGCATCTTGCGCGCACCGTCGCGCGGCGGGCCGAACGGCGCGTCGTCGCCCTGCAGGATATCGAGGGCGAGGCGGTCTCGGCCGCGGCTGCAGCCTATATCAACCGGCTCTCCGACTTCCTCTTCGTTGCGGCGCGCTGGGTCAACGAGAAGGGCCGTACGGACATATTGTGGGTTCCGGGCAAGAACAGGTAAGCTCGCTTCCAGCAAGCCTTGGGAAGGGGATCCATGTTCATACCGCTGCATGACGCGAACGCCCTCAAATACATCAAGGTGCAGTATGTCACGATCAGCCTGATCGTGATTAATGTCGTCGTCTGGCTGGTGACGGGGCTTGCCTCCACGCAGGCCTTCTCGGATGCGACGGTCGTCGGCCTCGGTTATATCCCGGCTGTCGTCTTCGATTTCGCCGACCTGGAGGCAAGCCTGGTGCTGGTGCCGGAGGACGCGACCTACATCACCTATGCGTTCCTGCACGGTGATTTCATGCATCTTGCCTCGAACATGCTGTTCCTCTGGGTGTTCGGCGACAATGTCGAGGATGCGCTCGGACACTTCCGCTTCCTGCTCTTCTACCTGCTCTGCGCGGCGGCGGGAGCGCTTGTGCACGGTCTGGTGCAACCGGATTCGGAGGCGCCGCTGATCGGTGCTTCGGGTGCGATATCCGGTGTGGTGGCGGCCTATTTCCTGCTGCATCCGAAAGTGCGCGTCTGGGTGCTCGTGTTCTTCCGTATTCCCCTGCCGCTGCCGGCAGTCATTCCGCTCGCTTTCTGGATCGCCCAGCAGTTTTACATGCTGGTGGTTGACGGCGACAGCGGTGTTTCCTGGGGCGCCCATGTCGGCGGCATCCTCGCCGGCGCGCTTCTGGTGCTCGTGCTGCGGCGGCGGGGTGTGCCGCTGTTCGACCGCACCATCGTCACGCCAAAGGCGGTGCGGCATGTCGAGGCGACGCCCGTTGCTGCCGAGGAAACTGCCGCGCGCCCCTCCGTGCCGCCGACCCATTGGGGACGGTGAGCATGTCGTTCTGAGAAAATTGACGTGAACGTAAAGGCAATTTATAACCCGCCCGTTTTCACGCCGGGAGGGGCCGTGGCGCATTGTAATTGGGAAAAAAACGCGTATCGATGTCGCCAACCGACAATCAGGGCGCCTTTGAAAGGCGCATTTTCCCTCGCGGGCATTTGAAGGAAGGAAGCCATGAAGATCTTGGTCCCTGTAAAGCGGGTCGTTGATTACAACGTGAAGATTCGCGTGAAGTCGGACGGCTCGGGTGTCGAGCTTGCCAATGTGAAGATGTCGATGAACCCGTTCGACGAAATCTCCGTGGAAGAGGCTTTGCGGCTGAAGGAAGCCGGCAAGGCCGAGGAAGTGGTCGTCGTTTCGATCGGCCCGGCCAAGGCCGAGGAAACGCTGCGCACCGCGCTCGCCATGGGCGCGGACCGCGCCGTTCTGGTCGAGACGGAAGATGCCGTCGAGCCGCTCGCCGTCGCCAAGATCCTCAAGGGGGTTGCCGAAGCCGAACAGCCCGGCCTCGTCATCGTCGGCAAGCAGGCGATCGACGACGATTCGAACCAGACTGGCCAGATGCTTTCTGCGCTGCTCGGCTGGGCGCAGGCGACGTTCGCCTCCAAGGTCGAGATCGGCAACGGCTCGGCTCAGGTCACCCGCGAAGTCGACGGCGGCCTGCAGACCATCGACGTGAAGCTTCCGGCGGTCGTGACCACCGACCTTCGCCTCAACGAGCCGCGTTATGCCTCGCTGCCGAACATCATGAAGGCGAAGAAGAAGCCGCTCGACAAGAAGACGCCGGCCGATTTCGGCGTCGATACCGCCCCGCGCCTGAAGGTGCTGAAGACCGAGGAACCGTCGGGCCGCAAGGCCGGCGTCAAGGTCAAGTCGGTCGCCGAGCTGGTCGAGAAGCTCAAGACCGAAGCCGGCGTGCTCTAAAGCAGGAAAGGGAGACACTACCATGGCCATACTTCTTCTGGCAGATCACGACAACGCACACCTTTCCGACCAGACCGCCAAGGCGCTGACAGCAGCCTCCAAGATCGGCTCCGACGTGCATGTGCTCGTCGCCGGTTCCGGCGCCAAGGCTGCGGCCGAACAGGCTGCAAAGCTCTCTGGCGTTTCCAAGGTCCTGCTCGCCGACGACCAGAATCTTGCCAACAACCTGGCAGAGCCGCTGGCAGCGCTCATCGTCTCGCTTGCCGGCAACTATGACGCCATCGTCTCGGCCGCCACCTCGGTCGGCAAGAACGTTTTGCCGCGCGTTGCCGCCCTGCTCGACGTCGCACAGGTCTCCGAGATCGTCGAGGTCGTCTCGTCGGACACGTTCAAGCGTCCGATCTATGCGGGCAATGCCATCCAGACGGTTCAGTCCACCGATGCCAAGAAGGTGATCACTGTCCGCACCGCGTCCTTCGCCGCTGCCGGCGAAGGTGGAAGCGCCTCTGTCGAGACGGTCTCGGCCGCATCGAACCCGGGCCTTTCGACCCACGTCAAGGATGCCCTGTCCTCGTCGGATCGTCCGGAGCTGACCTCGGCCAAGATCATCATCTCGGGCGGGCGTGCGCTCGGTTCGTCGGAAAAGTTCCAGGAAGTCATTCTTCCGGTTGCCGACAAGCTCGGTGCGGCTGTCGGTGCGTCCCGCGCGGCCGTCGATGCGGGCTATGCGCCCAACGACTGGCAGGTCGGGCAGACGGGCAAGGTGGTTGCGCCGCAGCTCTACATCGCCTGCGGCATCTCGGGCGCCATCCAGCACCTTGCCGGCATGAAGGATTCGAAGGTCATCGTCGCCATCAACAAGGACGAGGAAGCGCCGATCTTCCAGGTCGCGGACTACGGCCTCGTCGCCGATCTCTTCGAAGCCCTGCCCGAACTCGAAAAGGCGCTTTGAGCCAGCTTTGACCCGGCTCTTTGCGACGATGATTTCACTGGAAAAATGCGTCGCGGCGCTTTATCACTTCACCGGGCCGGCTTGACCGGCCCGGTGTTTTTTTGCCTGCGCCTAGGGGCGCAGACGGTGTGATGGGGCGATTGGCGCTATGATCAAGAACGTCGGTATTGTCGGTGCGGGCCAGATGGGATGCGGTATCGCGCACGTCTCTGCCATGGCCGGATACAAGGTCCACATCTACGACCTGTCGCCGGAGCGTGTCGAAACCGGGCTTGCCACGATCAACGGCAATCTTGCCCGCCAGGTCTCCTCCGGCAAGATGACCGACGAGGAGCGCAAGGACGCACTCGCCCTGATCAAGGGATCCTCCGATATCAACGACCTCTCCGACGCCGATCTCGTCATCGAGGCGGCGACAGAGGACGAGACCGTCAAGCGCAAGATCTACGGCCAGGTCTGTTCCGTCCTGAAGCCGGAAGCGATCCTCGCCACCAACACCTCTTCGCTGTCGATCACGCGGCTCGCGTCTGCCACCGACCGCCCGGAGCGCTTCATGGGCATCCACTTCATGAACCCGGTTCCGGTCATGAAGCTGGTCGAGCTCGTGCGCGGTATCGCGACCGAAGAGGGCACGTTCTCCGCCGCAAAGGAATTTGTCGCCAAGCTCGACAAGACGATCACCGTCGCGGAGGATTTCCCGGCCTTCATCGTCAACCGCATCCTGTTGCCGATGATCAATGAGGCGATCTATACGCTTTACGAAGGCGTCGGTTCGGTGGAAGCCATCGATACCGCGATGAGGCTCGGCGCCAACCATCCGATGGGTCCGCTGCAGCTTGCCGATTTCATCGGCCTCGACACGTGCCTGTCGATCATGCAGGTACTGCATGACGGCCTCGCCGATTCGAAGTACCGCCCCTGCCCGCTGCTGGTGAAGTATGTCGAGGCCGGCTGGCTCGGCCGCAAGTCCGGACGCGGCTTCTACGATTATCGCGGCGAAGTCCCTGTCCCGACGCGCTGAGCAGCGGGACATTTCCCAAGCTTGCCCTTTCAGGGAAAAATGTTTCGTCTGCCGCAAGTGCTGCGGCAGGCCATACCTCGGATCGGGAGCGGCCGGTCGCTATTGTCTGCCCGAATTCAGGTTCCATTCGGGGTTTTTCAGATGAAACGTTTGCTCCTTCTCGGCGTGGCTCTCCTTGGCCTTGCCGCTCCGTTCTCCGCGCAGGCCGCCGACAAGCTGCTCAACGCCTCCTATGACGTGGCGCGTGAGCTTTTCGCTGCCGAGAACGAAGCCTTCGTGAAGGGGCATCCGGGTGTCACCGTCGACCAGTCGCATGGCGGCACCTCCAAGCAGGCGCGCGCCATCGTCGAAGGTCTGGAGGCGGATGTCGTGACCTTCAACCAGGTGACGGATATCGACTTCCTCGTGAAGAACGGCTTTGTCGCCGAAGGCTGGCAGCAGAAATTCCCGAACAACGCTTCGCCCTTCTACTCTTTCCCGTCCTTCCTCGTTCGCGCCGGCAACCCGAAGAACATCAAGGACTGGTCGGACCTTGCCCGTGACGACGTGAAGGTCATCTTCCCGAACCCGAAGACCTCGGGCAATGCGCGCTACACCTATCTTGCAGCGACCGCCTATGCCAAGGAAGCCTTCAACAACGATCCGGCCAAGGTCGAGGAGTTCGTCACCAAGATCTTCGACAACGTTCCGGTCTTCGACACGGGCGGCCGCGCGGCGACGACGACCTTCGTCGAGCGCGAAATCGGCGATGTCATCATCACCTTCGAGGCGGAAACCAAGTCGATCGCCAAGCAATATGGGGAGGACAAGTTCCAAAGCGTCGTACCCTCCGTCTCGCTGCTTGCCGAGTTCCCGGTCGCCATCGTCGACAAGGTGGCCGACGCCAAGGGCAGCCGTGAGCTTGCAAAGTCCTACCTCGATTTCCTTTATGCGCCAGAGGGCCAGAAGATCGCTGCCGAATTCGGCCATCGCGTCCATGACCAGACGGTCGCTGCCGAGTTCAAGGGCCAGTTCCCGGAAATCCGCCTCGTGAATGTCGATGACGTCTTCGGCGGCTGGAAGAAGATCTCCGAGGAGCACTTCGCCGAAGGCGGCGTGCTGGACAAGATCTACGGCAGCCGTTGATCCATCAACCTTCGTTTTATCGCAACCGGCGGCCGAAAGTCCGCCGGTTGTGGCATGAAAAGTGTTCGCACAAGTCCGGCCGGATGATCGCGCTCCGCACTTTTCCTGGATCAGCTTGAGAAAGGAAGCGCCTCTTGAGACGGCGTGTACTGCCCGGATTGCCGCTCGCGCTCGGCATAACTCTCGTCTATGTGGCGATCATCGTCGTGCTGCCGCTGGCTGCGCTCGTCTTCAAGGCGGCCAGCCTTGGGCCGGAGGACTACTGGCGCATCATCTCGTCGGACCGCGCTTTTGCGAGCTACCGGGTCACGGTGCTCTGCGCGCTGGCAGCAACCGCGTTCAATCTCGTCTTCGGCCTATCGCTCGCCTGGGTGCTGGTGCGTTACCGCTTTCCCGGTCGCCGGCTGGTCGATGCGCTTGTCGATCTGCCGTTCGCGCTGCCCACCGCCGTTGCGGGTATCGCGCTTACCACGCTCTTTGCGACCAACGGCTGGTTCGGCGGACCGCTCTCGCTTCTCGGTATCAAGGTCGCCTATACGCCGCTCGGCATCATCGTCGCCATGAGCTTCACCAGCATTCCCTTCATCGTGCGCACGGTGCAGCCGGTGCTGGAGGAACTGGATCCGGCGCTGGAGGAGGCGGGGCAGACGCTCGGGGCGAGCGACCTGTCGATCTTCACCGGCGTCATCCTGCCGCTCCTCACGCCGGCGCTTCTGGCCGGTGTCTCGCTCTCCTTCGCCCGCAGTCTTGGGGAATTCGGGGCCATTATCTTCATTGCCGGCAACCAGCCGTTCTCAACGGAGATCACCGCGCTGCTCGCCTTCATCCGGCTTGAGGAATACGATTACCCGGCCTCGGCCGCCATCGCCTCCGTCATGCTGCTGACGGCCTTCGTCATGCTGGCGATCACCAACCTCATGCAGGCCCGCGCCCTGCGTTATACGGCAAGGGGCTGACCATGGTGCACCCTGGAAAAGGCACGCCGCCCCGCGTCGGCGACAATCCGGTCTTCCGCCGCTCGCTCCTCGCCTTCGTGCTCGTGCTGGTCGCGCTGATGATCGTCGCGCCGCTCGTCGTCATCGCCGTCGAGGCTTTTTCACGCGGTGTCGGTTATTTTGCCGCCTCGATTGCCGATCCGGACACGCGGCACGCCATCCTGCTGACGGTCGTCACGGCGCTGATCGCGGTGCCGATCAACACGGCTTTCGGCGTTGCGGCGGCATGGGCCATCACCAAGCACGATTTCCGCGGCAAGCGGCTGCTCACTGTCGTTATCGAACTGCCTTTCTCCGTATCGCCCATCGTTGCGGGCGTCTCCTATCTCTTCGTCTATGGTCTGCAGGGCCTGTTCGGACCGGCTCTGCAATCGATGGAGATCAAGATCCTCTTCGCGCTGCCGGGCATCGTGCTGGCCAGCATGTTCGTGACCGCGCCCTTCGTGGCGCGCGAACTGATCCCGCTGATGCAGGCGCAGGGCCGCGACCTAGAGGAGGCGGCGACGTCACTGGGGGCAAGCGGCTGGCGCACATTCTTCTCCGTCACACTGCCGAACATCAAGTGGGCGCTGCTCTACGGTGTCGTGCTTTGCAATTCGCGCGTGATGGGCGAGTTCGGTGCCGTTTCCGTCGTCTCGGGCAACATCCGCGGCCAGACGAACACGCTGCCGCTGCACATCGAGCTGCTCTATCACGACTACAACGCGGCCGGTTCCTTTGCCGCCGCATCCATTCTCGCCGGTCTTGCCATCGTTACGCTTGTCGCCAAGGTGGCGCTGGAGCGGCAGGGCGCAGGCCGCGTGCAGCGCCCCTCTCAGCTGGCCGGCGCCGACAGCATCACCCCGGAGGTAAAACCGTGAAGATCCGCCTTACCAATGTGGTCAAGGAGTTCCAGACCTTTCGCGCCGTGCACGGCGTGTCGCTCGATATCGAAAGCGGGGAGCTGGTGGCATTGCTCGGCCCGTCCGGCTCCGGCAAGACGACGATCCTGCGCATGGTTGCCGGCCTCGAATATGCCGATGGCGGTGCGATCTATTTCGGCGATGAGAATGCGACGGACATTCCGGTGCGCGAGCGCGGCGTCGGTTTCGTCTTCCAGCACTATGCCCTCTTCCCGCATATGACCGTCGGCGAGAACATCGCCTTCGGCATGAAGGTCTCCAAGGTCAAGCGCTCGCCCGACGCGATCGCCAAACGTGTTGCGGAACTGCTCGATCTCGTGCAGCTCGGTGGCCTCAAGGACCGTTTCCCCGGCCAGATCTCCGGTGGCCAGCGCCAGCGTGTGGCGCTCGCCCGGGCGCTCGCCGTCGATCCCCGCGTTTTGCTGCTCGACGAGCCATTTGGTGCGCTTGATGCCAATGTGCGGCGGGACCTGCGCCGCTGGCTTCGGAAAATCCATGACGAACTGGGAATCACCACGCTCTTCGTCACACACGACCAGGAAGAGGCGCTCGACCTTGCCGACCGGGTCGTCATCCTGAACAAGGGCAAGATCGTGCAGGAGGGCACGCCCGAGGCGGTCTGCCGCAACCCGGCCGATGCCTTCGTGATGAATTTCCTCGGCGATGCGAACCGGCTCGATGCGGAGATCCGCGGCGGCAAGGCCTATGTCGGTGACGTGGCCTTCGAGGCGGGCGGTGTGGCCGATGGTAGCGGCCAGATCCTGTTCCGCCCGGCCGACGTCACCTGGCGTGAGGATGGGCAGGGCATCGCTGCGAAGATCGTGCGGGTCATCGACCGGCCGGACTCACGCCGCGTGCTGGCGCTGACGGGCAGTGGTCAGCCGGTCGAGTTCGATACGGCGCCGGAATTCCCGCACCGCAAGGGCGAAGCGGGTTTCCTCGACATCCGCCGGTCGCGCGCCTATCCAGCGGCGTGAGCGAAACCTTCTCGCGATGCCTCAGCTTTTCGGCGCAGCAAGCGCGGCTTTGATCAAGGCCTTGGCGTCGTCGCTGTCCCAGGCGGCGGGGCCGTTCATTGCCGAGATCAAGCAGCCCTTGTCATCCATCAGCAGTGTGACCGGCAGGCCAAAGGCGAGGCCTTCCTTCTTCAGGGTGTTGAACACGCCCATCGAGGCATCACGATAATAGCCGAGGTCGTTGACGCCTGTTTCGGTGAGGAAGGTTTTCGGCTTTTCGTCATCGCCCGTGTCGATGTTGATCGCCACGACCTCGAACTTGTCGCTGCCGAGCTCCTTTTCGAGCGCGTTGAGCGCCGGCATTTCCTCACGGCACGGCACGCACCAGGTGGCCCAGAGGTTGACGAGCAGGGTCTTGCCGGAAAAATCGGCGATCGTCTTCTTCTTGCCGTCGGGGCCGTCGAACACGAGATCGGGCAGCGCGCGATGCTCGTCGACCGTGCGCATGGCGGCGACCTGTCCCTTGGAAAAGGGTGTCAGGGCTTCGGCCTTCGCTGCGGTGGCCGTGCAGGCGGCGGGATCGGCGGAAGCGACCGCGCCATTGCCAGACAGGCTTTCCTTCACGTATATCGCTGCACCACCGGCGAGAAGTCCGGCGAGCCCGGCAATGGCGATCAGTTTTCCTGCCGGCAGGCCGAGTTTCTTCTTCACTGTCATTTCACTCTCCAGGACGGGACCCATGGCTGACGGCACTTCCGAGACGAAATCCTCGAACCAGATGTGGGGCGGCCGTTTCGCCTCGGGACCGGATGCGATCATGGAGGAGATAAATGCCTCCATCGGCTTCGACAAGAAGCTTTACGCTCAGGACATCCGCGGCTCAAAGGCGCATGCCGAAATGCTTAGCCACCAGGGCATCATTTCGGCGGACGATAAGGAAAAGATCGTTCACGGTCTCGACACGATCTTGTCAGAGATCGAAAGCGGCAATTTCGAGTTCTCGCGCCGCCTGGAAGACATTCACATGAATGTCGAGGCGCGGCTGGCGACGCTGATCGGTCCCGCCGCCGGACGCCTCCACACCGCCCGCTCGCGCAACGACCAGGTGGCGCTCGATTTCCGTCTGTGGGTGAAGGAAGAGCTGCAGAAGACGGAGAAGGCGCTGACGGGCCTCATCGCGGCCTTCCTCGACCGTGCCGAGGAGCACGCCGAAACCGTCATGCCCGGCTTCACCCACCTTCAGACCGCCCAACCCGTTACCTTCGGCCATCATTGCATGGCCTATGTCGAGATGTTCGGCCGCGACCGCCAGCGGGTGCGCCACGCCATCGAGCACCTCGATGAAAGCCCGATCGGTGCCGCCGCGCTTGCCGGCACGGGCTACAATATCGACCGACACATGACGGCGAAGGCGCTCGGCTTCCGCGAGCCGACCCGCAATTCCATCGATACCGTGTCGGACCGCGATTTCGCCCTGGAGTTCCTGTCGATTGCGGCGATTGCCGGCGTTCATCTGTCGCGCCTCGCCGAAGAGATCGTCATCTGGTCGACGCCGCAGTTCGGTTTCATCCGCCTGTCGGATGCCTTCTCCACCGGCTCCTCGATCATGCCGCAGAAGAAGAACCCGGATGCCGCCGAGCTGGTGCGTGCCAAGACCGGCCGCATCAACGGTTCGCTGATCGCACTCCTGACCGTCATGAAGGGTCTGCCGCTCGCCTATTCCAAGGACATGCAGGAAGACAAGGAACAGGTCTTCGACGCTGCCGAGAGCATCGAGCTGGCCATTGCCGCGATGACCGGCATGGTGCGCGACATGACCATTCGTACTGACAGGATGAAGGCGGCGGCCGGCTCCGGTTATTCCACTGCCACCGATCTTGCCGACTGGCTGGTGCGGGAAGCGGGACTTCCCTTCCGCGATGCCCATCATGTGACGGGCCGCGCCGTGGCGCTGGCCGAGAGCAAGGGCTGCGACCTTTCCGACCTGTCGCTCGAGGAGCTGCAGGCGATCCATGCCGCCATCACCGCTGACATCTTCAACGTCTTGACGGTCGAGGCCTCGGTCGCCAGCCGCAAGAGTTTTGGCGGCACAGCCCCTCTGGAGGTCCGCAAGCAGATCGCCTGGTGGCGGCAGCGCAACTGATCAGATTGCTTGCAGGACTCATCAGTAGATTAAGGGTGCACAAGGGCGGGCGAATTCGCTAAGGATGATGCCCACCCGATCACCGGCATTTCCAGGGAACGCTTCATGACACGCATCGACATCGGCAGGCTGGCTCTCGCGCTCTGCCTTTCCGCAGCGGTTCTGACCGCCTGTGGCCGCAAGGGCGATCTCGACCTGCCGGGCGGGGCTCAACCGGTCGTGAAGACCGTCGATGGCAAGAAGGTCGAGCAGGTCGAAGACAAGCCTTTCATCCTCGACCCCCTTCTCTAGTTTTGACGCAGTTCCCAACGCAAGGCCGCCGCGCGGTTTTGCCGGAACCGCCCCTGTTTAACGGACGAGACCTGTGAACCATTTCGAGCATCGCGACGGCATCCTCCATGCGGAGGACGTGCCGGTTCCGGAAATCGCCAAGACGGTCGGCACGCCCTTCTACGTCTATTCGACGGCGACGCTGGAGCGTCACTACAAGGTCTTCGCCAAGGCCTTCGACGGTGTCGATGCCATGGTGTGCTACGCTATGAAGGCGAACTCGAACCAGGCGGTGCTGAAAACGCTTGCCCGGCTTGGCGCCGGCATCGACGTGGTCTCGGAAGGCGAACTGCGCCGGGCGCTGGCCGCCGGCGTTCCTGCCTCGCGCATCATGTTCTCCGGCGTCGGCAAGACGCCGCGCGAGATGGATCTGGCGCTTGAGGTCGGCATCTACTGCTTCAACGTCGAATCCGAGCCCGAGCTTGAGGTGCTGAATGCCCGCGCCGTGAAGGCCGGCAAGGTTGCGCACGTCTCCTTCCGCATCAATCCAGACGTCGACGCCCGCACGCATGCCAAGATCTCGACGGGCAAGAAGGAAAACAAGTTCGGCATTTCCTGGGAACGCGCCCGCGCCGTCTATGCCCGCGCCGCCAGCCTGCCGGGCATCAAGGTGACCGGTATCGACATGCATATCGGCAGCCAGATCACCGAGTTGCAACCCTTCGAAGATGCCTTCAAGCTCCTGCGCGAACTCGTCGATACGCTGCGCGCCGACGGACACACGATCGATCACGTCGATGTCGGCGGTGGTCTCGGGATTCCCTACAAGACGGACAATGCGCCGCCGCCGCTTCCGGATGCCTATGCCGAAATCGTCAAGAACCAGCTCAAGGGCCTGAACTGCAAGATCGTGACCGAGCCTGGCCGGTTGATAGTCGGCAATGCCGGCATCCTCGTCACCGAGGTGATCTACGTGAAGGACGGCGGCGAGAAGACTTTCGTCATCGTCGATGCGGCCATGAACGACCTCATCCGCCCGACGCTCTACGAGGCCTGGCACGAGATCCAGCCGGTCGTCATTTCGGCGGCCAGCGCGCCGCGCATCCGGGCGGACGTGGTGGGTCCCGTCTGCGAGACCGGTGACTATCTGGCGCAGGACCGCGAGATGGCGCAGCCGAAGCCCGGCGATCTCATTGCCGTCGGGTCCGCCGGTGCCTATGGCGCCGTGCAGGCGGGCACCTACAACAGCCGTCTGCTGGTACCGGAAGTGCTGGTCAACGGGGCCGAGTTCCATGTCGTGCGGCCACGCCTCAGCTATGACGACCTGATCGGCCTCGATTCGCTTCCGGACTGGCTCGCCTGACCTTCGCAAGTGCTAAACCAGGCTGCGCGCGCGATCACGATTTTGCGTGCGCCCTCGTCTTCGCCACAAAGCATGTTATCTTTTGGCGGTGACAACCTGCAGCGGAGAGCGGCGATCGATGGCGATTGACACGCAAGGACAGCGCGAGACGGAAGCGGCCGGCAACCCGGTGGCCCGACGGCTTGCGGGCAAACGCCTTGCCGCCCAGACCATCCTCTATCTGGAGGCGCTCGCCCCGCGGGTGCTGCCGATCCTGCTTCTCGTCGCGGCGTTTCTCGCGCTGACCTGGTTCGGCTATTTTCGCCATGTTCCCACCTGGCTGCATCTTGCGACGCTGGCCGGCTTCGCGCTTGGTCTTGCCGGTCTGCTCATTCGCCTGCGCGGTATCGGCTGGCCTTCGATTGACAGGGCCTATCGCATGCTGGAGGCGCGCAATGCGCTGGCTCACCAGGCGATCCGGGTGCAGGAAGATCGGCCGGCCGGTGGCGGTGCCGTTGCCGAAGCGCTGTGGCGCGAGCACCAGAGCCGTATGGCACGGATGATCGGCGCGCTCAGGACCGGTGCGCCTGAGCCGGACATTGCCCGTCATGACCGCCATGCCCTGCGCGCCGTGCCGCTGCTCCTTGTCGCCATCGCCTTTGCCTTCTCCTATTCCAATCGCGGTGGTCTTCTGGCGGATGTGGTTACCCTTCGCGCGCCTGCCGAGACCGCGCCGGATGTGCGCATCGACGCCTGGGTGACGCCGCCGGCGCATACGTCGCGTGCACCCATTTTCCTGACCGGCAGCACGCAGGGCCAGCCGGGCGAGGCTGCCAAGGGCGAGATTCGCATTCCGCAGTTCAGCGAATTGACCGTGCGCGTTACGGGTGGCGGCGGCGATGAGCCGGTGAGTTACCAGGTGACGGGCGAGGCCACGGCGACGGCCATACGCCCGGAGGCGGAAAAGCCGAAGGATGAAAAGGCCGAGGGCCCGAAGGCCGAAGCGAAGGTGCCGGTTGCCGCGGCCAATGGCGCCAAGACCATGCGCTACAAAATCCTGAAGGACGGCACGCTCTCGGTCGCCGGCCAGACCTGGGCGTTTGCGGTCATTCCGGACCGCGTGCCGGAAATCGCCTTCGATGGTATTCCGAAAAAGACCGTCGCCTCGGCGCTGGAGATCAGCTTCGTTGCCAAGGACGACTACGGAATCCAGGAGGCTCATGCGGAGATCGTGCCGGTCGAGCAGCCGAAGGATGCACGTCCGCTCTATCCGCTGCCGGAGTACCGCCTCGACCTGCCGCGCCGCGCCGCGCGCGACGCCAAGGGCACGACAAGCCGCAACCTGTCCGAACATCCGCTTTCCGGCAAGCGTGTGAAGATCACGCTTGTTGCCAGGGATGCCGCCGGGCAGGAAGGGCGCAGCCAGCCCGTGGAGATGATCCTGCCGGCCAAGAATTTCTTCGAGCCGCTGGCCGGGGCCGTCGCTGAACAGCGGCAGGTCTTCGCACTTGATGCCAACCAGCTGCCGCATGCCATCGCGCTCAACGAGGCGCTGACGATCCGGCCGGAAGAGACGATCCCCAACCTCACGCATTACCTGCTGCTGCAATCGGCCAATGCGCGCATGAAGCTTTCCCGCACGGACGACCAGATGCGCGAGACGGCGGACTATCTCTGGGAAATCGCTCTTGGCATCGAGGACGGCAACCTGTCTTTGGCTGATCGCCGGCTGCGCGGGGCGCAGAAGGCGCTCTCCGAAGCGCTGGAGCGCAATGCCTCCGACGAGGAGATCGCCGCGCTCATGAAGGAGCTGCGTGAGGCGATGCAGGCCTATATGGAGGAGCTTGCCCGCCAGGCGGCCAAGAATGGCCAGATGCAGCAGAACGCCCAGCAGCAGGGCCAGATCCTGCGGCAGCAGGATTTGCAGCGCATGATGGATCAGATCGAGAATCTGGCCCGGTCCGGCGCGCGTGACCAGGCCCAGCAGATGCTCTCCGAACTGCAGCGCATGATGAACAACCTGCAGGCCGGTCGGCCGCAGCAGGGTCAGCAAGGCCAGCAGAACGACGCGATGCGCCAGCAGATGGACAAGCTCGGCCAGCTGATGCAGCAGCAGCAGAAATTGATGGAGCAGACCTTCCAGTTCGATCAGGCGTTGCGCGACCGCCAGCAGCGGGGCGATCCGATGCCGGGCGAGGGCGAGGAAGGCCAGCAGCAACAGCAGCCGGGCGACAATGGCGCCGGTCAGCAGTCGACCGACCAGATGACGGCCGATCAGCTTCGTGAGGCGCTGAAGAAGCTTCAGGAGCAGCAGGATGGGCTCGGCAAGCAGCTCGGGGAGATCCAGGAGGCGCTGAAGGGCATGGGGCTTGAACCTGGCGAAGGCTTTGGTCAGGCCGGTCGTGAGATGAAGGGTGCTTCCGAAGCGCTGGGCGAGGGGCAGGGCGAATCGGCCGTTGGTAGCCAGGGCCGTGCACTGGAGGCACTCCGCCAGGGCGCGCAGAACATGATGAGCCAGATGCAGGCCATGGGGCAAGGGCAAGGCCAGGGGCCGGGCGAAGGCATACCGCAGGCCGGGCGCAACGGCCGCGACCCGCTGGGCCGAGAGCGCGCACTCAACGGACAGGGCCCCGACTTCGGCGGGCCGACCAAGGTTCCGGAAGAAATCGATATCCAGCGGGCGCGTGAAATTCTGGAAGAGATCCGTCGCCGTCTGGGTACCGGATCTGCGCCCGGTTTTGAACGGGATTATCTGGAGCGGCTGCTCGGAATCCGTTGAGGCGTGGTCAGGCGGCGAGTGCCGTTGCCACGGCGCGGCGGATGTCGGGCAGGCTGAATGGCTTGCTCACCACATCGACGATCTTCGAGGCAAGGTCGTCTGCCCGCTCGCGCTGTTCGGCATAGCCGGTCATCAGCAGGATTTTCAGCGCCGGATGGGCGGCTGACGCCTTGTGGGCGAGTTCGATGCCGTCCATCACAGGCATGCGGATATCGGACAGGAGGAGATCGAAACCGCCATCCGTCAGGGCGTCGAGTCCGGCTGCACCGTCCGGCGCTTCGACGGTCTCGTGGCCGTCCATGCGCAACGCCCGCGCCACGAAGGTGCGGAGCGAATCCTCGTCTTCGGTGATCAGGATCTTGGCCATCGGTTCCCCTTTCGGTCCGTTCATCCGGCCTTGTTCCGAGGGAACGGTAGGCCGGAGCGGTGCGCCGATTCCCGGTGCCGCTCCTTGAGTGAAAAGACCAGACTTTCCTTGTCGATCGGTAAACGGCCGATGGGGGAATCTGCGGTCAGGACAGCCTCAGGCGTCCGCGTCGCCCGTCACGATGCCGACGAAGGGCAGTTCGCGGAAGGCATAGGCGACGTCCATGCCGTAGCCGGCGACGAAATGATCCGGGCATTCGAAACCGACATAATCGGCTTCGAGGTCGGTCTTGCGCTTCTCGCGCTTGTCGAGCAGCACGGCGATGGTGACGTTCTTGGCGCCGCGCTCGTACATCAGTTCCTTGGCGAAGCTGAGCGTGCGGCCGGATTCGAGGATATCGTCGATCAGGAGGATGTCACGGCCGTGTACGTCGCTATCGATGTCCTTGATGACCTTCACGCCCTGCGAAACGGTGCCGGCGCCGTAGCTCGACAGCGTGATGAATTCGACTTCCGGGGCAAGGCCGGCGGCGTGGAGGGCACGGGTGAGGTCGGCGGCGAAGATGAACGAGCCCTTGAGGACGGCGATGACGAGAAGGTCTTTCGTCGGCCCGCTGGCGATATCTGCCGCCAGTTCTTCGTTGCGCTTGGCGATCGTAGCGGCGTCGTAGAGCGTTTCGATCTTCTTTCCGCGGACAATCTGCATCGCGAGGCGGCTCCTTGGTCGTAGGCAGATCCGGCAAACCCGATGGTTTTGCGTGCGGAACTGGGAGAAACAAAGGAGCCGATTAGCACAGTCAGCGAGCGGGCGCACCCTCGGCGGCAAGCGAAACCGAGACTTTCGGTACTTTTCCGCCACTGTGCGGAATGCGCAACGCGAAGGTCTCGCTGGCACCTGGGGCGAGTGCGGCAGTTTCGAGCGAGAGACGGTGGCGGAGCGTCTTGCCAGCGCCTTCGAAGACGATGTCGACCGGCGGGACGGCGGCAGTGGTGTTGCCGCCATTGGTGAGGCGGCCATAGACGGCAAGCACCTTCATGCCGTTGCGGTCGTCGACTGTCGTGATGACGTCGGCTATGCGCAGTGTCTCGCCCGGCTCGTTCTCAGGGAGTGCGGCCTTCAGGGCGGAGAGCCCGCCGGCATAGGCAAAGACGAAGATGAAGGCTGTCGTCACGAGGCCGGCAAAGGCACGGCCTGGAAGAAGCTGCAGGCCAGCCTCGCACAGCCGGGCACTGGCCGTGGCGATGCGGAGCAGCAGGTGATGTAGCTGTTCGGCAGATGGTGCAGGGCGGGCGGCGCGGTGATTGTCATTGCTGGTGCGGGCGGCAGTGCTGCGAATGACGACGAAATCGGCGTCGACCACTTCGAGACGTGCCGGAAACGGCTTTGCATTCCTGCGGGCTGGTGTCTTCGGTTCCGGCGGCAGAAGGTCGATCCGGCCCTTCGCCTCGCGTCTTGCCCTGAAGGCGTTCATCGCGACCTCCTCGTTCCGCCTGCGCCCTTCCGCGCAAAATCATCGGCGAAAAGTCGGGCATTGAATGAAATCCTTACCAAACGTAAACCATACTGGTTAATGCTTCGGAAACCCGACCGTGAAAGAGCCGTTTTCCTGTGCGACCTCGCCAGCGAACCTGCCTCGGCGGGCAAGGGTAACCCGCTTCTAGAACCGGATTGATCATTGATTCACTTCGAGAATGTCGGACTGCGCTATGGGATGGGCCCGGAGATCCTCCGCGACCTGACCTTCGATATTCCGCGCCGGTCTTTCCAGTTTCTCACGGGGCCTTCCGGCGCCGGCAAGACGACGCTGCTGCGTCTTCTCTTCCTCTCCCTGCAGCCGACGCGCGGTATCATTCGCACCTTCGACCGGGAGATTTCCACCATTCCGCGCGACGAGCTGCCGATGTTGCGTCGGCGTATCGGCATCGTCTTTCAGGATTTTCGCCTGCTCGATCATCTCACGACCTATGAGAATGTCGCCCTTCCGCTGCGCGTGCGTGGCAAGGAGGAGGCGAGTTATCGCGCCGACGTGCTGGAACTCTTGAAATGGGTCGGGCTCGGGGAGCGAATCAACGTGCTGCCGCCGGTGTTGTCGGGCGGGGAAAAGCAGCGCGCGGCCATTGCCCGCGCCCTCATCGACCGGCCGGAACTGCTGCTTGCCGACGAGCCGACCGGCAATGTCGATCCGCCGATGGCCCGCCGGCTGCTGAGCCTCTTCCTTGAGTTGAACCGTCTCGGCACCGCCGTGGTGATCGCCACGCACGACCTGTCGCTGATGGACCAGGTGGAGGCTCGGCGTATGATCCTCTCGCAGGGACGGCTCGATATCTATGACTGACGCGCCGCACGGTACCGCCCAGGACGCCCAGCCGGCGCGCCGGCCGGAAATGAAAGTGCGCCCGACGGCACCCATCGTGCCGCAGGCGAACGTGTCCGGCAACGCGCTGATGCTCGTCATCGCCATCATGGCCTTTCTGGCCTGCCTCACCTTTGGCGCGGTCAGCATGGTGCGGGCGACGGCGGCGAGCTGGCAGAGCCAGATCTCCCGCGAGATCACCATCCAGATCAAGCCCGACGACAATCTCGACATGGAGAAGGCGCTGACGGATGCGCGTGACCTCGCGCTGACCTTCTCCGGCACGCGTGACGGCACGATCGTCGACAAGACGGCGACGGCGCGGCTGCTCGAACCCTGGCTTGGGGAAGGGCTGAACATCGACGAACTGCCGGTGCCGCGTCTCGTCATCGTGACCATCGATGAGCAGAGCCCGCCGGATTTCATGGCAATGCGGGCAGCATTGGCGCAGAAGATCCCGACGGCCTTCCTCGACGATCACCGTACCTGGGTCGATCGCCTCGTCGCCATGGCGCGCACGACGGCCTTCATCGGTACCGGCGTGCTGGTGCTGGTCTTTTCCGCCATGGTGTTGACCGTTATCTTCGCAACGCGTGGCGCGCTTTCCGGTAACCGGCACATTGTCGAAGTGCTGCATTTCGTCGGCGCGGAGGCAAGCTTTGTCGCGTCCGAGTTCCAGAAGCATTTCCTGAAGATCAGCCTGAAGGGTTCGGTGGCCGGCGGGTTCCTGGCAGCCTTGTTCTTTGCCGTCGCCGGCTTCTGGCAGGGGCGCTCCATCGCGACCCCCCAGAGCGACCAGGCGACGGCCCTGTTCGGCACCTTCTCCATGGGGTTCACGGGCTATCTCGGCATTGCCGGCACGATTGTCGTCATCGCGCTGCTGACGACGCTGACGGCCCGTTTCACCGTCATGCGGACCATCCACGAGATCGACCAGATCCGTTCCGACCCATCTCGCACCGACCAACTGCCCGACCCATGAGCCGGCCCAGACGAACCGCTGCCGCGAAACGGACCATCGGTTGCCGCAATCACGTTCTATGGACGGAATCATGAACGCGCTTGAACGGGCAAAACCGGGTCTGCCGCAGGGCGTCCGGTCTGAGGGGGAGGGGCGGCGGCGCAAGGGCCCCGTCCGCCTTGCCGTGCGTGCACTGCTCGCACTCATCCTGCTTGCCGCCGCGGCGGGTACCGGCGGCTTCCTCTATTTTGCTGAAACCGTCGCTGCGCTGGAAGCGCCGAGCGATCCGAAGGCCGATGCTATCGTGGTGTTGACCGGCGGCTACCAGCGTATCGACCGGGCAATCGGCCTGCTCAAGCAGGGAGCCGGACAGCGGCTGCTGATCTCCGGCGTCAACCCTGCCACCAGCGGCAACCAGATCCGCAAACTCACCCAGAGCTCGTCGGCGCTTTTCGAATGCTGCGTCGACATGGGCTACGAGGCGGTGGATACGATCGGCAACGCCAACGAGACGGCGCGCTGGATCAGCGATCACCAGTTCCGCCGCGTGCTCGTCGTCACCAACAACTACCATATGCCGCGCAGCCTGCTGGAGTTGAAGGTCATCGATCCCCGAACGGAGTTCATCGCCTATCCCGTCGTCAATTCGGACCTGAAGAACGGCAACTGGTTGCGCCAGCCGGGCATCGTGAAGGCGATGTTGTCGGAGTACCTCAAGTACAGCCTCGCGCATATCCGTGCCTTTGCAGGGGCGGGCAACTGGTCCGGCCTTCGCGGCGACATGGCGGGCCTTTCCGGTGGTTGAGATCGCTGCAACGGGAGTTTCCCCGTCCTTGAATATCGTGTAGGGCGAAGGAACGCGTCCCGCTGACAGGCTGCCCGATGATCGCTTTCCGTTCCGTCCTCTTCAATACCCTCTTCTACCTGAACCTCATCTTACAGATGATCATCATGACGCCGGCCTATTTCCTGCTGCCGCGCAAAAAGGCCTATGGCGTCGCCAAGAACTGGGCGAGGAGCAATCACTGGCTCTTCGACAAGGTCGTCGGTACGACGTTCGAGATCGAAGGATTGGAGAATATCCCGGCCGATGGCGGTTACATCTTCGCACCGAAGCACCAGTCCTTCTGGGATGCCTATGCGCTGCTGCCCTGGCTCGACGATCCCTTCTACATCCTCAAGCGCGAGCTGACCTGGATTCCGCTCTTTGGCTGGTATCTGAAGAAGCAGCGCATGGTGCCGGTCGATCGCAGTGCGCGTGGCAAGGTCATGGCCGCCGTCATGCAGCGCACCAAGGAAGAGATGAATTCCGGCCGCCAGCTCATCATCTATCCGGAAGGCACCCGCCGCCCGCCAGGCGCGACACCGGAATACAAATACGGCATCGCTCGCCTCTACCGGGATCTGCAGGTGCCTGTCGTGCCCGTCGTCATGCATCCGGGCCTGTTCTGGCCGCGCCGCAAGTTCATCCGTTATCCCGGCCACTTCAAGGTGCGTATCCTGCCGGCGATCGCGCCGGGCATGGATCCCGATGCCTTTCTCGCCCATCTCGTCGAGGTGATGGAGACGGCGAGCGACCGGCTGCTGGTGGAAACCGTCGCGGAAAATCCTAACCTGCCTCTGCCGCCGACGGCCGAGCAGCGGCTGGCGGAGCTGAAGGCGCACACCGCCTGATCAGGCGGGGCCTTGCGTGTGGAGGTTTTCCGCGGTGCGGCCGACGTCCTCCAGCCAATGGTCGCGGATACCCATGGCGCGCAGATGCGTCAGCGTGTTGCGCACATAGTCGATGTTGTGGCCGGACTTGCCGATGGCAGCGCTGACGGTCGTCGCCGCCTCCTCGATGGAGAGCGAGCCGGCGAACTGGTGATGGGCACGGTCGCAGATGTAGGCGAGCGTCGAGACGCGCCGGCCGTCGCCCAGCGTCGCGGCAAGCGTGCGCTCCTTGTAGACATGGGTCACCAGTTCCCGCTCGCGCAGGTAGTCGACCACGGCCTCCTGGCTTGCGGGGGCGATGCGGAAGGCAACGCCGCGGCAGGAGCCGCCGCGATCGAGGCCCAGCACGAGGCCGGGCTTGGCCTCGGTACCGCGATGGACCCAGGAGCGCACGCAGAGCGAGCGGCGGAAGCCGAAGAGATGGGCCGGCTGCTGTTCCTCGAATTCGAAGCCCGGATTCCACATCAGCGAACCGTAGCCAAAAACCCAGAATTCGTTCATATCCACCGTCACCTGGACCATCTCTCAAAAAGCCGCCGCAATTGCCGGCTTTGACGCGCTTGCGGGCAAATCATGTCCGCCACCATTGGAGAACAGCATGGCATCGTCAAGCCACGCCGGCACATCCGGCGTCACGCGCAAACTCGTCCGGCTCGCCGTTGCCGTCGTTCTCGTCGTCGCGCTCTATACGGGCGGATGGTTCTACGCCGCAAGCTGGTTGAAGGACACGCTGGATCGGCAGCTCACTGCATCCGCACAGGGCATGCATTCGGCCTCGTGCAGCAACCTTTCCGTCCGCGGCTTCCCATTCCGCATCGGCCTGTTCTGCGACGCGGTCGGTATCGACGATCGCCCGGCGGGTCTTTCGGCGACCTTCGGCGCACTTCGCTCGGCTGCGCAGGTCTATCGCCCCGGCCATGCGGTCGTCGAGCTCGACGGGCCGGCGCAGGTGCGCGTGACGCCCGATCTCGTCTTCGACGCAAACTGGGACCTCATGCGGGCAAGCGGCACTGCCTGGACGAACGGGCTCGATCGCGCCTCGGTCGCATATGACGGGCTGAAGGGCCGGCTCAACGTGCCCTCGGAGGCCGTGTCGCTTGGCGTGACGGCTGCCCACGGCGAAAAGCACATCCGCCAGTCGGGCGGTGCGCTCGATGTCGCCGCCTCCTTCGACGCGCTCTCGCTCGATCTTGGCGACAGGGTGCTGCCGCCGCTTGATGTTGCGGCCGACATGACGATTGCCGATGCGGCGACATGGATTTCCGCCGAAGGGCCGCCGGCTGGTGCGCCGCTCGGCGCGAATGTGGAGCTGCGCCGCCTGTCGCTCGACCTCGGTGACGGCAAGGTGGCGAGCCTTTCCGGCCCGCTCAGGGTGGGCGACGATGGGTATCTCTCGGGTACGCTCGATCTCGACATTGCCGGCATCACGGTCTGGCGCGACCGGATTTCCGAGGCCTTTCCGGAGATCGCGGAAACGGCGACGCAGGTCGCACAGGTGATCGAAGGCCTCTCGAAGGGTGGCGACCGGGCCGTGGTAAAACTCAATGTGCAGGAAGGGACCGTTTATCTTGGCCTCTTCCCGATCGCCTTCATCCCACCGGTCTGACGCCTCGTTCCGGCGGGATCCCGCGGAAAATGCTCAGCCCTTCTTGTCGGCGACCGGCCGGCCGAAGTTCGGTGCGGATGTGTCCTGGCCCGCATCGATGATCGAGCGGCGGATGGCGCGGGTGCGCGTGAACAGGTCGAAGAGCTTTTCGCCGTCGCCCCAGCGAATGGCGCGCTGCAGATAGGCGAGGTCCTCGGAAAAACGCGCCAGCATTTCAAGGATCGCGTCCTTGTTATGCAGGCAGACGTCCCGCCACATGGTCGGATCCGAGGCGGCGAGGCGGGTGAAATCGCGGAAGCCCGAGGCCGAGTATTTGATGACTTCCGATTCCGTCACGGTCTCGAGGTCGTCGGCTGTGCCGACGATGTTGTAGGCTATGATATGCGGCAGGTGCGAGACGATGGCGAGCACCTTGTCGTGATGCTCCGTATCCATCTCATCGACCTTCGAGCCGAGGGCTTCCCAGAAGGCGGCGAGCCGGCGCTTGGCTTCCTTGTCTGTGCCGTGCACGGGCGTGAGGATGCACCAGCGGTTCTGGAAGAGTTCGGCAAAGCCGGCGTCCGGGCCGGAATGCTCGGTGCCTGCCAGCGGGTGGCCGGGGATGAAATGTACGTTCTTCGGCATGTGCGGCAGCATCTGTGCGACGACCGAGGTCTTGGTGGAGCCGACATCGGTGACGATGGCGCCGGACTTCAGGTGAGGAGCGATGTCTTCCGCGACCTTGCCGGAGGCGCCGACGGGCACCGAGACGATGACGAGATCGGCGTCTTCGACGGCTTTGCCGGCGTCGTGGACGTAATCGGTGCCGAGCTCGAGTTCGCGGGCGCGGTCGAGCGTCTCCTGGCTGCGGCTCGAAATGGTGACGGTCTTGGCAAGGCCCTTCGCCTTGACGGCGCGGGCGATGGAAGAGCCGATGAGGCCGATGCCGATCAGCGCGATCTTGTCGAAATGTCCGTCCGTCATGCCCTTCGCCCTTCGTTTCCGCGTGGGCCCGCTCTAGCGGGCGGGCCGGCATTTGTCGAGGGGATCAGCGTTGCGCGCGCTCGCGCGTCGTCGGCACGCCGTGTGGGGCGAGTACGGGCACGAAGACGCGACGTGAGGCGCGTGCGGCAACGGGCAAGCCCTGGTAGAGCCGCTTCTGTGCCTCGACGATGATGACGCCGGAGAACATCGGCCAGAGTGTTCGGCCTAGCCGCTCGAAGGCGCCTCGTAATTTCTGCACGCTGCGCAGTTTGGAAGGCGGAAAGAACAGCGCCTCGGCCGAGGCGCCGGGTGTGAAGTTGGTCTCGCGCAACAGCGCGGTCAGCTGGCGGCGCGAATAGGGCCGGCCGGAGCCGAAGGGCGTGTGCTCCATGCGTGCCCAGACGCCACGCCGGTTCGGCACGACGATGACGAGCCGCCCGCCGGGGGCCAGCACGCGCCAGAGTTCCTTCATCGTCTCGCGCGGGTTTTCCGCAAACTCCAGCGAATGCACCATCAGAACGCGATCGACCGAAGCGTCCGGCAGTGGCAGTTCTTCGTCGAAGACTAGGGCCGTGGAGGAGAGCTCACTCGGCGGCCAGTTCACCGCACCCTGGCCCGCCGGCATGAAGGCGAAGGTGCGCTCCGTATCGGCGCGGAACCGTTCCAGATAGGGCACGGCATAGCCGAGCCCGACCAGCCGTTCGTCTGGCAGGCGCGCCCAGAGCGAAGCGAGTGCCATCGCGATCGAATGATCGGCGAGGCGCCCGAGCGGCGAGTGGTAGAATTCGCGAAGGTCGACAATATCGGCATGCATGACCTGAATGTGCGCGATGGGCCGGTGGACTTCAAGGCCGATTGCCTTACATTCCCGCCGACCGCTCTGCCAATGCGATGAGGAATGCACCATGATCCCGCTGGAAATAGACCTCTTTCCCTGCCGCAGCGACAATTTCGGCGTGCTGCTGCATGATCCGGCAACGGGGGCAACCGCGAGCATCGACGCACCGGAGGAAAAGCCGATCCTCGACGCGCTCGCCCGCCGCGGCTGGGCGCTCAGCCACATTTTTACGACGCACCATCACAACGACCATGTCGAGGCCAATCTTGCGCTGAAGGAGCGTTTCGGTGTGACGATCATCGGTCCGGTGCGCGAGACGATCCCGGGTATCGATCGCAAGGTGGATGGTGGCGACAGCTTTGACTTCGCCGGCCGGCGCGTCGAGGTCATCCTGACGCCGGGGCATACGGCAGGACATATCTGTTTCCATCTGCCGGCGGAAAAGCTGCTCTTTGCGGCTGACACGCTTTTCGCGCTCGGCTGCGGCCGGCTCTTCGAGGGTACGCCGGCGCAGATGTGGGACTCGCTGTCCAAGCTCGCCGTGCTGCCGGACGAGACGACCGTCTATTTCGGCCATGAATACACGCTCTCCAATGCACGTTTTGCCAGGACCGTCGATCCGGACAATGCCGTGCTTGCAAGCCGCGTGGCGGAAATCGAGGCGATCAGGGCGGCTGGCGGCTTTACCGCACCGACGACCATCGGCCTTGAAAAGGCAACCAATCCCTTCCTGAGGGCTGCCGAACCCTCGATCCGCCGCCATCTCGGCATGGCGGAAGCGCGTGACGCCGAGGTCTTTGCGGAAATCCGTGCGCGCAAGGACCGGTTCTGATGACGCCGCAGGATATCATTGCCCGGCTCGGCATGGAGCGCCACCCGGAAGGCGGCTGGTATGTGCAGACCTTTCGCGACACAGCGGGTGGCACGCGCGGGCATTCGACGGCGATCTACTACCTCCTGGAGCGGGGTGAACGCTCGCACTGGCATCGGGTGGTGGATGCGGTCGAGGTCTGGCACCATTATGCCGGTGGGCCCCTGGCGCTTTCGGTGAGCGACGGTATGGAGCGGGCGGAGGCTCAGGTGCTCGGGCCGGATCTTGCTGCCGGTGAGCGGCCGCAGATCATCGTGCCGGCGAACTGGTGGCAATCGGCCGAGCCGCTCGGCGATTGGACGCTGGTTGGCTGCACGGTCTCGCCGGGCTTCCTCTTCTCATCCTTCGAGATGGCGCCTGCCGGCTGGGAGCCGGGTGCCTGATCAGGCCGGGCTTGCTGCGGTCTTGCGGAAGATCATGTCCTTGGCGGCGAGGATGGCACCGCCCGTCACCAGCAGGCAGGCAAGGCCGATGCGCCAGGATGGTTCGGCAAAGCCGCTGAGAATCAGCACGAGCGTCGAGAGCAGCGGTGCGGCATAGCTTGCGGCCCCGAGGATCTGGATGTCGCCGTTCTTGACGCCGAAATCCCAGGCATAGAAGGCCGCGCCGACCGGCAGCAGGCCGAGCCCGGCGATGGCGAGCCATTCGAAGCCTGTCTGCGGCCAGACGGTGGTTTCCAGCATCAGGTGGCAGAGAAGCGAAAGAAGGGCGGTTGCGAGGCAGAAGCCGGTTACCACATCCGTCGAGACCGCCTCGAAGCGGCGGGTGAGCAGCGAGTAGCCCGACCAGGTGAAGGCACAGAGAAAGGCTGCTCCATAGCCGATGAGGTAAGCCTCGTCGAAGGCGAAGCCGTTGCGGCCGACGATGAGCACCGTGCCGCCGAGGCCGAGAAACGCGCCGACGACATGGTTCCACTTCAGCTTTTCACCCGGCAGCAGCGCCGAGCCGACGACGATGAGGAGCGGCCAGAGATAGGCGATGAGGCCGGCTTCCACGGCTGGCGCGTTGCGCAGCGCGGTGAAATACAGAAAGTGATAGCCGAAGAGGCCGAGGATGCCCGTGACCCAGACCTTCGCCGGCTGCCGGAGCAGCCTGGCGCGCTCCGGCCGGGCGATGAGCACGAGGATGCCGGGCAGGCTTCCGATGAGGAAGCAGACGGCCGAGAGCTGGAAAGGTGGCATCTTGCCGGAGGCCGCGGTGAAGAGCGCGAGCAGCGACCACATCAGGATCGCCGAAAAGCCAATCAGGGTTGCACGCGTCTTCAAGGCCGATCACTCCGGTCGTCCGACCGAAGCCATGTGTCAACCGCCGAAGCGCGTGGCCGAGACGGTGACAGGGCCGAGCTTGGTCGGAATCTGCACATAGACCGGAGCATATACCTTCGCTCCCTCGGCCTTGGCAAACCAGATTTCCATCGTCTTCAGCTTGCGCAGATATTCCACGTCGTCACGGCCCTTCTTGTAGCCGGATTTCGGGACGAAGCGGATGCCGCAGACGACGACCTCTCCCTCGAAGCCCTTGGTGGAATAGGGCTTGGTGCCCTTGGAACTCAGCTTCAGGTCGAGGCGGCTCTCGCCGTCGAAAATCGGCAACGTCTTCGGGCAGACACGGCTCCCTTCCGGGATGATGAGGCCAGAGATCGGGTCGAGCACGGCGCGCATGTCGGCGGTGGAGACGGGCACCCAGTTCTTCGGCTTGCGCCGCGGCGGCGTCATGCTGGCGGTGATGACATTGCCGTTGTGGAAGGTCACGTCGATGGCGCGGCTGCGCTTGCCGCTCTTGTAGTTCACCGAATAGTTCGTGGCGTGCAGCCGGCCGCGGCTGACGGTGCCGGAAACCGATGTCGTACCCTTGGTGCTCGAGAAGATATCGGCAAGGCCGGCCGATTGCATGCTGCCGGAAATCGTGTAGCGGTTGCCGTTGAAGGCCGAGCGGAAGGTGGCGGTGGCCACAGGCAGGCCGGACAGGCGGATGCTGTAATCCGTGCGGTGCTCGATTTCCGCCGAGGAAAGCGGCGTCGCGCCACCCGCCAGGGCAACCGACATGACTGCGCCTGCAACCCAAACCCGCCCGTTCATCTTCACGACTCCCATTGAGACGCTCCGCCTAGTCTGCCATTGCGGCGATTCTACGCCGTGGCAAAAGCCCGATCCATTTGCTCTTGCCTGCAAATCATGGCCCTTGGCAACTGAATTCCCGATGAACGGCAGGTTTGGCTTGACGTCGGCGTCGCGTGTGACTATAGAACCGCAACTTTCCAAAAAGGCCAGACGGACTGCGGCCGGTTTCGGTGCCGGAAACGTATTGTCCTGAACCAAGAAAAATAGGTGTACCATGTCCCGTAGTTGCGAATTGACCGGCAAGGGCGTCCAGTCGGGCAACAATGTGAGCCACGCAAACAACAAGACGAAGCGCAAGTTCCTGCCGAACCTGTGCAATGTCACGCTGATTTCCGATGCCCTTGGCCAGCGTTTCCGTCTTCGCGTTTCCGCTGCTGCCCTCCGCTCGGTCGAGCACCGCGGTGGCCTCGACGCCTTCCTTCTGAAGGCTGAAGAGAACGAACTGTCGATGCGCGCTCGTCTGCTGCGCCGCCAGATCGCCAAGAAGACCGCTGCTGCTGCTGTCGCTGCCTGATTTCAGGCCCTAAGCTGCGCTGCTTTTATTGAGGCTTGACCGGGTTCCGGCCAGGCCTCAATGTTGTGTGTGAGCGTGGCGCAAAAAGCGCAATTCCGGACGCAACTCCTGGAATTGCTTCATCCACTCCAGCTGGTGGCATCACCCAGGGTAAAAAAATGCAAGCGAACCGCATTACGATTCTCTATGTCCTCCTGATGACGGCCGTCGTCGTCGCGTCAAACGTGCTCGTGCAGTACCCGCTCTCGGGCGAACTGTTCGGCATCGCCCTCGGCGATCTCCTGACCTATGGCGCCTTCACCTATCCGGTCGCCTTCCTCATCACAGACCTCACCAACCGCCAGTTCGGGCCGCGTGTCGCGCGCCGTGTCGTTGCGGCCGGTTTCCTCGTGGCGGTGGTGTTCTCCTTCGCTGTCGCCTCGCCGCGTATCGCGATCGCGTCCGGCTCGGCTTTCCTGTTCGGCCAGTTGCTCGACATCTCCGTCTTCAACCAGCTCCGCCGGCAGGCCTGGTGGCGCGCGCCGCTGATCGCCTCGCTGATCGGCTCGCTGCTGGATACGATCCTGTTCTTTTCCCTCGCCTTCGCGCCGGCCTTTTCCATCTTCGGTCCGAACGATGCCTTTGCCATCGAATGGGCGCCGGTACTGGGTGTTCTCACCGCGGAAGCTCCGCGCTGGGTATCCTGGGCGTTCGGGGACTTTACGGTAAAGATGCTGGTCGGTATCGCCATGCTGCTGCCCTATGGCGCGCTGATGAGCAGGCTGAAGCCGATGCCGGGTGTCGAAAAGACCACCTGAGACGAGTGGAAATGGTGAATGAAGAAGAGCCGTCCGGCGTTTGCAGGGCGGCTTTTTATTTTTCCGGAAGCAGGCGGAACTCCAGCATCAGGTTGCGCTGGAGAATGGAGTGGTTGTCGTCGGAAACGACGATGATGCGGATGTCGTCATCCGCCATGGCGACGACGTCCAGTCCTTCCATGTTGTCGATCTGGTGGCTGAGATCGACGTCGATCAGCACATCGCCATCGACCACGGCGCGGGGGCGGATCTTTTGACCCTCAATCCGGCGGATGCGCATGCCGATGCCGTCAGAGAGGCGGAAGCGGCGCTCCAGCAACAGGAGGTCGCCATTCGGCAGGAAGGCGCCGTCGGTGATGTCCCACGGGTCGTTGCGGGTGACCGCGAAGATACCGGCGCGCGGGCCGTCGAGTACGGCGGCGAAAACGTTCCCATCGGCGTCGAGGCTGCGTTCCGTGACGGTGACCGGTACCGCACCGAGCGGCCCCGCCTCCGGCGACATTGCCAGCGTTTCCATGCCGCGGTTGCTGCGCAGCTCGCGCAGGGGAATGGGCAGGGCGAGGCGGCGTGCAGGCCTTTCCTCCATGAAGCCCGGATCGGGGTAGGCATCTATCCGGTGGAGGTTCTCGAAGCTCACCAGAACCTCACCCGTGCCGAGGGCAAGGCCTTCGGCGTCCATCTGGTACTTGACGTTCTCGTCCTGGCCCTTGTCGTTGAGCATCGAACGGGCCTTGAGATCGGCAAGACCGCTCAGCCGGCCTTCAGCGTCCCGCTCGATGCGGCCGGTGAGCCAGTGGCCGGTATCAAGCACGGCGACGAAATCCTGGTGGTCGGGGCGAAAGCGGATCGCCGAGACCGCGCCAAGCAGGGGATTGCTGGACGAATAGCTGATGCCGCCGAGGAATTCGAGCTTGCCGAAGGTGCGTTGGTCAGAGCTGAAGGTGAAATGTGTGATGGTGTTGCTGGTGACCGGAAGCTCGACGGCCTCCGCCGTTGCAGCCGTCGGCAACGGCAGCGAAAGCGCGATGGTGGCGGAGAGGAGCTGGAGGCCTCGCAAAAGGCCTCCGTTACGCCGCTGCGCCGCTGCTTCAGCCGGCACGGCGGCGGCCGGCAGGGCGTCGGCTGGTGGCCTCGTCGGCGAAGAGCGAGGCGAGCTGTTCCGTCATGGCGCCAGCCAGTTCGTCGGCATCGACGATCGTCACGGCGCGGCGATAGTAGCGGGTCACGTCGTGGCCGATGCCGATGGCGAGAAGTTCGACCGGCGAACGGGTCTCGATCTGGTCGATGACGGCGCGCAGGTGCCGCTCCAGATAATTGCCGGGGTTCACCGAAAGTGTCGAATCATCGACCGGTGCACCATCCGAGATCATCATCAGGATACGGCGCTGCTCGGGGCGGGCGAGCAGGCGGTCATGTGCCCAGATCAGCGCCTCGCCGTCGATGTTTTCCTTCAGCAGGCCTTCGCGCATCATCAGGCCGAGATTGCGCCTTGCACGGCGCCAGGGGGCGTCGGCGCCCTTGTAGACGATGTGGCGCAGGTCGTTGAGGCGGCCGGGCGATTGCGGCTTGCCGCTGCCGAGCCATTTCTCGCGTGACTGGCCGCCCTTCCACGCCTTGGTGGTGAAGCCGAGGATCTCGACCTTCACGCCGCAGCGCTCCAGCGTGCGGGCCAGGATGTCGGCGCAGGTGGCAGCGACGGTGATCGGCCGGCCGCGCATCGAGCCGGAATTGTCGATGAGGAGCGTCACGACCGTATCGCGGAAGGTGGTGTCCTTCTCACGCTTGAACGAGAGCGGCTGCATCGGATCGATGATGATGCGTTGCAGGCGGGCGCTGTCGAGGTAGCCCTCCTCGAGGTCGAACTCCCAGGCGCGGTTCTGCTGCGCCATCAAGCGGCGCTGCAGGCGGTTGGCGAGGCGGCCGACCGCGCCCTGAAGGTGGGCAAGCTGTTTGTCGAGGAAGGCGCGCAGGCGGTCGAGTTCGGCCTCGTCGCAGAGTTCCTCCGCGGTGATCGTCTCGTCGAATTCCTGTGTGAAGACCGAATAGTCGACCTTCTCGTTGAAGTCGGTAAAGGGATGGTTCGGGCGGCGGACCTCGCCCGGTGTTTCGCTGTCGTCGCCGTCGTCATCGACGAGGTCGTCGTCGGAGATTTCCGCGCCGTCCATCTCGCCTTCGTCCATCTGCTCGTCGGACGTCTCGTTCTCGTCGGCAGGCGCGGCGTCGTCGCCAGCGTCTTCCTGGCTCTCGTTGTCTTCCTGTTCGTCGCTGCGCGGCTGATTCTCGTCCTCGGGCGTCTCCGAATCGTCGGGCTCGGTTTCGTCCTCGCCATACTGTTCTGCGACGTTCATCGAGGCGAGCATATTGCGCACCACGCGGGAAAAGGCCTGCTGGTCGTTGATGGCGGCGGTCAGGCCGTCCATGTCCTTGCCGGCCTTGTCGGTGATGAAGTCGCGCCAGAGGTCCAGCACCTTGCCGGCGGAGGCAGGCGGGGCCTGGCCCGTGAGTTTTTCACGCACAATGAGCGCGACGGCCTCTTCGAGGGGCGCATCCGCCTGACGGGTGATCGCGCCGAAATTCGCCTTGGCGTATTTCTCCGTCAGCATGGTGGTGAGGTTCTGCGCCATGCCCGGCATGCGGTTGGAGCCGATGGCCTCGACGCGCGCCTGTTCGACCGCGTCGAAGATCGCGCGGGCGTCGGCACCCTGCGGCGACATGGTGGCGTGGATGCGAGCGTCGTGGCAGGCCTTGCGCAGCGCCATCGAATCGCCGAGGCCGCGGGTGATCGCGACTTCGGTGGGCGAGGGGCGCTTCGTCAGTTCCGGCAGGCGAATGCGCTCGCCAGTCATTCCGGGCCGCTCGTTGGCGAAGGTGACCTCCACCTCGCCATCGCCGGAGACGGCGCGGACGCAACCGCTCACGGCGCGGCGGAACGGCTCCATGTCGACCACGCCGCCGGGCCTCGGCTTCGAATTGTCTCCGCGAGCTGCCATGCGCTTCTACCGGGCCCTAGGCCGTCGCCTCCAGCACGATGTTTGCGGCACTTTCCTTCAGCTCCACACCGAAGGCGCGCTGATAGAGTTCTGCGACCAGCGTCCGTTCCAGCTCGTCACACTTGTTGAGGAAGGTGACACGGAAGGCGAAGGCGAGATCACCGAAGATCTCGGCGTTTTCACCCCAGGTGATGACCGTACGCGGGCTCATCACGGTCGAGAGGTCGCCGTTGATGAAGGCGGCGCGGGTGAGATCGGCAACGCGAACCATGCGCGAGATCGTGTCACGGCCGTCCTTGCCGGAGGCCAGGCGCTTCACCTTGGCGGCGACGATGCTGACTTCGTGATCGTGCGGCAGGTAGTTCAGCGTGGTGACGATCGACCAGCGGTCCATCTGTGCCTGGTTGATCTGCTGCGTGCCGTGATAGAGGCCCGTCGTATCGCCGAGGCCGACCGTGTTGGCCGTCGCGAACAGGCGGAAGGCGGGGTGCGGGCGGATGACGCGGCTCTGGTCGAGCAGGGTCAGGCGACCGGCGGATTCCAGCACGCGCTGGATGACGAACATCACATCCGGGCGGCCGGCGTCGTATTCGTCGAAGACGAGCGCGACATTGTGCTGGTAGGCCCAGGGCAGGATGCCGTCCTTGAATTCGGTGACCTGCAAACCGTCCTTGACGACGATCGCGTCCTTGCCGACAAGATCGATACGGCTGACATGGCTGTCGAGGTTGACGCGCACGCACGGCCAGTTGAGGCGCGCGGCGACCTGCTCGATATGGGTCGACTTGCCCGTGCCGTGGTAGCCGGAGACCATGACGCGGCGATTGTGCGCGAAGCCCGCGAGAATGGCGAGGGTGGTTTCCCGGTCGAACAGGTAGTCCGGGTCGAGGTCCGGTACGTAAGCGTCCGCCTTGGAGTAGGCCGGGACCTTGAGGTCCGTATCAATGCCGAAAACCTCCCGAACGGATACCGTGGTATCGGGGAGGTTGGAAATATCGAGATCCATCTTGCTCATCACGTCTCCGCGGGCGGTGGGTTTGCCTCCACCCCAATATCCTAGTGCACGCCGACTGCGCCCTTTGCCTGATAGCATCGTGCGAAACCGGGCGATTCCGTCCGGCCGCAAAATGCTCTAGCAGAAGCCGGCCTGCTTTAACAATTGATATGCTTGGATGACCGCGCGAAAACGCTCTTCCGAGCCTCTATCTCCGCCATTTGCATCGGGGTGATGCTTTTTGACAAGGGCTTTGTAGGCGGTCTTGATGTCCTGTGCTGTCGCATCGGCGGAAAGACCGAGTGTATCGTAGGCCTTCGCCTCCAGCGTTTTCAGCTTTCTCGCGCGCGGCTCCATCTGCGGCCGGCGGCCTTTGCCTTCGGGGAAAAAGCCGAAGGGGTCGCGGATGCGCTGATTTGCCCCGGCGGAACCCGAGCGTGCCGTGCCCTGCGCGGGGCCGTTCTTGGCGGCTTTGTTGACGCCGATCGTCCAGGTCGGACGGTGACCGGTGATGGCCTCCTTCTGGTAGCGGGCGATCTCGCCGTCGGAGAGGCCGGAGAAGTAATTGTAACCCTTGTTGTATTCCTTGACGTGCTCGAAGCAGAACATGAAATACTGGCCTTCGGCATTGCGGCCGACGGGCGCGCGATGCACGGCATTCTCTTCGCAGCCATCCCACTGACAGGTCGGCGCGGAACGTTCCGGACGCTCCATGCGCCGCTTCGTGCGGATGCGGTCGAAGTATTTGGAATCGAGTTTCATGGCCCCATTATGGGGCTCAGGATGCCCTGCAACAAGAATTGACAAAGCGGATTGTTGCTGGCTTTGTGGAACCATTTTGTGCATTGCGGCGCACGGTTTCCGCCGCCGAAGGTTTGCCATGTCCATGAAGTCCAGCATCACCGAAAAGCTGACCGCGGCCTTCGCGCCGGAGCGGCTCGATGTCCTCAACGAGAGCCACCTGCATGCCGGCCATCAACCGGATTTCAACGGCGAGGGGGAAACGCATATGCGCGTGCGCATTGTCGCTTCCACCTTTGCCGGCATGAGCCGCGTGGCGCGCCACCGGGCGATCAACGATCTGGTGAAGGCGGAGTTCGATGCGGGCCTGCATGCCCTGGCCGTCGAGGCGGCGGCACCTGGGGAGGCAACCCGCTGGTGATCAGGTCCGCGGCGCTTCCGGCTCGACCGGACGGACGCGCAGTTTGGTGATGCGGTTCTTCACCCGCTTCATGACGATGAAGCGCTTGCCGTAGAAGGTGAAGGCCTGGCGCTCTTCCGGGATCGATTTCGATTCGTGAATGACGAGGCCGGCAATGGTCGTTGCCTCCTCGTCGGGGAGGTTCCAGTCGAAGGCGCGGTTGAGGTCGCGGATCGTCACGCCGCCGTCGACGACGAGCGAACCGTCCGCCTCCTGCCGCACGCCCTGCATGTCGACATCCTTCTCGTCGGAGATATCGCCGACAATTTCCTTCAGAATGTCTTGCAGGGTGACGAGGCCCTGCACCTCGCCATATTCGTCGACCACGGTCGCGAAATGCTCCTTGCGGCGCAGGAATGCGGCAAGCTGCTCCTTGAGCGTCGTTGTGTCGGGCACGAACCAGGGTTTTTGCGCCACCCGGGTGATGTCGAGGTTCTTTGGCTCAATACCCGGCTCCGCCAGCGCGCGCAAAAGATCCTTGGCGTGCACGACGCCGACGATGTTGTCGACGGAGCCCGCCCAGAGCGGCATGCGCGTATAAGGGCTTTCCAGCACGGCCTTGACGATCTCCTCCGGCGGATCGCCGGCGTTCAGCGCCCGCATCGTCGTGCGATGGACCATGATGTCGGAGACCTCGAGCGCATCGAGGTCGAGCATGCCGGAGGATTTTTCCCGGTCGGACTTTGCCGCTGCGCCGTCGCGGGCAGACTGGCCGTTCCGGCGGTCTCCCTCCGCTTCGCGCGCGTCCTGATGTCTGCGCCAGAGCGCGGCGATCGAACGGCGCCAGCGGAAAAGAACCACAACGAGAACAATGAGGCCGAGCAGCAGAATGACCAGCGGCCAGGAGACGGGAGCGAGCGCGGCGGGCGTGTCGCTGTTCATTTCGGCAGCTTTTCCTTGAGGAAAGCGATGACCTCGGATTGCGGCACGTCGTCGGCGACGAAGGACTGGCCGACGCCGCGCGTCAGGATGAAGGTGAGCTTGCCGCCCTTGACCTTCTTGTCCTGGGCGATGGCGTCCATCAGCACGTCCGCCGGCGGCAGGCCGCCCGCGATCTGGTTCATGGCGGTCGGCAGGCCAACGTCGGCGAGATGTGCCTCCACACGCTTGCCGTCGTCGGGGCTGGCAAGGTTCATGCGGGCGGAAAACTGATAGGCGAGCACCATGCCGATCGAGACGCCCTCGCCGTGCACGAGGCGGGCGCTATCGTACTGCGTCGCCGCCTCCAGCGCATGGCCGAAGGTATGGCCGAGATTGAGCAAAGCGCGCTGACCGTTCTCCCGCTCGTCCGCGGCAACGACGTCGGCTTTGGCCTGGCAGCTCGTGGCTATCGCCTCGATGCGGGCCTCGCCGCCGGCAAAGACGGCACGCCAGTTCTTTTCCAGCCAGGCGAAAAAGTCCGGTTTGTCGATCAGGCCGTATTTGGCGACTTCAGCATAGCCGGCGCGGAATTCACGCAGGGACAGCGTATCGAGTACATCCGTATCGGCGAGTACCAGGTCCGGTTGGTGGAAGACGCCGATGAGGTTCTTGCCGTGTGGCGAGTTGATGCCGGTCTTGCCGCCGACGGAGGAATCGACCTGCGCGAGCAGCGAGGTCGGAACCTGAATGAAGCGCGAACCACGGCGCGCGATACCGGCGGCAAAGCCGGTGAGGTCGCCGATGACGCCGCCGCCGAGCGCCACGACCGCGTCGTTGCGCTCGATGCGGGCGGCGAGCACGCTGTCGCAGACGCTGATCAGGTGTTCGAAGCTCTTCGTCTTTTCGCCGGCCGGCAGCACGAGAGAGACGGCCTCGATGCCCTCCGCCTTCAGCGCGGCCATGAAATTGTCGAGATAGAGGGGGGCGACATGCGCGTCTGTGACGACGGCGATCTTGCGGCCCTTGAGGCGGCTGGCGATCTCGCGGCCGGCGGCGGCGATGAGGCCGGGGCCAATCAGGATATCATAGGAACGGTCGCTCAGATCGACCCGGACGGTACGGCGGGCGTTGGCAGGTGCAGTCGCAGTCATTGTCATCTCGTCAGGCTTTCTTGGCAGCGGCGGTGATCGCGGCGAGCACCTCCTCCACCATGGTTTCCTTCTTCACATCACGCGACAGGACCGTGAGATCGGCCTGCGCATAGATCGGATAGCGGGCGTTCATGAGGTTTTCGAGCGTCTGGCGCGGGTTTTCCGTTTTCAGCAGCGGGCGGGTGTCGCGCTTGTTGACGCGCTCCCAGAGGACGTCGAGGTCTGCGTTCAACCAGACCGAGAGTCCGCCACGCTTGATGTGCTTGCGTGTGTTCTCATTGATATAGGCGCCGCCGCCGGTCGATACGACCCGCGGGCCGGAGCGCAGCAGGCGCTTGATGACGCGGGTCTCCAGCGCGCGGAACTCCGCTTCGCCATAGGCCGCGAACAGGTCGGTGATCGACATGCGCGAGACGCGCTCAATCTCATGGTCGCTGTCGATGAAGGGAATGCCGAGCGCTTGCGCGGTCATGCGGCCGATCGCCGACTTGCCGGCGCCCATCAGGCCGATCAGCACGAGGTTACGCTTGCCGAGCACGGCGCGGGCCGCCTCGGCAAGCGTGGGGGCAAGCGTGAGAGGGGGCTGGTCGGTCAGCTCGGTCATTCGCGTTTTCCGGGGTTTCGTCCCTTTCCGTATCGACAAAAGCGCTGAAAGCGTCAAGCCTCGGCGCGGATCCATCGCTTGCGCCGGGCCGCGGCCGGCCTTGCACTCGGCCTATGGTGGGGCGATATAGGGACCATCGTCCCGGAGAGTGCCATGCCGACCCTGTTCCGATTCCTGTTCTTCTGCGCCGTGATCGCCGGCTCGATCTATGGCTCGATGGTGGCGCTGGTGACCTTCGTGGAGCCGACAGAGCGCGAGGTGACGATCCGCATTCCCTCCGAACGGGTGAACTCGCAACAATGAGGGACCCATCCGCCCTACAGGTCGAGTCCTTTCTCGAGATGATGAGCGCCGAGCGCGGTGCGGCGACGAACACGCTGCAATCCTACGAGCGGGACCTGGAGGATGCGCGTTCCTTCCTCAACGAGCGGAGCGTGCGCCTGGTTGAGGCGGCGCCGGATGATTTGCGCGCCTATCTTGCCCATCTCGCCCGGCAGGGCTTTGCGGCGTCCTCTCAGGCCCGCCGGCTCTCGGCGCTGCGGCAGTTCTTCAAGTTTCTTTATGGCGAGGGGCTGCGCGGCGATGACCCGACCGGCATTCTCGACGCACCCCGCAAGGGCCGGTCACTGCCGAAGACGCTGAGCGTCGAGGATGTCGGCCGCCTGATCGCCCGTGCGGAGGTCGAGGCGGCGGAGCCGGGCAACACGCTTCTGCTGCGCCGCCGCATGCATCTTCTGGTGGAGCTTCTCTACGCAACCGGTCTGCGCGTCAGCGAGCTCGTCTCGCTCCCGGCCAGCGTGCTGGCGCAGACCGGTCGCTTCCTCATCGTGAAGGGTAAGGGCAACAAGGAGCGGCTGGTGCCGTTGTCGCGCGCCGCCGTTGCGGCTCTCGAAACCTATCGCGAAGCGCTGGCCGCCGATATCGGCGATGATCCTGCTGCGGGCGTCTTCCTGTTTCCGGCAAAGAGCAAGGAGGGGCATCTTCCGCGCCAGGTGTTTGCCCGCGACCTGAAGGCGCTGGCGGGGCGAGCGGGAATCCGGGCCTCGACGCTCTCGCCACACGTGTTGCGCCATGCTTTCGCCAGCCATCTCCTGCAGAACGGCGCGGACCTGCGTGCGGTGCAGGAACTGCTCGGCCATCAGGACATTTCGACGACACAAATCTATACGCATGTGCTGGAAGAACGGCTCCACCAGCTCGTTCAGACCCATCACCCTCTTGCCAAACAGGCAAAAAAACCGGATTAGGACCCCTCTTCATGCCACTGGCCCTTGGCCGACGGCATCCTGACGCGGTTTGAGCAAACGATCGGAAACGCATCTCATGCACAACTACCTCGATTTCGAAAAGCCCATCTCGGATCTCGAAGGCAAGATCCACGAGCTCCGCAAGCTCGCCGAGGAAGATGAGAGCATCGACACGACGGATGAGGTCGGCCGGCTGGAAGTGCGCGCCCGGGAGGCGATGGCCGATATCTATGCGAAGCTGACGCCCTGGCAGAAGACGCAGGTTGCGCGCCATCCGCAGCGCCCGCATTTCCTCGATTTCGCCGCCCAGCTCTTCGAAGAGTTCACCCCGCTTGCCGGCGACCGCAAGTTCGCCGAGGACGAGGCGATCCAGGCTGGCCTCGGTCGTTTCAACGGTGAGGCCGTCGCCATCATCGGGCAGGAAAAGGGCAACGACACCAAGTCGCGCCTCAAGCACAATTTCGGCAGCGCTCGGCCGGAAGGCTACCGCAAGGCGATCCGCGTCATGGAAATGGCAGACCGCTTTGGCCTGCCGATCATCACGCTGATCGACACGGCGGGTGCCTATCCCGGCATCGGTGCGGAAGAGCGCGGCCAGGCCGAAGCCATCGCCCGCTCCACCGAAATGTGCCTCAATGTCCGCGTGCCGATCGTTTCGGTGGTGCTGGGCGAGGGCGGTTCGGGCGGTGCCATCGCGATCGCCACCGGCGACCGTGTCTATATGCTCGAACATGCGATCTACAGCGTGATTTCGCCGGAAGGCGCTGCCTCCATCCTCTGGCGTGATTCCACGCGGGCCAAGGAAGCGGCCAGCAACATGAAGATCACCGCCGAGGATCTGAAGACCTTCGGCATCATTGACGGGATCATCCAGGAGCCTGTTGGTGGCGCGCACCGCGATCCGCAGGGTGTTATCGCCCGCACCGGTGACGTCATTGCGGCTGCGCTCAAGGATCTTTCGGCGAAGCCGGGCGACCAGCTGCGAAAGGATCGCCGCCAGCGTTACCTCAACATCGGCCGCCAGCTCTGAGCGGATTCTTGCCGATCGGCGGCTTTCGCCCCATCTCGGCCATAATCCTTGTGTCTGAAACGGTGCGGCGTGCCGGCAGCCTCGCAAAAGAATTTCCGGTTAACACTTTATGAAGTATAAGCCGGTTACCACTGCGCGTCCGCCCGCTGGCGCGACGGCTTGCGATCTCGTGATTGTTGACGGACCTCTGGAATGCGCCTGACTGCTCTTGCCGCCGTATCGCTTCTTGCTGTGGCCGCCGCCGGCTGCACCAACGAGACGCTCGACACGTTCGATAAAGTCGACGTCGATATCACCAAGGTTTCCAAGAAGACCGACTACCAGCTTTCGTCGGCGGTGCTCGGCAAGCTTTCCTCGATGAACATCGACCGATCTTCGCCGATGATGCTGCGCATCTTCAAGGAAGAGGGCCGGCTGGAGTTGTGGAAGGCCGACCGCTCGAACCGCTACCAGCTGGTGCGCAACTACAAGATCTGCGCCTGGTCGGGCAAACTCGGGCCGAAGATGAAGGAAGGCGACCGTCAGGCGCCGGAAGGGTTTTATCCGCTTTCCAAGGCGAACATGAACCCGAACTCGAGCTATTTCCTGGCCATCAATACCGGCTTTCCGAATGCCTTTGACCGCGCCAACAAGGCGAGCGGCACGCATTTGATGATCCACGGCGCCTGTTCGTCGTCCGGCTGCTACTCGATGACCGACGAGCAGATGGTCGAGATCTTCGCCTTCGCGCGTGATGCCTTCAATGGCGGACAGTCGACGATCCAGCTCCAGGCGTTCCCGTTCCGCATGACCGCGGAAAACATGGCGCGCCACCGCGACAATCCGAATATCGACTTCTGGAAGATGTTGAAGGTCGGTTACGACCATTTCGAGCTGACCAAGCGTCCGCCGGAGGTCAATGTCTGCGAGAAGAGGTACGTCTTCAACCAGCAGGCCGACAAAGCCTTCTCGCCGGTGGGTGCCTGTCCGGCGATGACGACGCCGGCGAGCCTTGAAGTGGCGCTCGGCAGCTACAACAAGACCTACGCGGCAGCCTATGCCAAGGCCATGCAGAAATATGACGGCACGGTCTGGGTCGAGCCTTCGGAAGCCCAGCGCAAGGCGATCGTCGCCGACCAGCGCAAAGGGCGTGAACTCGCCTATGCGCCGACCGGCAATTCGCTCGATGCCGGCAAGCTGATGACCACCCGCGAAATCGCCGAGCAGAAGCGTAAGGTCGAAGAGGCCGAAAAGCGCAAGGTCGAGGCAGCGGAGCGCGCGGTTCGCGAGGCCGAAGAGGCGAAGCTTGCGGCGGAACAGGCGAAGATCAAGGAAGCGGAAGCCTTCGCTGCCGATGTCGCGGCTGAAAAAGCCGAGAAACAGGCGCGGGGCGCGGGCGCACTACCAGTGCCGGAAGAAAATCCGGGCGTTGCCGCCGTCGAGAAGAAGGACGTAAAACCCTTCTGGAAGTTCTGGAACAACAAGGCCGAGCCGCGCAAGGCTGAGCCTGTTGCCGAGGTGACCGAGCAGAGCCAGCAGGATGCGGGTCGGCAGGCAGTACAGAAGACGGAGAACACCGTCGTCGCGACCACCGGCCAGCCTGTTCAAAAGCTGGTTGCTGGTGCCGATGCGCTGCCGGTGCCGGAAGAAAATCCGAGCGTTCAGGTCGTCGAAAAGGCGGCGGAAAAGCCGTTCTGGAAGTTCTGGCAGAAATGACCGCGCCAGGGACCGGCGTCGATGCCGAGGTCTACGACCTGCGCGGCCTGAAATGCCCACTGCCGGTGATGAAGACGCGCAAACGCCTTTCGACGATGAATGCCGGCAGCGTGCTCTGGGTGGAGACCACCGACCCGCTGGCCGTCATCGACATTCCCCATTTCTGCCACGAGGATGGCCACGCGCTCGAAGCAAGCGAGCGCGTCGAAGCGGGGCATCGTTTCCTGATCCGCAAGAAGGCGTGAACCTGCGGCTTCGTGTTTTTCCGCTCGATTGATCTGGTTTCGAATGACGGGTGCCATTCGCCCGTACATTGTTGGCCGTTCAAGCTGTCCCCGGGTCTTAATGGCTCTCGGCGACTTCCGTCGTTCCGTCGCCGCGCCCGAGCAGGTCGTCGATACGCTTGCGCTCGACCTCGAACTGGGTAAGGGCCTTGCCCTCTAGCGACTTGCCGCCGGGCAGGCGGATCTTCAACGCGTCCACCTTGTTGCCGTTGACGATCATCTCGTAATGCAGGTGCGGGCCGGTCGAAAGACCGGTCGAGCCGACATAGCCGATAACCTGGCCTTGGCGGACCTTGACGCCGGGCTTGATGCCCTTGGCGATGGCGTTCTGGTGATTGTACGACGAGACATAGCCATTGGCATGGCGGATCAGCGTCTGGTTGCCGTAGCCGCCGGAATCCCAGCCTGCCTTCTCGACGACACCGTTGCCGGCCGCGATGATGGGTGTGCCGCGCGGTGCCGACCAGTCGACACCGGTATGCATGCGCGAAAAGCCGAGGATCGGGTGGCGCCGCATACCGAAGCCGGAGCGGAATGTGCCGTTCGGGACCGGGTTGCGCAGCAGGAACTGCCGGATGCTCTTGCCGTTCTCGTCGTAATAGTCGACGGAATCGTCTTCCGGGTTCTGGAAGCGGTAGACGCGGGTTTCCGTGTCGCCGAACTTGGCATCGAGGAAGAGGATTTCCGATTCCTCGGTGGCCGCGCCGTTCTGGTCGGTGACGGAGAAAAAGGCTTCGAGTGAATCCGTCGGTCGCAGCTGCGCCTGGAAATCGACATTGCTGGCAAGGACACGGATGACCTCCGCCGTCATGTCCTTGCCCATGCCGTAGGAAAGCGCGGCGCGATAGATGCCGTCATAGACGCGTGGCAGGTCGCGTCCCGCGATGATGGCGGGCCTGTCGTCGTCGTCGAAGGCGGTGGCGACGGCGTCGAGCACCGGCGGCTCCGTTCCGTTGACGAAGCGGCCTTGGTCGTCAAGCGCGGCGGTCGTCACATGGCGGCCGCGCGAATAGACGCTGGCGCGCACGATGCTGGCTTCCTTGCCCTTCTGCACGATGCAGATGCGCAGCACGTCGCCCTCGGCCAGCTGCTTGCTGCCCAGCGGACTTTCGAGATAGGCGGAAAGGTCTTCGGCCTGGGCCTTCGTGTAGCCGGCGGCCGTCATGATCTCGCCGATATCGGCGGCGCGGCGTACGGGGATGACGTCGTCGGCATATTCGGTGTCGTCGGGCGTCAGCGTATCGAAGGTCGAGACGCTCATGTTCTCTTCGACGATGCGGGCCGTCAGGCCCTGCAGGAGGTCGAGATCGGAGGAGTCCGAGGCGAAGCGCTGCGGATCCACATAGTAGAGGGAGGCGACCTGCGTGCTGCCGTCCGTCAGCACCGAGCCGTTGGTGCGCACATTCTCCTCGACCTCCTCGATCGACATCTGGTCGGCATA